>CAADGB010000466.1 GCA_900696455.1 uncultured delta proteobacterium
CCGGCCGGGCCGGCGCCCGACGCGGCGTCAGCGGTGGCGTCGGGGTCGGGGTCGGCGCCTGCCGCGTCGGCCGTCGCCGCCGAGCCCGACGAGCGTACCGCGCGCGCCGCGGCGCGCGCCACCGCCGCCACCCTGGCCGAGCTGGCCGACACCAGCGCGAGCCCGCATCTGCAGGTGGTGGCGGCCGAGGCCCTGGCGCCGATCGATCCGGCGGCCGCGCTCGCACGCTTCCGCAAGGTCGCCGCCGACTCGCCCGAGCACCTGCCGGCGCGGATCGCCGCCGCTCGGCTGGCCCTGGCCGCCGGCGAGCCGGCGCCGATCGCCGCCGAGCTGACCGCCCTGGCCGGCGCCGGCGGCGCGCTGGCGTGGGCCGACGGCGGGTCGTGGCGCTGCCCCCACTGCGGGCACCGGGCCACCGCCTTCGCCTGGCGCTGCGCCGGCTGCCGGCGGTGGGGCGCGGCCCGGCCCGAGGTCGGACGCGAGCGCGTGATCGTCGCGCCGCCGCCGCGCGAGCGCCGGGCCGAGCCTCGGCTCGCGGCCAGCGACGAGCTGGGACGGACGCTGCTCGGCGACGCCGCCACCGCCGCCCTGCCGCCGCCGGCGCTCGATCACGGCCTGTCCGACGTCGAGCTCTCCGCGCGCGCGGAGCGGCGGTCGGTACTCGGGCGCGTCGGGGGCTGGATCTCCGGCGCGTGGTCGGGTATGCGACGGAAGAAGGCCTGAACCCGTCCATGGCCAGCCCGACCGATCCACCGCCGTCCTCGGGCGTGCCCGGCGCCGTCCCCGCCGGCGCGTCGGGCGGCGCGGCGATCGGACCCCCGGGCGGCGCCCCGGGCGAGGTCAGCGGCCCGGCCTCGGGCGTGGTCACGGGCCCGCTGTCCTCGGGGGTCTCCGGACCGACCGCGGGCGGCGACGGCGGCGGGCGGCGCGGCGTGCTGGCGGCCGGCGGCCCGGTGCGCACCTTCCTCCGCCGCTGGGGCTTCCCGCTCTTCGTCCTGCTGGTGGTGGTGCTGGGCCGGCGCGTGCTCCTGCCCTTCATCTTCGCGGCGCTGGTCGCCTACATCCTGGCGCCGGTGGTGCGGTGGATGGTCGAGCGCAAGGACGGCAGCCGCCGCATGCCGCGAGGCGTGGCCATCATCAGTTGCTACCTGGTGTTCATCGCCGCGGTGGTCGGCTTCTTCTTCCTCCTGGTGCCGCGCCTCTACAAGGACGTGGCCCGCATCGGCAAGGAGATGCCGGCGCTGTACGAGAAGGTCAACACCGAGTACGCGCCCGAGCTCGCGCGCTGGCTCGAGCAGCGCTTCCCGTCCCTGGCCGCCAAGCCGCGCCACGAGCTCGAGTCACCGCTCGTCCCCGACGTGCCGCTGCCGCCGGGGACCGCGTTCACCCTGACCCCGCTGCCGGACGGCCGCTTCGCCGCCCAGGTCGCGCCGGCCGGCATCCTCATCCAGCCCGATCCCGGCGGCGGGATGCGGGTCCTGCCCAGCGAGACCCTGCCCGAGGCGGTCACGCTCGCGGAGAAGCTGCGCGCCTACGTCGACAAGGCCATGAGCGGCCTGCAATCCCAGGTCGACGACCTCCTGCGCTTCGGCCAGGCCCTGGTCGCCGGGCTGGTCAAGGGCGTCTTCACGTTCTTCCTGGTGCTCATGATCGCCGGCTTCATCCTGATCGACATGGAGAAGGTGCATGCGTTCATGCGCAGCCTCTTCCCGCCTCACGTCCGCGACGACTACGACGTCATCATCGCCGGCATCGATCGCGGGCTGTCGGGGGCCATCCGCGGCCAGCTCCTGATCTGCCTGGTCAACGGCATCCTGACCTACATCGGGCTGCTCATCTTCGACGTGAAGTACGCGCTCATCCTGGCGTTCGTCGCCGCCATCATGAGCCTCATCCCCATCTTCGGCTCGATCTTGTCGACGATCCCCATCGTCCTGGCGGCGCTGGTGTCGGGCGAGCAGGGCCTCGACGTCGTGCGTGGCGTGGCGGCGGTGGCATGGATCGTCGGCATCCACTTCATCGAGGCCAACTTCCTCAACCCGAAGATCATCGGCACCGCCGCCAAGATCCACCCGGTGCTGGTCATCTTCTCCCTGGTCCTGGGCCAGGCCAGCTACGGCCTCATCGGCGCGCTGTTCGCGGTGCCGATCCTGTCGATGATCCAGGTCGTGTTCATGTTCTTCTACCGGAAGTCGTGGAAGGAGGGGCGGCCGTCGAGCACGACCGCGCCGCCGCCCCTGGGCGCGCCCCCGCGCTGACGCCGCCTCGTCGACGCCGCCTCGTCGACGCCGGCGCGTCCACGCCGGCTCGTCCGCGCCGGTCCGGGGCCGGGCCGCGACGTGGCCGAGCGCACGCCCGACCGGTCGCCGCGTTGAACGCCGCAGGCGTCGGTGGTACCCAGGAGGCGTGACCTCCTCCGTCGCTCCTCGCGCTGGCGCTGGCGTCGCTCCTGGCGCGCGCCGGCGCGCGGCCACCGCGCTCTCGCTGGTGAGCGCGCTCGCCGCCGCCACGCCGGCGTGGGCGCAGCCGGTCGATCCCTACGGCGAGCCGGTCCCGACGCCGACGGCCCCCGGCGCGGCGGATCCCGAGATCGAGCTGGCGGTGGCGCAGGCGCTGGTCGCGCGGGCGCGCGTCCTCACCGGCGAGGGCGCCCACGCCGACGCCAAGCAGCTCGTGGTCGAGGCGCTGGTGCGGCGCCCCGGTGATCCCGAGGCCACCGCGCTCCTGGCCGAGCTCAACCGCAAGCTCGGCATCGTCGACCCGCCGGTGGCCGCGCCGGCCGACCTGCGGCCGCCCGAGTCGCCGCGCCCCATCGCCGACGAGCCGCTGCCCGAGCCGCCGCCCACCGGCGAGGGCCGGCGCCCCGACGCCGTGGTCCGCTACGCCGCTGGCGTGGGCGGCGGCGCCGTCGCCGGCGGCCTGTTCGCCGACGTGGTCTCCGGCCTCGACGACACCAGCAGCGGCGACATCCTGGGCGGCGTCCTGATCGGGGCGGTGGTCGGCGGTGGCGCCGCCTACCTGCTCGAGCGCGACACCCACCTGACGGTCGGCGACCACGCGCTCATCGGCTCGCTGGCGACCTGGGGCCTGGTCGGCGGCCTCACCTTCGGCCTCGCGATCGATCCACCCGAGGGCGAGGCCTACTCGCTCAACGGCGTCGTCGGCATCGTCGGCGGCTACGTCGTCGGCCACGTCGCCGCCCGCCAGAGCGACGTCTCGACCCGGCGCATGCTGCGGGTCAACGCCGCCGCGCTCATCGGCGCCGCCGCGCCGTGGCTCCTCTACGCCGCCGCCAGCGATCCCGACAGCAACGACGACGAGCAGGCGTTCGGCTTCCTGTCGACCGTCGGCCTCCTGGGCGGCGCCTACCTCGGCTTCCGCTGGACCCGCGGGATGGCGCCGGGCAGCGAGGTCGATCGCGCCCGCGGCCACGGGCCGACCGCGCTCCTGATGCGCGACGAGGCGGGCTGGCGCGTGGGCGGGATCGGCGGCTCGCGGGCGATGGGCGGCGGCGGCCTGGTGCTGACGGTGGCCGGCGGCGCCTGGTAGCGGCGGCGGCGTGCTACAACGCCACGGCCGTGGACCCGCACGTCCTGCCGCTCCTCCGGTGCCCGCGCTGCGCCACCACCGGCGCCTTCGAGGCCGCGCGCGGCCTGGTCTGCGGCCGCTGCGGCCTCGCCGTGGACGGCGCGCGCGGGGTCTACGATCTGCTCGACGTCGCCGGTCGCGGCGAGCCGGCGGCCACCACCGCCGAGCAGCGCTTCATGGAGGGCGAGCTCGTGGCGCGGGTCTACGAGCGGCTGTGGCGCCCGACCTTCGTCCGCATGCTGGCCGGACGCGGCGCCGGCGCCGCCGTCGGCGGGTTCGCCGGCGAGATGTTCATCCACAAGGCGGCGCTGTCGCTGGACGACCGGGCCGGCCCGTGGCTCGATCTGTCGTGCGGGCCGGGGCTGTTCACCCGCGCCATCGCCGCCGGCGCGCCCGGGGCGCTGGTGGTCGGCCTCGACATCTCGCGCGCCATGCTCGAGGTCGCGGCCGGCCGCGTGCGCGGCTACACCAACGTCGTCCTGGTGCGCGCCGACGCGCACCAGCTCCCGTTCGGTGACGACACGTTCGAGGGGCTCAACAACGCCGGCGCGATCCACGCCTACGACGACGCCGAGCAGTGCTTCCGCGAGATCTGGCGGGTCCTGCGCCCCGGCGGCCTCTACGTCGGCTCGACGTTCGCCGAGGCGCCGACGCTGGGCGGCCGTCTGGCGGCGCGGGTGGCCGGTATCCGCCGCTACGATCCGGGCGAGCTCCGCGCGCAACTGTCGCGGCTCGGGTTCGCGGAGTACGAGGACCTGCGCCTGGGCGGGGCGTTCGTCTTCCGCGCGCGCAAGCCCTGAGCCGGCGCGGGCTCGCGCTTGGGTTCGGTCCCGGCCTCGGCCTCCGCCTCGGGCTCGGGTTCGGCCTCGGGCTCGGGTTCGGCCTCGGGCTCGGGTTCGGCCTCGGAGTCGGGCTCGGCCTCGGCCTCGGAGTCGGGCTCGGCCTCCGGTCGCGCTCAGGCCGCGGGGCGGGGGCCGACGTCGATGGGGACGGTGAACGTGGTGTCGCCGCGGGGGGCGAAGACCGTGACGAGGTGGGGGCCGGCGGCCGTCGTGGGCAGCCGCAGCCGGTAGAGCTCGCCGGCGCGGGGGAGCGCGACCGCCACGGTCTCGCCGTCGGGCGCGCGCAGGGTCGCGGCGAGCTCGCGGACGACGATCGGGCGATCGTCGTCGTCCCAGATCGCCAGGTCGAGGGCGAGCTCGTCGCCGGCGATCGGCGCGGCGGTCAGCGTGGCGCGCATGGCGTGGCCACCGTCGACGACGATCACGACCGCGCCCAGCGCGACCACGGGCCCGGTGGGCGCCGGCGCACCGGGGGCGGCGATCACCGGCAACGGCACCGGCGCCAGCACCGGCCCGGGCGTCAGCGGCAGGGCCACGGGTGGCTGCGCAGGGGCGGGCGCCGGCGGCGCCGTCGCGGTGGCCCGCGCCGAGCGCACCGTGGTGAACGAGCCGGCGCCGACGGCGACGGCGAGGGCGGCGAGGGCGAGGGCGGGCAGGGCGCGCCGGCGGCGGCGCGGGATCGCGGTGGCGGTGGCGGCGGTCGCGAGCGGGGAGGAGGCGATCGCGGTCTGCTCGAACGGATCGACCGCGCGCGGCGCGGTGGCGGCGGTCGCGAGCGGGCAGGGGGTGATCGCGGTCTGCTCGAACGGGTCGACCGCGCGCGGCGCGGCGATCGCGCCGTGGGTCAGCACCTCCGGCGCGCGCGCCAGGCCCTCGAGCGCGGCGGCGACCGCGGCGGCGGTGGCCGGGCGCTCGGCGGCGCGCTTGGCGAGGAGCCGCGCCACCAGCTCCGCCACCGGCGCCGGCGCGGCGGCCGGGTCGAGCGCGGGCGGCGGCTGGCCGAGGTGGGCGAGCAGGACCTCGACCGCCGAGCCCCCGAACGGCACCCGCCCGGTGATCATCCGCACCAGCACGCAGCCGAGGGCGTAGAGGTCGGCGCGGCCGTCGACGTCCTCGCCCAGCGCCTGCTCGGGCGCCATGTAGTGCGGGGTGCCGGCGCAGCGGCTCGCGCTCGACGCGGCGTCGCCGGCCCGGCGCGCGATGCCGAAGTCGACCAGCACCACGCGATCGGTGCCGCGCCGGATCATGACGTTGGCCGGCTTGAGATCGCGGTGGACGATCCCGGCGGCGTGGGCGGCGGCGAGGGCGCGGGCGAGCTGGGCCGCCACGCCCAGCGTGCGCTCGAGCGGCCAGCGCGCCGCCTCGGCGCCCAGCGCGTCCTCGAGGGTGATGCCGTCGATCCACGCCATCGCCACCCAGGCCCGGCCGTCGGCGAGCCGGCCCGCGCCGTGGACGCGCACCAGCCCGGGCGCGTCGACGCCGGCCGCGACCGCGGCCTCGCGCAGGGCCCGCGCCGCCGAGCGCTCGTCGGCGGCGTGGCTGAGCTTGACCGCCACCGCGCCGAGCGCGTCGCTCCAGGCCCGGTACACCGTCCCGCTCGCACCCGACGCGATCGCGCGCTCGAGCCGGATCCCGCCCGGCAGGCAGGTGCCGGCCAGCGAGCTCGAGGGGGCGCGTCCGTCCATGCCCCTTCGACGGCGGCGCCATCCCGGTCATTCGCCTCGAAGATCTGAGGGCGGACACCGTCGCCCGGGGTTCGGTGAGCCTGCTGACCCACCTTTCGGGCGTGAGCCAGGTTCGCGCCGAAGTCCTCGGTTGACGTCTGGCCAGACCGCCGTTTAGCTTGGAAGTCCGCTTCGTTACCTTCACGTATCGACCTTCGTTCAGGAGCGCATGATGAGGTGGTCGTTCTCCGCGCGTCTGGTCGCCGTCACGGCGGTCGCGGCCCTGTTGCAGCCGGGCTGTCACGGTGCCTTCGACGACGCCCGCCAGCCGGTCGACACCGGCACCTTCGGCGAGACGCTCCACACGCTGGTGTGCAAGCGCATCGCGTACCTCGACGATCTCGCGGACGGCGGCACCACCGACGTGCGCGGCGACGCCATGCGCGACATCTGCCGGCTGGGCCTGGCGCCGCCGGCGGTGGCCTCGGGCAAGCTCAAGGCGCTGCTGGCCGAACGCGAGCGGCTGGTGGCGGCGGTCGACGCCATCTTCCCCGAGGGCTTCCTGCCCGACCTGCAGACCCTGCTCACCTCGAACGAGTTCCTCGCCCTCTACGACGACACCACCACCGAGCAGGCGATCGACGCGCTCGTCGGCACCCTGCGCCACGTCGCCGCCGACGACGAGGCGGTGGCCGCGCTCGAGCGCCTGGGCCACCGCCTGGGCTACCGCCCGCTGGGCCCGGCGATGGGCGCGGTCCGGGCCCTGGTCGGCTACCCCGAGCTCCACGACCTCCTGCTCACGCTGTCGGAGGCGATCACCCCCGGCGGCGGCGCCCGCGGCGAGTGGCAGAACCTGATCCGGGCCCTGGCGATGACCCTGCGCGACGCCCAGGCGGCGCCCGATCCCGACGCCGCCGATCGCACGCTGCGGATCGCGCTGGACTTCCTGCTCACCGAGCGGGCCGAGCTCGGCACCAGCGCGGTCGCGCCGCTCACCACCCGCGACGCCCGCGGCGTCGCGCGCCTGCGCGCGGTGGCGCCGCCGTTCGTCGACGGCGACGGCGACGGCCTGGCCGACGTCGACGACCTCGGCCGCTTCGTCGACGCCGGCGGCGCGCCCCTCGCCGCGCCGGCGCCGTTCGAGCTGCCCGCGGGCCTGGACGCCGCGCCCTGGCAGTACCGCGATCCGCTCGGCCGCGCGCTCACCGCCGAGGGCGGGCCCTTGCTCTACCAGTACGTCGATCTCGACAAGACCGTGCTCGCGGCGCTCACCCGCGACGGCATCGCGCTCTTCGATCCGCAGAAGGGCACCGCGTTCGACCTGGCGCGCGGCGCCTCGGCGCTGGTCGGCCCGCGCCAGCAGGTCACCCGGACCTTCGACAGCGGCGAGAGCCTGACCTACCGCGGCTACGACACCGCGACCTCGCCGCTGCTCGACATGACCTACGGCTACCTCCAGCTCCTGCGCGATCCGGCGATCCAGGACACGCTGGCCCTGGCCCAGACGCTGCTGTCGACCCGCGAGGCCGAGGTGGCGCGGCTGGTCGAGGCCTTCGTCGCCGCCGCGCGCAAGGGCGACGCTCACCCCGAGGCGGTCATCCCGCCCGAGGCGCCGCTGTGGGACGACCTGGTGCCGGTGATCCGCCAGATCCTGGCCCGGCCGGCGCTGGTCACCGCGCTCCTGGCGGCGATGGAGCGGCCCGAGGTCGCGCAGCTCGGCGAGCGCTTCCGCAAGTTCATGACCTACCGCGACCGCTTCGACATCGCCGCCAACCAGACCGTGACCGGCAGCTTCACCACCCCGGTCGATCGCAACCGCCCCGACTCCGGCTTCGACCGCTCGGTCTTCCAGCGCATCCTGCACGTCATCGCCGACTCCAACAACGCGGTCGCCTGCAACAAGCAGGGCGCGCAGGTGCGGGACCCGTTCCTCAACATCACGCTCGGCACCTACAACCAGTGCCAGCTCTTCCGCGTCGACAACCTGGCGGTCTTCTACCTGCAGTCGATCGCCTACGCCCGCAACGCCTCGGGCCAGTACCTCTGCGAGACCGCCGCCGGCGCCTTCGACGGCACGACCACGGCGTCGACGCCGCAGGGCTGCGTCAGCCAGGGCCGGCGGCCGCGGCCCAAGGCCAACTTCAACTACAACTGGGGCACCGTGGTCCGGAGCTCGATCGACCTCTTCGGCGGCGACGAGTTCCTCGAGGACACCGTCGGCATCGTCGGCATGCGCACCCACCCCACCCCGCAGGCCCTCAACCGGGTGCTGTTCCTCGATCCGACCCCCGCCTACCTGACCAACATCATCGACCCGATGCGCGATCGCGAGGGCGATCTGTACAAGGCCCAGCACGCCGGCACCCTGCCGGTGTGGGAGCTCGAGGGCTTCTACGACCAGATCCGCCCGGTGGTGCAGGCCTTCGCCGACAACAACAGCGAGCAGCTCTTCATCGACGTCCTGGTCGTCCTCCACAAGCACTGGGCGACCCGCGACTCGATCACCCACCAGTCGGTCGACCCGGCCGCGCCCGGCTACGTCTGGGGCTCGGGGGCCAGGACCTACGAGGGGCTCATCACCGACATCCTCGCCGACGGCTCGCTCATGGGCGCGCTCACGGCGACCGCGCCCGCCCTCAACGCGACCACCGCCAACGGCCGGCCGTACCGGGACATCGTGCGGGTCGCCGCCAGCTACCTCGTGACCCCGCAGGCCGGCCTCGCCGACCGCCAGGGCGCGACCACCACCACCACCGCCGACGGCCGCGCCGTCACCCAGCTCTCGCCGTGGCACCTGCTCGCCGACGCCTACGGCCGCAAGCGCGAGCGCCTGGGCCAGGCCGGCGCCGAGGGCGTGGCGTGGACCGACTCGGTCTCGGAGGTGGTCGACGTCCTGACCCGCGGCGTCGACGTGCCGGGGCAGGGCTGGCGCTTCCGCAACCCGCGCGCCCGCGGCGTGCTCCTGGCCACGGTCGGGCTCCTGCGCGACCGGATCGCCGCCCACGACGCCCAGGGCGATCGCGCGGCCTGGCTGCGCGACGAGCTCCCCGCCGATCTCGAGCGCACGCTCGCCGGGCCGGTGTTCGCGGGCGTCGCCGACTTCATCGTGTCGCTGCAGGCCACGCCCGAGACCCGGCTCCAGCTCGAGCGCCTGATGCAGTACCTGGTCGACGAGGCGACCTCCAGCGAGTCGTTCGTGACCTCGCTCACCGCGATCGCCGATGTCGCCCAGCTCGCCCTCGACGATCGCGACCTGGTCCCGATCGCGCGGGTGATCGGCGAGGCCCTCGATCCCGACCGCGGCTGGCTCGACGCCCAGCTCGCCCTGATCAAGGGCGCGCGGCGGAGCGATCAGACGCGCGCCCTGGCCCGCATGATGGTCAACCTCTACGGCGCGCACCGCCCGGGGCGGACCGCGGTCGGCGATCTGATCGACGGCCTGTCCGAGGTCCTGCGCGCCGATCCCTACGAGGACCTCGGCGCCCGCTACACCGCCGCCGACTACCGGGCGGTGCTCACCAGCGTCGCCGACTTCCTCGACGAGGAGCGGCGCGGGTTGCGCAAGTTCATCGCCATCATCAAGTCGCGCAACCTCGAGTAGCGCCAGGAACCGCCATGGTCACCCCCCGCCTGCGCGCGACGCTCGGCCTCGCGCTCCTCGCCACGCTCGCGCCCACGCTCGCCCACGCCGGCGGCATGTACCTGCCGACCCGCGGCGTGCGCCCGACCGCGCGCGGCGGCGCGTTCGTCGCCGGCGCCGACGATCTGTCGGCGACGTGGTGGAACCCGGCCGGGCTCGGTCACGTGCGCGGCGCCGCCGGGCTCGTCGACCTGGCCTTCGTCGGCCAGGCCATCACCTACGACCGCGTCGACTCCGGCGGCAACCCGCAGCCGACCGCGGAGAACCAGGCGCCCGGCCTGCCCATCCCGTCGCTCGCCTACGCCCGGCCGCTGGGCGAGCGCGCCGTGCTCGCGGTCGGGGTGTGGGCGCCCTACGCCGGCCTGGCCCGCTTCGCCGAGGACGGCGCCCAGCGCTACTCGTCGGTGGATCTGTCGCGCTCGCTCATCGCCACCGTCGGCGTCGGCGTGGCGCTGCGGGTCGGCGAGCGCCTGCGGCTGGGCGTGACGATCCAGGATCACGTGATCGCGCTCGAGACCGCGATCATGCTGTCGGGCTGTCCGTCGCAGACCACCTGCGCGCCCGAGGACCCCGACTTCGACTCGTTCAACCGCGTCGATCAGAACAGCTACTTCAACCCGTCGGGCTCGCTCGGCGCCCAGCTCGACCTGGGCCGGACCGCGACCGTGGGCGCCGCGGTGCAGCTCCCGGTGTGGGTGCGGGGCCAGGGCACGCTGCACAGCCGGCTGCCGCCGTCGGGGTTCTTCGACGGCGCGTCGATCGAGGGCGATCGCGCCGACGTCGCCTTCGAGCTGCCGCCGTCGCTGCGCGCCGGCGTCGAGCTGCGGCCGGGGCGGTGGCGGGGCGAGCTCGCCGGCACCGTCGAGCTGTGGTCGATGCACGACGAGATGACGATCGAGCCGCGCGACGTCCGCATCGTCGACGTGCCGGGCGTGGGCACCTACGAGCTGGGGCCGATGGTCGTGCCGCGGAACTTCCGCGACGCCTACGCCGTCCACCTCGGCGTCGAGGGCCGGCCGGCGGCCGGGCGGCCGCTCACCGTGCGCGCCGGCTACCTGTTCGAGACCGGCGCGCCGCCCGACGCGTACCTGTCGGTGCTCACCGTCGACGGCCAGAAACACCTCGCGGCGCTGGGCCTCGGCTACACCGCCGGCGCCTGGACGGTCGACGTGCTCCTCGCCTACGCGAAGATGTCCGAGCGCACGGTGGCGCCGGGGACCGGCCGCGCGCCCCAGCTCAACCCCATCCGCGACCCGTCGGCCGAGCCGTTGACGGTCCACGTCAACGACGGCGCCTACCGCTCGTCGTGGCTGGTGCTGGGCCTCGGCCTCGCCCGGCCGCTCTAGCGCACCGAACGGTTCGACGTGCCCGCTGCGGCGCGACGGTGCGCTGGCGGGCGAGCCGTGGGAGCTGGTCAGGCCGCGGCGCGGACGTAGGCGGCCTCGGCGGCGCGCAGGCCGGCCTCGACGCACGCGAACAGGGTCGCGCGCTGCGCCGCCGGCAGGGCGAGGTTGCCGCTGGCGCCGTCGGCGGCCAGGCTGCCGATGAACGCCGTCCACAGCAGGTCTGCGACCTCGGCCGGGCTGACCGAGCGGAACGCGCCGGCGTGGATGCCGTCGGCGACGCAGGCGCCCAGGTGCTCGCGCAGGCGGGCGACCGTGGCGCCGACGCCCGTGGCGACCTCGTCGGTGAGCTGGGCTCGGAGGCCAGGCTGGCTGGTCATCGCCAGCGCCCGCGCCATCTCCGGCTCGGCGTCGACCCAGGCCGACAGGCGCGACCACGCGGCCGCCAGGCGGCTCCGGGCGTCGCCCGAGCGGACCTCGGCGCGCTGGGCGTCGAGGTCGACCAGGGCGGTCTCGAGGATCGAGACGTACAGGTCCTCCTTCGACTGGAAGTACAGGTAGATGGCGCCGACCGAGAGCTGGGCCTGCTTCGCGATCTGCTCGATCGACGCGCGGGCGAACCCGCGCTCGACGAAGACGGGGCGAGCGGCATCCTGGATGCGCCGACGGCGCGCCTGGCGTTCTTGACGCTTGCGATCCTGAGCGTTCATCATGACGCGTAGTGTTAGGCCTGCTGACGCGACGTGTCAACACGATTTTACGCGTCGCGTCGTAACGCCCTGATCTGGCTTCGGTCTCCCGCGTAGATCGCTACACACCCGGCGTGCGTCTACGGGGCTCATGAGCACCGCCCCCGCGTCCGTCGCCCGCCTCCATCGCCGCCGCACCGCCGCCGTGCTCGGCGCCGCCGCCGCCGCGCTGGCCGCGCTCCTCCTCCTCAGCCCGCGCGCGGCGGAGGTCCGGAGGCCCACCGGGCCGAGCTCGTACCTCAGCGCCCGCCTCGACTCGAGCCACATCCTGCGCGGCACGACCGAGACCTACCTCGCGATCGCGCTGGCCGCGCCCGATCACCGCGTGACCTCGCGCGCGCCCACCAGCGTCGCCATCGTGCTCGATCGCTCGGGCTCGATGCTGGGCCAGCCCTGGCAGGACGCGGTGGCGGCCGCCCACGTCCTCCTCGACAAGCTCGGCCCCGACGACGAGCTGGCGATCATCGCCTACTCGACCTCGGCCGAGGTCGTGGTGCCGCTGCAGGCGGCGACCGGCGAGGCCCGCGCCCTGGCCCGGGCCGCGATCGCCGCGCTCCACGCCGAGGGCGGCACCAACATCTCGGGCGGGCTCGGCCACGGCGCCGACGAGCTGGCGCGGGCGCGGACCCCGCTGCGCCGCATGGTGCTCATCAGCGACGGCCAGGCCAACGAGGGCATCTACGATCGCGTCGGCCTGGTCCGCCTCGCCGGGCAGCGCGCCGCCGCCGGCATCTCGATCACCGCCGTCGGCGTCGGCCTCGAGTTCAACGAGGAGACGATGGCCGGCATCGCCGTCGCCGGCCGCGGCAACTACCACTTCGTCGAGGACACCGCCCAGCTCGGCGCGATGTTCGTGGCCGAGCTCGGCAGCCTCGGCGAGACCGTGCTCACCCACGCCAGCCTGCGGGTCGAGCCCGCCGCCGGCGTCGAGCTCCTCGACGTGATCGGCTACGAGGCGACCCGCGACGGCCGGGCGCTGGTCATCCCGGTCGCCGATCTCCGCCGCGGCGAGCGGACCAAGGTCGTGCTCCGCATCCGCGCCACCGTCGGCGCCGAGCCCGTCAAGGAGCTGGCGGCGGTGACCTGGACCTTCGACGAGCTCGGCCGCGGTCGGCGCAGCCACGAGGCCGTGGCCCGGGCCGAGGTCACCGGCGACGCCACCGTGGTCGCCTCGCGCCGCGACAAGGACACCGTGCGGCTGGTCGAGGAGGCCCGCACCGCGCGCGCCCTGGAGGAGGCGTCGGCCGCGTACCACGACGGCAAGCGTGACCACGCCCAGCAGATCCTGCGGGTGCGCGCGGCCGAGGCCGCGGCCCTGGCCAGCGAGCTCGGCGACGACGCCCTCGGCCGCGACATCGGCACGGTCACCGGGCGCGTCGAGCGCGGCTTCGCCGCCGCGCCGTCGGCCGGCGCCGCCGAGGGCAAGAAGGCCATCAAGGGCGGTCGCGCCGACGCCTACGAGCTGGCGCGCTGAGCCGAGGCGCCGCCGCGGCGATCTGCTCCGACGCAGGTCGGCACCGGCGTCCTCGGCGGGACCGACCGATCGACCCGAGCGTGTGATTCCTTCTCACGCGCCGAGGCGAGCGAAGCGAGCCGAGCTCTTCTGACGCAGGTCGGCGCCGGCGTCCTCGGCGGGACCGACCGATCGACCCGAGCGTGTGATTCCTTCCCACGCGCCGAGGCGAGCGAAGCGAGCCGAGCTCTTCTGACTCAGGTCGGCACCGGCGTCCTCGGCGGGACCGACCGATCGACCCGAGCGTGTGATTCCTTCACACGCTCGGAGCCGATCAGGCCCGATCAGGCCGCCAGCGGCGCGAGGTCGACGCGCAGGTCGCGGCTGACCGAGACCAGCGAGCCCGCCGGGACCTCCTCGGCGCCGTCGCCCGGCGGCAGGCCGCACGTGACCAGCACGCCGCGGAACGAGTCGTCGCGCTGCCCGCGATCGTTGTGGACCTGGAGCCGGCGGACGTAGATGGGCGCGCCGGCGATCGCGGCCCCGGCCGCGCCCGCAGCCTCGGCCGCCGGTCGCGCCACCCACAGCGCGCGGCTGTTCGAGACCGCCACGGTGCCCGGACGCCACGCCGCGCCGCGCGGCGCCGCGGCGCCGGCGAGGAGCGCCAGGGTGTCGGCGAGGGCGCGCCGGACCACCGGCGACGGCAGGTTGGGATCGTCGAGCCCGCCGTGATCGTGGAGCGCCGCCACGAGCAGGTGCAGCGTCAGCTCGCCGGCGGAGCGGCCGCGCAGGGTGCGGCGCAGGAACTCGGGCACGCGCTCGGCGAGCTCGGTCCACGCCTCGGGCGCGACCCGCGCCGGGCCGTCCTGGGCCAGCATCCAGCGCCGGAAGCGGAACGGCTGGGTGGCCTCGGTGGCGGTGTCGGGCTCGTCGTCGCGGACGCCGGCGTGGCCGATGATGCAGTCGCTCTTGATGGGCTCGATCAGCGGGAAGAAGTCGAGCTCGGCGTCGCCGTCGGCGCCGACGCTGCGCGGCGTGCGCGACAGCAGCACCTCGCCGCCGTGGATGTAGCCCATCCCCCAGCGGGCGATGGGCCCCGGCGCCACCAGCGCGGCGCGTACCGGCGCCAGCGCCTCGGCGAGCCGCTGGGGTTGGTTGCACATGCAGGCGAGGAGGGACATCGGCGGGACCTCGGGCGAAGGAGCTGACGGCGACGGTCGGCGGTCGACGCGCGCTCCCCGGTCGGACGACGAGGGGGCGCGACGGGACCAGGCAGGGCCGTGGCCGGCATCTCGTCAAGGAGCGGCGATCGCCGCGGACGCGACGATCACATCCCGGAGTATAGGGGTGGCGACGGCGTCTGCAACGATCCTGTCGGGGCCGGTCCTCGGTGGAGATCGGCCCGCGCCGACGCTCCGTCGAGGATCGTCAGGTTGTCGCGAGCTTGGCGGCGAACGCGCCCAGGAGGCCGAGCGGGTGCGCGCGTTCGCGCTCGTTCCACACCTCGTGCTTGAAGCCACGCAGGAGGTGGACCTCGGCGCCGTGGACCTTGCGTGCCACCGGCTCCGACACCGCGGGATCGGCGATCGGATCGTCGCCGCCGATGAGCCACAGGGTCGGCAACGAGAGGTTGGCAGCCTGGCGCAGGACGTGGGTCTGGGCGCCGATCGCCTCGGTGAACCAGCGCGCCGACGCCACGTCGTGGCACAGCGTGTCGGCGGTGCGCGCCGCCTGACGCTCGGGGTCGCTGGTGAGGTCCTCGACCCGCAGGTCGTTCTTCTGCGAGAACGCCGGGAACACGCGGCTCATCCCGCGCGCCAGCCAGATCTTGGCCGCCGGCACCTGCAGCTTGAGCCCGAGGAACGGCGACGACAGCACGGCGCCGGCGACGTCGAGGCGGCGCTCGCCGTCGGTGAGCGCGCGCAGCGTGATGAGGCTGCCGTTGGAGTGGGCGACGAGGACGAGCGGCTTGCCCGGCGCCAGCGCGCGCGCCTGCGCGACCGCGGCGTCGAGATCGTCGTGGTAGTCGCTCCACGCGTCGATGTGTCCGCGCCGGCCCGACGCCCGGCCGTGGCCCCGGTAGTCGTAGCCCAGGACCGCCAGCCCGGCGTCGACGAGGACATGGGCGACCTCGCGGTAACGACCGCAGTGCTCGGCGTAGCCGTGGACCATCACCGCGACCGCCGTCGGCGCGCGGGGCGGCAGATAGACCTCGCCGTAGAGCGTGGCGCCCCCGGTCGACGGGAAGGTGACGGTGCGGGTCGGCTCGAGCGGGCCGGGCAGGGACATGCGTCCGTCTGTATCACGGGCGGGATCGGGTCGGCCCCGGGCGTCCGGGATCGCGACCGCCGTTGACGGCGCGCGGTGCGGCGCGTTAGCGTCGCGCGTCGTGAGGCCCAACCGTAAGAGAATCCACGGGTTGTGGCTCATGGCTGCCTTCCTGGCCGCGGGCGCCGCGGGCTGCTTCGCCTGCACGAGGCCCCAGGGCGACGCCAAGAAGAGCGAGACCCGGCTGGCGCTGGCCCGCGACTTCCTCCAGCGCAACGAGCTCGAGGCCGCCGAGACCGAGGCCGGCAAGGCCATCGCCTACCTCCCGACCAACGACGAGGCGTACAACGTGCGCGGCCTCGTCCACTTCCTGCGCGGCATGGGCTCGTTCCGGCTCGTCGAGATCGACGACTGCCTGACCGGCCTCGACGCCGAGGCGCTGCGCACCGACATGGACGCGCACTTCGCGAAGGCCGAGGCCGACTTCCGTCGCGCGGTCGAGCTCGCCCCCGACTACGGCGAGGCCTGGTCGAACCGGGGCGTGGTCGCCAACCTGCTCGGGGAGCACGACCGCGCCGCGGAGCACCTGATCCAGGCGCTCTCGCACCCGGCGCGCCTGGTGAACCCGGGGCTCTCCCGCGCCCATCTCGGGTGGGCGTACTTCCACCAGGCCGACCACGTCGCGGCGGCCAAGGAGCTGCGCCAGGCGCTCCAGTTCCAGCCCGGCATGTGCGTGGCAACTTATCGCCTGGGACGGGTTTACTTTGCCCGGGAAGAGTGGGAAAAAGCGGCCGAGCAGTTTCAGGAAGTTAGCGACCAGGCGGAGTGCCAGTCGCAGGAGGCCGCGCTGTACCTCATGAAGGCTCGTGTCGAACAAGGGCTGGTCGACGAAGCGCGCGCGGCCCGCGATGCGTGCCTGAAGCTCTCGCCGAGGAGCTGCGCCGCCGCCCAGTGCCGCGCCCAGCAGCTCCCCTGAGCACCGCCCCCGAGACGACCAGCCGCCCCCGAGACGACGAGACGACGAGACGAGCCGAGCCGACGAGATGGATCGCCGCAACCCGATCAACCCGCCCTCGACACCGCCCGTGGCCCCGGCGGTCGCTCCCCACGCTTCTCACGCGCTCGCCGTGCGCCGCCTCGGGGCGCCGCGCGCGGCCGGGATCCCGCGCGACAGCGGCGACGGCTCGCGGGCCGCGCTCGCCGCGTGGCTGACCGCGGGCCGCGTCGCGCGCGGGCTCACCCGCGAGCACGTCGCCCGCGTGACGCGCATCCAGCTCCGCACGATCGAGCGGCTCGAGGACGGTCGGTTCGACGAGCTGCCGGCCGACGTCTTCGTCCGCGGCTTCATCCGCAACTACGCGCGCTGCGTCGGCCTGCCGGTCGACGAGGCGCTCACCCGGTACGCGAGCTGTGGCTTCGCGGCGGCGCCGGTGGCCTCGCCCCAGGCCCAGGCCCTGCTCGAGGCGATGGCGCCCCTGGCTCCGGGCGCGAGCACCAGCTCGTCGGTGGTCGTGGTGCCGGCCGCGCCGCGCGTGCTCACCACGGAACCCCCGGTCGCCGCCGCCCGCGCCGAGGGCGTGTCGGCGCGCGCCGAGGGCGCGTCGGCGGCGGGCTCGGGAGCGATGGCCGCCGCCGGCTCGGCGCCGGTCGCCCGCGCCGAGTCCGCGGCCGAGCCGGTCGCCGCGGCGGCCGCCGCGATGTCGGTCGGCAAGCCCCGCCGCGTCCGCGACTCGCGCGGCCGCTTCGTGCGCAAGAGCGAGATCTCGGCCCAGATCGAGGCGCTGTCGTCGCAGGCCGTCGCCGACGACGAGCTCGAGGTCGAGATCACCGTCGCCGACTTCGTGGCCGCCGCCGACGAGCTGCTCGCCGAGGCCCAGGCCGAGGTCACCGCCGTCGCCGCAGTGGACGCGGGCGCCGCCGCAGCGGCGAGCCTCGAGCGCAAGGTCAGCGCCGCCCAGCCGGTGGTCACCGCGCCGCCCCTCGGCGAGCCGGCCCGACCGGTCGTCACGGTGCGCGCCGCCGCGGCCGCGCCCACGCTCACGATCGATGACGACGACCCCGACGCCGCGGACGCCGAGCGCGAGGCCCGCGCCGAGCGCGAGCGGGATGGCGGCTGGCGCAGCTTCCTGCCGCCGGCGCTGCTCGATCAGGATCGCGGCCGGCAAGGGGGGCTGACCCTGGCGGTCATCATCCTCCTCATCGTCGCCACCCTCACGCTGTCGTACCTGATGCGCCGGCCGAGCTCGACCGGCGAGGGCGTGACCGCGCGCCCGGCCGCGCCGGCCCAGCTCGCCTGAGCTCTTCACCGACCGCGGTCGGAGCTCGCGGGCAACGAACGGCGGGCAACGAACGGCGAGCCAAGCTCCGGTCGGCCTGAGCCGCCCGAGCGCCAGCGAGGGCGTGTCGAAGGCCGACGCGCCGCGGCCCCGCGCGCGACCTGCTAGGCTCGGGACGTGGTCGCTCGCGTCGACACCGATGGCGTGGTCCTGCGCACCACCGCGGTCGGCGAGTCCGATCTGGTGGTCGCGCTGTTCACGCGCGAGCTGGGCCGGGTCTCGGCCATCGCCCGCGGCGCCCGCAGCTCGCGCCGCCGCTTCGCCGGCGGCCTCGGGTTGCTCGTACACAGCGAGCTGGCGCTGGCGCGGCGCGCCCGCGGCGCCGAGCTGTGGAGCCTCGAGGGGGCCACCGCCATCGTCGATCACGGCGGGCTGGCCGCCGATCCGGTGGTGCTCGGGCACGCCAGCTACGCGCTCGAGCTGGTGCGCGAGCTGGCGCCGCCCGAGGCCCCGGATCCGGTCGTGCTCGGCCTGGTGCTCGAGCTGTGGGCGGCGCTGGCGGCCGGCCCCTCGCCGTCGCTCCTGCGCGCCTTCGAGCTGGCGCTGTGCGACGAGCTGGGCTCGGCCGTCGCCCTCGACCGCTGCGCCGCGTGCAGCCGCGGCGACGACCTCGATCGGGGGGCGGTGTTCGATCCGGTCCGCGGCGGGGCGGTGTGCGGGGCGTGCGCGCCCGGCAGCCGCGGCCTGGGCGTGCGACCGCTGTCGCCCGAGGTCCGCCGCTACCTGGCCGCCGCCGCCACCACCCCGCTCGCCGAGGCCGCCGCCCTGGTCGTGGCCGACGACGAGCGCGCGGCGGCCCGCGACCTCATGCTCGGCTTCGTCGGGCACCTCGTCGGCAAGCCCCTGCGCTCGGTGGCCTTCGTCGCCCAGGTCCACGCCGGGCTGCGCCCGACGTGAGGCGGCCGCGTCCGGGCCGTAGTAGACTCGGGCGCATGGGAGCTCGTCGCGCCTGGTTCCTGGCCGCGCTGCTGGTGGTGTCCGTCGCGCCCGCCGCGATCGCACAACCCGAGGACGAGGTCGAGGTCGAGATGGACCCCGAGGACGGCGGGCCGGCGCCCGACGCGTCGCCGGCCGAGCCCGATCCCGCCACCAAGGCCGCCGCCAAGAAGCTCCTCGACGGCGGCGACGGGTTCCTCAAGAAGGGCGACTACCACAAGAAGCGCAAGCGCCTGCCGCAGGCGCAGGCCGAGTTCGAGCGGGCGCTCGCCGCCTACCAGAAGGCGTACGAGATGGTGCCCAACCCCAAGATCCTGTTCCCCATCGCCAGCGCCGAGGAGCGGCTGGAGCGGTGGGTCGACGCCGCCACCCACTACAGCCGCTTCCTGTCCCAGGCCGCCGACGTCGACGCCAAGCTGCGCGCCGAGGCCGAGCGTCGCCTGGAGGAGGTCAAGCTCCACATCGGCGTGCTGTCCCTGGCGGTCAGCCCCGACGGCGCCCAGATCACGCTGGGCGACCGGGTGGTGGGCACCGCGCCGCTCGCCGACCCGCTGTTCCTGGCGCCCGGCGACTACACGCTGTCGATCACCGCCGACGGCCACAAGCCGCTGGAGCAGGCGGTCTCGATCGAGGCCGGCAGCGAGTCCGAGCGCGCCTTCGAGCTGGAGTCGGCCGCGGTCATCATCGAGGCGCCGCGTCCGCCGCCGCCGCCGCCGCCGGTGGAGCCGGTGCCGGCGGGGCCGAGCAAGCTGGCGCTCTACGCCACCGGCGGGCTCACCCTCGCGTTCCTCGCCGGCGCCACCACCACCGGCATCCTGGCCGTGGGCAAGCACGGGACCTTCAAGGACGACGGCGTCGGCGACGGCGCCCGCGAGGACGCGCGGCAGAGCGGCAAGAACCTGGCGCTGCTCACCGACGGCCTGGTGCTCGGCACGATCGTCGCCGGCGGCGTGGCCACCTACTACTACCTGAAGGTCTACCGGCCGCGGCAGGCCGAGTATCGCCGGAAGCTGAAGGATCGCGAGTCGCGCTTCGACGAGTACGCGCGCGGGCCCAAGGTGCTGGTCACCCCGTGGGTCCAAGGGGGAGCCGGCGGGCTCGTGCTGACCGCCCCGCTGTGAAGGAGTCACCCATGGCCCAGCCGCCCATGTACCCCGCCGGTCCCGGCTATGCGCCCGGTCCGGGTCGCCTCGCCCTGCCGCCCGAGCGCTCGCCGGGCGTCCCCAAGATCGTCCCGATCGTGGTGTCGATCGGCTGCGCCATCGGCACCTTCTCGGGGCTGTTCTTCGGGCTCGGCACCGGCGCCGACGACGCCATCGCCGAGGAGGCCAAGCTCGACGGCGTGGGCTCGGCGGGGACCGCCGGCGGCAAGGAGCCCGGCGCCGGGACGGCGTCGGGCAGCGCGCCGGACACCGGCTCCGGCTCGGCGTCGGGGGCCGGCTCGGCGAGCGGCGCCGACACCGCGGGCGCGGGCTCGGCCGCGGGCAGCGGCGGTGACACGACCGCGGGCGCGGGCTCGGCGTCGGGATCGGGCGGCGCCGACACCGCGGCAGGCGCGGGCGCGGCCAGCGGTTCGGCCGCGGGCGCCGGCGCCGGCTCGGCCAAGCCGGCGGTGGTGACCGCGCGCGTGCTGTTCGCCGTCACCCCCGCCGACGCCAAGATCACCGTCGACGGCAAGGCCGTCACCGGGGGCGAGACCACGGTGACCCTGGCCGACGGCAAGAAGGCCAGCATCCGCATCGTCGCCAAGGCCAGCGGCTACAAGACCTACGACGAGAAGGTCGACATCGTCGCCGACTCCGAGGTGCCCATCGTCCTCGAGAAGCGGCGGTCGGGCGGCGGCGGCGGCACCCGCCCTGGCGGCGGCACCACCACGGGCCCCGGCGACAAGATCGATCTCTAGGCCCGGCTCGTCGGCCTTCGACGCGCCCTCGCTGGGGGCTCGGACTCGGGCTCGGTCCGCGTCAGTCGGCGTCAGTCGGCGTCAGTCGGTGTCAGTCCGCGGCGGGGCGCGCCGCCGTCACCGTGAGGGTCAGCGTGTAGCTCGCCTGCACGGCGGCGTTGAAGCCGAGCACCTGCAGGAGGTAGTCGCCGGCGGGCAGGGGGGCGGTGCACAGCACGCCGCCCGGGCACATGACCATCTCGAAGTCGTTCGAGGTCCGCGACTCGGCGATCGTGGTCGCGCCGTCGACGCTGAGCAGGCGGAGGTCGATGTCGCCGGCGCCGTTGCGGTTCATGAACTCGATGCGCGCCGTCACCGTCTGCGCGCCGTCGACCGAGAACCGGAAGTAGTCGGTCTCGCCGCCGCCGCAGATCGCGGCCGCGTAGGTGCCGGGGCTGATGGCCTCGGCGTCGGCCGGCGTGTCGTTGGGCTCGAAGGCCATGCACGCCGTGTCGTCGACCGGCGCGTCGGCGGGGCCGGCGTCGGGAGGCTTGTCGAAGTCGAGGATGAGCGAGCAGGCGCCGCAAGCCAGTGCGAGCGCGGCCCCCAGCGACGCGACCCGGCGCCGTGACATGAGCCGACCTTAGCCGCGGACGTGCAAGATCGTCAAGAGATCGCAAGGGGTTACGTGCTTGACCGGGGCGAATCGCGCTTGCTACGGTCCCGCGCCTCCGGAGCCTCCATGTACCTCCAGGATCTCATCTTCGCGCTCTCCCGCTACTGGGCCGACAACGGCTGCGTCGTCGAGCAGCCGGTCGACGTCGCGGTCGGCGCCGGCACCTTCCCCCCCGCCACGTTCCTGCGCGTGCTCGGCCCCGAGCCCTGGAACGCCGCCTTCCCGCAGTTCTGCCGCCGCCCGGGCGACGGCCGCTACGGCGAGAACCCCAACCGGCTGGGCGCGTACTACCAGTTCCAGGTCGGCCTCAAGCCGGCGCCGCTCGACATCCAGGACCTCTACCTCGAGTCGCTGCGCCGCATCGGGCTCGATCCGCGCGACCACGACATCCGCTGCGTCGAGGACGACTGGGAGTCGCCGACCCTGGGCGCGTGGGGGCTGGGCTGGGAGGTGTGGGCCGACGGCATGGAGGTCACCCAGTTCACGTACTTCCAGCAGGCCGGCGGCATCGATCTCATGCCGGTCACCGGCGAGCTCACCTACGGCGTCGAGCGCATCGCCATGTACCTGCAGGACGTCGACAGCATCTTCGACATCAAGTGGGACAAGCACGTCACCTACGGCCAGCTCCGCCACCCGTGGGAGGTCGAGTACTCGCGCTTCCACTTCGAGGAGAGCGACGCCGCGTTCTACTTCGAGCTGTTCGACCGCTACGAGCGCGAGTGCGCCCGCCTGCTCGAGCGCAGGCTGACCCTGCCGGCCTACGAGCACTGCATGAAGAGCTCGCATGCCTTCAACGTGCTCGACGCCCGCGGCGCGATCAGCGTCACCGAGCGCCAGCGCTTCATCGGCCGCGTGCGCAAGATGGCGCGCGAGTGCGCCGAGGCCTACGTGCGGTCGCGGGCCGCGCTCGGCTTCCCGCTCCTGCCGGCCGCCGACGGCGCCCGCGCCCGCGCCGCCTTCGACGCCGCCGCCGACGACGGCGTGAACGCCCAGGCCCTGGCCGCGGCCCGCGCGGTGTCGCCGCTGCGCGCGGCGCCGGACGGCGGCGCCGACGGGGCTGTCGCGGGCGAGGGGGGCGCGCCATGATCGGCCGCGACCTGGTGTTCGAGATCGGCTGCGAGGAGATCCCGGCCCGCATGCTGGCGCGGGCCCTGGCCGAGCTGCCGGGCCTGGCCCGGGCCCGCCTCGACGAGGCTCGCCTCGCCGTGCGCGAGCTCGAGGCCGTGGGCACGCCGCGCCGCCTGACCCTGGTGGTGCGCGGGCTGCCCGAGCGCCAGCCCGACCTGCGCGAGCGCGTGGTGGGCCCGCCGGTGGGCGCCGCCTTCGGCAAGGACGGCGCGCCCACCCGCGCCGCCATCGGCTTCGCCCAGAAGAACGGCGTCGCGCCCGAGGCCCTCGAGCGGGCCGAGGTCGCGGGCAAGAAGGGCCTCTACGTCGTGG
Source organism: uncultured delta proteobacterium (assembly GCA_900696455.1). Taxonomy (GTDB): domain Bacteria; phylum Myxococcota_A; class Polyangia; order Haliangiales; family Haliangiaceae; genus UBA2376. Next base: position 22,821 of record CAADGB010000466.1, read on the forward strand.
CCACCCGCCACGTGCCCGGGCGGCCGACCTTCGAGGTCCTGCCCGAGCTCCTGGCCGGCCTCATCCCCGCCATCCCGTGGCCCAAGTCGATGCGCTGGGGCTGGAGCGAGCTCGGCTTCGTCCGCCCGCTGCACTGGCTGGTGGCGCTGTGGGGCGACGAGGTGGTGCCGGTGCGCTGGGCCGGCCTGGTCGCCGGGCGGCACAGCCGCGGCCATCGCTTCCTGGCCGCGGGCGCGGTCGAGCTGCCGTCGGCCGAGTCCTACCTCGAGCGCCTGCGCGCCGCCTTCGTCGTGGCGTCGCCCGACGAGCGCCGCCGCCTGTGCGCCGCCGAGCTGGCCCGGCTCGAGGCCGAGACCGGCGCCACCGCCATCCCCGATCCGGCGCTCCTCGACGAGGTCACCAACCTCTGCGAGTACCCGGTCGGCGTCGCCGGTGCCTTCGATCCGGCCTTCCTCGAGGTGCCGGAGGAGGTGCTGGTGACGACGATGCGCAACCACCAGCGCTACTTCGCGATGCGCGCCGCCGCCGGCGCGCTGGCGCCGCGCTTCGTCACGATCGCCGCCACCGTCACCCGCGACGCCGCCGTGGTCCGCGCCGGCAACGAGCGGGTGCTGGCCGCCCGCCTCGCCGACGCCCGCTTCTTCTTCGCCGAGGATCGCAAGAAGGACCTCGACGCGCTGCGGGCGCGGCTCGACGACGTCGTCTTCCAGGCCAAGCTCGGCGCGGCGCGCTCGACCGGCGACAAGGTGCGCCGCATCGAGGGCATCGTCGCCGCCCTCGCCGAGCGGGTGACGTTCGACGCCCGGGTCGCCGGCCGCGCCGCCGCCCTGTGCAAGAGCGACCTGCTCACCGGCGTCGTCGGCGAGCTGCCCGAGCTGCAGGGCGTCATGGGCGGCCACTACGTCCGCCACGCCCTGGCCACCGATCCGGCGTGGGCCGGCGACGCCGCCCGGGTCGGCCAGGCGGTGAGCGAGCACTACATGCCGCGCGGCGCCGGCCAGCCGTTGCCGGCGTCGGTCGAGGGCGCGGTGGTCGGCATCGCCGATCGCATCGACACCCTGGTCGGCTGCTTCGGCACCGGCCTCGAGCCCACCGGCTCGGCCGATCCCTACGGCCTGCGCCGCGCCGCCAACGCCATCCTCGCCATCTGCCTCGACCTCGGTCGGGGCGGCGCCCGCGAGGCGGTGGGGCAGGGCGCGGGCTGGCCGATCTCCCTCGACTACCTGATCGAGGTCGCGGCCCAGCAGTTCGCGGGCAAGGTCGAGATCACCGACACCGACTGCGGCGAGCTGCACGAGTTCTTCCGCGGTCGCCTGCGCACGCTGCTCGTCGACGAGGGCCTGGCCGCGCTCGACGTCGACGCCGCCCTCGGCGCCGGGTTCGACGACGTCTGCGACGCCCGCCTGCGCGCCCGCGCCCTGGCGGTGGTGCCGGCGGCGGCGCGCGAGGTCTTCAAGCGCATCGCCAACATCCTCGACGACGCCGGCGGCAAGGGGGTGGCCATCTCGGGCGAGGTCCGGCCGGCGCTGTTCGAGGCCGACGGCAACGCCGAGCACCGGCTGTGGGACGCCTTCACCGCCGCCCACGATCGCCTCGAGGCGGCGCGCGCCCGCCAGGCCTACCGCGACATGTTCGCGATCCTGGTCGAGCTGCAGCCGACGGTGGCCGCGTTCTTCGACAAGGGAGGCGTCATGGTCATGGATCCGCGGCCCGACGTCCGCGACAACCGCCTGTCCCTCCTGCAGCGCATCCTCGCGCCGTTCGCCGCCATCGCCGACTTCCGGGTCGCCGCCGGGGCCGCGTCGTGAGCGAGCGGCTCGCCACCGGCACCGGGCGCGGGGTCTTTGCCTTCGGCGGCGGCCACGCCGACGGCGGCAAGGCCGACAAGCTGCTGCTGGGCGGCAAGGGCGCCAACCTGGCCGAGATGACGCGGCTCGGCCTGCCGGTGCCGCCCGGCTTCACCCTCACCACCGAGGTCTGCCGCCACCGCACCGAGCACGGCGTCTACCCGCCCGGGCTCGAGGCCGAGGTCGCGGCGGCGGTGGCCGCGCTCGCCGAGCTCACCGGCATGGTCATGGGCGACGCCGAGCGGCCGCTCCTGGTCAGCGTGCGCTCGGGGGCGCCGGTGTCGATGCCGGGGATGATGGACACGATCCTGAACCTCGGCCTGTCGCCGGCGACGGTGGCCGGGCTGGCGCGCCGCAGCGGCGACGCCCGCTTCGCGTGGGACTGCTACCGCCGCTTCCTCGCCATGTACGGCGAGATCGTGCTGGGCGTGGTGCCGGCCGACGAGCACGACGAGCCGGTGTTCGAGCGCCTGCTCGCCGATCGCAAGCTGGCCCGCGGCACCACCCGCGACGCCGACCTCGACGCCGGCGATCTCGAGGCGCTGTGCGGCGAGTACCGCGACGCGATCGCCGCCGCCACCGGCCAGCCCTTCCCCGACGATCCCATGGCCCAGCTCTGGGGCGCGATCGACGCCGTCTTCCGCTCGTGGACCAACCCGCGGGCCGAGGTCTACCGGCGCATGCACGACATCCCGGCCAGCATGGGCACCGCGGTCACGGTCCAGGTCATGGTCTTCGGCAACCTCGGCCCGACCTCGGCCACCGGCGTGTGCTTCACCCGCGACGCCGCCACCGGCGAGCGCGTGCTCTACGGCGAGTACCTGGAGAACGCGCAGGGCGAGGACGTCGTCGCCGGCATCCGCACGCCGGAGCCCATCGCCCGCATGGCGGTGACCCACCCGGCGGCCCACGCCGAGCTGGTCGCGGTGTGCGAGCGCCTCGAGGCCCACTTCCGCGACATGCAGGACCTCGAGTTCACGGTCCAGGACGGCCGCCTGTACATGCTGCAGGCCCGCACCGGCAAGCGCACCGGCAAGGCCATGGTCAAGATCGCCGTCGACATGGTGGGTGAGGGCCTCATCGACGAGCGGACCGCGATCCTGCGCGTCGATCCGGCCAAGCTCGACGAGCTGCTCCACCCGACGATCGATCCTCACCACCGCCCGGTCGCGGTGGGCAAGGGCCTGCCGGCGTCGCCGGGCGCCGCCATCGGCAAGGTGGTCTTCACCGCCCGCCAGGCCGAGGCGGCGCGGGCCCGGGGCGAGGACGCGATCCTGGTCCGCACCGAGACCTCTCCCGAGGACATCCACGGCATGAAGGCCGCGGTCGGCATCCTCACCGCCCGCGGCGGCATGACCAGCCACGCCGCGGTGGTGGCGCGCGGCATGGGCACCTGCTGCGTCACCGGCTGCACCGCGCTGCGGGTCGAGGCGGCGCGCGGCCAGGCCACGATCGCCCGCCGCGACGGCGGCGACGTCGTCCTGCGCCAGGGCGACGTCATCACCCTCGACGGCACCACCGGCGAGCTGTTCCTCGGCCGGCTGCCGCTGGTGCCGGCGTCGATCTCCGCCGAGCTGGGCGTGCTCATGACCTGGGTCGATCGTCACCGCCGGCTGAAGGTGCGGACCAACGCCGACACCCCGACCGACGCCCGCACCGCGCGCGCCTTCGGCGCCGAGGGCATCGGCCTGTGCCGCACCGAGCACATGTTCTTCCAGCCCGACCGCATCCTGGCGGTGCGGGAGATGATCCTCGCCGCCGACGAGCGGGGGCGGCGGGCCGCCCTCGACCTCATCCTGCCCATGCAGGAGGCCGACTTCGTCGCCATCTTCACCGAGATGGACGGCCTGCCGGTGACGATCCGGCTGCTCGATCCGCCGCTGCACGAGTTCCTGCCCCACACCGAGCGCGAGATCGCGGAGGTGGCGCAGGCCATGGGCACCAGCCCCGACGCCCTGGCCGCCAAGGTCCGGTCCCTGACCGAGGCCAACCCGATGCTCGGCCACCGCGGCTGCCGCCTGGCCATCACCTGGCCCGAGATCTACGAGACCCAGGCCCAGGCCATCGCCCAGGCCGCGGTCAAGGCGGTGGCGGCCGGGGTCACGGTCGTGCCCGAGATCATGATCCCGTTCGTGATCGTGCCCGGCGAGCTGGCGTCCCTGCGGGCGCGGGTGGCCGCGGTCGTCGACCGGGTGCTGGCGGCGGCCGGGGTCGCGCTGCCGTACACGATCGGCACGATGATCGAGCTGCCGCGGGCCTGCCTGGCCGCCGGCGAGATCGCGGCCCACGCCGACGTCTTCTCGTTCGGCACCAACGACCTGACCCAGTCGACGCTCGGGCTGTCGCGCGACGACGTCAACAGCTTCCTGCCGGCGTACCTCGAGGCCGAGCTCCTGCCGCGCGACCCGTTCGTGACCCTCGACGCCACCGGCGTCGGCCAGCTCGTCGAGCTGGCGGTGGGGCGCGGCCGGGCGGCGCGGCCCGGGCTCAAGGTCGGGGTGTGCGGCGAGCACGGCGGCGATCCGGCCTCGGTCGGTCACTTCCACCGCTACGGCCTCGACTACGTGTCGTGCTCGCCGTTCCGGGTCCCCATCGCGCGGGTGGCGGCCGCCCGCGCCGCGCTGGAGGCCTCGTGAGGCGCCTCCCCCTGCAGCAGGCAACCCCGGGCGCCGCCGCCCGGTCCAAGGATCTCGCCATGGTCTCGCGCGTCTGCGTCGATTGGTCTCGCCGGCGGTCGGTCCGCGCCCAGCTGGCGTCCGCCCTCTGCGCCGTCGCCGGGCTGGGCGCGTGCACGGCCTCGTCCGAGGAGGTCCGGCCGCCGTCCGACGCGCTCTACTTCCCGACCGGCCTGGCCATGAGCCCGGACGAGGGCGTGCTGTTCGTGGTCTCGGCCAACTCCGACCTCCGCTACGACTCGGGCACGGTGCTGGCGGTCGATCTCGAGGAGGTCGACCGGGTGGTGACCGCGTTCCGCCAGACCGGCACCCCGGATCCAGCGTGCCAGCTCGACCTCGAGTCGCCGGGCGCCATCGAGTGCGAGGCCCGACCGTTCCTGGTGGCCAGCGCCGGCGTGCGCATCGGCAACTTCACCAGCGCCATCGGCGTGCAGGACAAGGGCGGCGGCGATCTCCGCCTGCTGGTGCCGGTGCGCGGCGACCCCTCGGTCACCTGGATCGAGTGGAGCGGCGCCGGCCGGCGCATGGACTGCGGCGGCGGCCAGGGCTTCGCCCTGTGCGGCGACGATCACCGCCTGACCCGCCTGCGCGACGCCCGCGACCTGCCCGAGCTGCCGGGCGAGCCCTACGCCATCGAGGTCGACTCGGCGGCGGGGCTGGCCCTCGTCACCCACCTCAGCTCGAGCTCGGTGACCCTGGTCGACACGCCCGCCGCCGGCACCCCGGTGCTGGCCGACGCGATGTCGGGGCTGTTCGGCGGGGCGACCGCGGCCCGCGGCACCACCGGCGTCGCCGGGCGGATGGCCGGCGACGGCAACATCTTCTACGTGCAGAGCCGCACCGAGGATCGCATCCAGATGATGACGGTCGCCCGCGAGGGCGGCCGGCTGCCGTACCTGGTGCCGTCGTCGTACTTCTTCCTCAACGGCATCGGCGGCGCCGGCGGCACCGGCGGCGACTCGCGCGGCGTGGCCTTCGACGGCAGCGGCGAGCGCGCGTTCATGATCAACCGCTCGCCGCCCACGCTGATGGTCTTCGACACCTCGCTCGACGCCACCGGCGTCCCCCGCAACCGGCTGGTCGGCGCCACCGACATCTGTCGCGAGGGCTCGGGGCTGGTGGTCGCCGACGGCGGCGCCGGCCAGCGCGCCTTCGTGACCTGCTTCGCGAGCGGCGAGGTCTACGTCGTCGACCCGCGGGGCGCGGTCACCGTCGAGGCCATCACCAGCGTCGGCCGCGGCCCGTTCGCGGCGGCGGCGGCGGCCAGCCGCCAGCTCCTCTTCGTCTCGACCTTCTTCGACGACTCGATCGCGGTCCTCGACCTCGATCCGGCGTCGCCCACCCTGTACCGCGTCGTGATGCGCATCGGAGTCCGCCCGTGAGCCGCCGCTGTCATCGGGCCCTGGCCCGGGTCGCCCCGGGCGCCGTGGCCGCCACCCTCGCCCTCGCCGCCGGCTGCGGCTCGACGTCGCAGGAGCCGGCGGGGATCCAGAACCTCGACCGGCCGATCGACCTCGCGATCGCCTGCTACGGGCAGATGCGCATCACCGGCGGCGACGGCGCCCAGGTGACCGATCCGATCGAGTTCCAGCCCCACCCGGTCGCCTCGTGCACCCAGCGCACGGGGCCGGCGAGCAGCGCGACCAACCCGGACAACGCGCTGCCCGGTCAGGAGGATCTGCCGGGGCAGCCGCCGCTCGGCCCCAGCATGCGCTGGTTCATGTTCACGTTGCAGTCGGCGTCGGGGACGGTGGCGGTGGCCGAGGCCGCGGTCCGCGGTGACGGCGCCGGCTACAACACCGGCGAGGTCGTCGTGCGCGACGCCGACCTGCTGGTGCCGGGCAAGAACGCGCTGTCGGTGGGCTCGCAGCCGGTGGCGATCGCCGGCGATCCGTCGGGCTGCTTCATGATGACCGCCAACGCCGGGAGCTGCGACCTGTCGGTGATCGACGTCGATCGCATCGTCGAGCGCTCGCGCGAGCCGCTGGTGCGCAAGCAGGACGTCACCACGGCCAGCGGCGCGCCCATCCGCGCCCGGCCGGCGGCGATGATCGCCGACGCCAGCCAGCACCCCATGGGTGAGGCCTGCCCGGCCGCGCCCCAGGGCCTCGTCTACATCGCCTACCCGGCGTGCAACGCGGTGGCGGTGGTGGACGCCGGCCCCGGGGTCGCGGTCGCCAGCATCCGCTTCGACGCCGCCGGCGACGCCACCCTCGGCGACGGCGAGCTGGCCTGCCCGGCCGAGTGCGGCGGGCGCGAGCCCACGGTCGACGCCGGGCGGCCGGTCACCCTCGATCTGGTGCGCGACGACGTCAGCGTCGTCCGCCGCCTGGCCATCGGCCTCGACAACCGCCCGGTGCTCACCGTGGTCGATCTCGATCCCGACTTCCTGCCGGTCGCGGTCGAGCAGGTCGAGCTCGAGGGTGACGTCGGCGTGATCGACGTCGCGATCACGCCGGTCATCGAGATGACCGGGCAGTCGGGCTGGCCGACGTCGGACGTCCCCAACCCGCAGCGCGCGGCGCAGTACGTCTACGCGGTGGCCACCGACGCCACGGTGCGGGTGGCCGAGGTCGGCAGCCGCGATCACGAGTGCGAGACCCAGCTCGATCCGCGCTTCATCCGCGACGTCGCCGACAGCCGCTTCTTCATCTGCCTCGAGCCCGGCCAGGTCGGCACGCCGCCGCGCCGCGCCTTCGCCCGCGGCCCCGGCATCGAGCTGCCGGGCGACGACGCCCCGCTGTCGGTGACGATCACCGAGGCCGGCCGGGGCAAGCCGGCGGCCGAGACCCCGTCTCCCGACGTCCTCATCGGCTACTTCGCCTTCGTCAGCTCGAGCCTGGGCCTCACCTACGTCGTCAACGTCGACGACGACAACTACGCCGACACCCACAACAGCACCGCGCCCCTGCTCAGCCAGCTCGCGCTGGGCCTGCCGCACCAGCTCCGCGACGGCATCGCCCGGCGCGACGGCGTGGCGACCACCACCGGCGACGAGAGCCCGATGGGCATGCCGCTGTGCGAGTTCACGGGCCCGGTGACCCAGGAGGGGCCCCAGGGCGGTCCCCGTGCCCAGTCGGCGCCCACCAGCTTCGTCTCGGCCCAGCAGATCGCGAGCAACAAGGGCTTCCACCTGCCGTACATCCGCCAGCTCCACTGCCGCGGCAGCGACGGCGAGCGCGCCGTCGCCGAGGTCATGTACGCCACGCCCCCGGTGGTGCGCGACGACGTCTTCCCCGACCTGCGCGGCCTGCGCTTCCAGGAGGGCTGGTCGTTCCAGTGGGAGGGCTCGCTCTCCCTCGACAGCGTGACCTCGGCGGTCGACGGCCCGTCGATCCGCTCGGGGCAGGTCGCGGCCGGCGGCGGCTCGGTGCGGGTGAGCGATCCGGCGCGGCCGTACTGCGCCGCCGGCGTCGAGCGCTACGATCACCTCCAGCTCCGCGGCTGCGACCCGGCCCAGGGCAACCGCCAGTGCGGCCTGGGCGAGGTCTGCTACGTCCACCCCGACGCCACCATCGCCAACGGCGCCTGCCTGCCGGCCGACCAGGTCTCGCAGCTCGCGTCGCTGTGCCGCGACTTCCTGGTCTCGGTGCGCCGCTACGCCGTCCAGCAGGCCACCGCCGGCGAGCTGGTGGCGTCCGAGCGCCGCCACGTCCTGCGCACGACCCCGGTCACCGGCTGCACCTCGAGCGCGCAGTGCCAGGAGCTGGCCGACTACGAGGCGACGCTGACCTCGCGCGCCCACCCGGTCGACGACACCCCCCCGCCGTCGGAGCGGACCTGGAGCTGCGAGCCCGATCCGACCCGGGCCCCGGGCATCGATCGCTGCCAGCTCGTCTGCACCGAGCAGGCCGACTGCGCCGAGGGCACGGTGTGCTCCGGCGGCTACTGCCTCGAGGGCACGATCCCGCACCCGGCGTGCGTCGCCGGGCTGCAGCGCTACAGCCTGCACGCCACCGAGGCCCTGGTCGCGATCGGTGACCGCACCGGCTACGTCCACGACGTCATCGCCGGGCCGGGCGGGGCGTGCGTGAAGGATCCGGACGCCAGCCCGCTGGCGGTGGGGCGCATCCCGCTCCACCCGCCGCCGTGCACCGGCGATGGCGTCGACGACGTCACCCCCAACCCGTGCCGGACCACCGTCGAGCACACCGAGCTGGTCCCCGCCTACACCCCGGGGACGTGCAACGTGACCAGCACCAACGGCGTCCTGCGCACCACCGTGGTCGACGCCGTGCGCTGGCGCAACCACGTCATGACGCTCAACATCGTCGACCCGACCTACCCCGGAGACGCGATGTGCCGCCACGACCGCGCCGGCGGTCGGGTGGGCATCCCGGTCGCCTACCCGGGGTTCGCCTTCGGGTTCAACCTGGTCGCCGGCTTCGCGCCCAAGACCGCGAGCGGGCTGGCGGTGTTCCCGTCGCGCGTGGTGCGCGCTCCCGACAACGCGATCTGGATCGTCGACGAGGGGGACATCCAGCCGGGCGCGACCAACGTGAACACCCGCGGTCAGCTCATCCGCGTCGATCCCGATCGGCTGACCGACGCCACGTTCGTCCGCTGCCCCCGCCGACCCCGACCGGTCGCGCCACCCGGCCGGCCCGTCGCCGGGCCGTTTTTTTGCCCCCCGGCGGCGGGTGGTTCAACGTCGGGGGCAGCATGACGCCCGCCGCCGAGCCCGAGCTGTACAAGGACAAGATCGAGGTCAGCCTGGACGGCCGCCAGATCTTCTACCTGTTCTTCGGCGGCGCCGTGGTGGCCTGCCTGGTGTTCGTGCTGGGGGTGATGGTCGGCCGGCGGCTCGAGGCCCGCGCCCACGTCGACCGCGCCGCCGTCACCTCGACGAAGAAGGACCCGCTGGCCGCCCTCGACCGCCTGGCCGAGGGCAAGGGCGAGCTGACCTACCCCGCGGCGCTGCGCAGCGCCAGCGCGCCGGTGGCCGACGTCGATCGCGCCCTGGGGGCGGTCATCGAGCCGGGGCCGCCGGTGGTGGCGAAGCCCGTGGACAGGGCGGTCGACAAGGCGGCCGACAAGGCGGCGGCCGACAAGGCGGCGGCCGACAAGGCGGCGGCCGACAAGGCGGCGCGCGAGAAGGCCGACAAGGCGGCGGCCGACAAGGCGGCGGCCGACAAGGCGGCGGCCGACAAGGCGGCGGCCGACAAGGCGAAGGCGGCGGCGGCCGAGCCCGATCGCGGCGCCGACAAGGACAAGGGCGCCGACAAGGGCGTGCGGGCCCGGTTCACCCTCCAGCTCTCGGCCTTCCAGGACCAGGGCGAGGCCGAGGCCTTCCTGGCGACGGTGAAGAAGGCCGGCTACGCCGCCTACGTGGTCAGCGCCGAGGTCGAGGGCAAGGGCACGTTCTACCGGGTGCGGCTCGGCAACTACGTCACGTACGACGAGGCGGTGGCCGCCAAGGCCGAGTTCGAGCGCAAGGTGCCCAAGATCGCGTACGTGACCCGGCTGTGAGCGCGGCCCGGGCCGCCGGGCGCCTCACGCCGCGAGGATGATCACGGGGCCGTGGTAGGACCGGGGGCTCGTGGCCCGCACCTCGCCCGCCGACACGCCGCTCATGCGGCAGTTCCTCGACGTGAAGGAACGGTACCCCGACGCCATCGTCTTCTTCCGGCTCGGGGACTTCTACGAGATGTTCTTCGAGGACGCGGTGCTGGGCGCCGGCCTCCTCGACCTGACGCTCACCACCCGCGACAAGGGCAAGGTCGACGCCGTGCCCATGTGCGGCATCCCGCACCACGCCGCGCGCGGCTACGTCGCCCGCCTGACCGAGGCCGGCCACAAGGTCGTGATGTGCGAGCAGGTCGAGGATCCGAAGCTGGCCAAGGGGCTGGTCAAGCGCGAGGTGGTGCGGGTGGTCACGCCCGGGGTCGTGGTCGACGAGGAGTCGCTCGATCCGCGGGCGCCGCGCTACCTGGCGGCGCTCTGTCCCGCCGACGGCGGCGGGGCCTGGGGGCTGGCCTACCTCGACGTCACCACCGGCGAGTTCCGCGCCACCGAGCTGCCCGACGCCGCGGCCGCCGCCGACGAGCTGTGCCGGGTGGCGCCGCGCGAGGTGATCGCGTCGGCGGCGGCCCTGGGAGAGGGCGGCGCCGCCGGCCCGGGCACGCCGGTGCGCCGCCACGCCGCGGCCTGGTCGCCGGTGGTGGTGGCCGACCCCGACGGCGCGCGCGCCGAGCTCGCCGCCAGCCTGGCCGACGTGCCCGCGGGCGCGCCGCTGGCGGTGCGGGCCGCGGCCGCGGTCCTGGCGTACGCCCGCGCCACCCAGCCCGCCGGCGTGCTGCCGGTGGTGCGCCTCGCCCTCTACGCCGCGGCCGGCGCCCTCGTCCTCGACGAGGCCGCCATCGCCAACCTCGAGCTGACCCAGACCCTCATCGGCGGCAAGCGCCAGGGCTCGCTGCTCGACGTCCTCGACGGCACCGCGACCTCGCCCGGGGCCCGGCTCCTGCGCCGCTGGCTGCTCTACCCGCTCACCGACGTCGCCGCCATCCGCCGCCGCCAGGACGCGGTCGAGTGGCTGCGCGAGCGCCCCGACGTCCGCGCCGCGGTGCGCGCCAGCCTGCGCGGCGTGGCCGATCTCGAGCGCCTCGCCGGCAAGGCGACCCTGGGCGTGGCCCAGCCCCGCGACCTCGGCCGGCTGCGCGACTCGATCCTGCGCCTGCCCGAGCTGGTGGCGCGGCTGGCGGCCGCCTCCGACGAGCTGGCGGCCCTGCCCGAGCTCCTCGACCTGGCGGCGGTGGCGACGCCGGCGCTGGCGGCGCTGGGCGCGGACCTCGGCCGGGCCCTGGTCGACGAGCCGGCGCCCATGGTCAAGGACGGCGGCTTCATCCGCGCCGGCTTCGACGCCGCCGTCGACGAGTGCCGAGCCCTGGCCGACGGCGGCAAGGATCAGATCCTGGCCATCGAGGCCCGCGAGCAGAAGCGCAGCGGCATCGGCAGCCTCAAGGTCCGCTACAACCGCGTGTTCGGCTACTACATCGAGATCACCAAGGCCCACCTGGCCAAGGTGCCGCCCGACTACCTGCGCAAGCAGACCGTCGCCACCGGCGAGCGCTTCGTGACGCCCGAGCTGGCCGAGCTCGAGCGCAAGGTGCTGGCGGCCGAGGACACCCTGGCCACCCGCGAGGCCGAGCTGTTCCGCGCCCTGGTGGCCGTGGTCGCGGCGCGGGCGCCCGCCTTGCTCGCCGCCGGCGCCGCGGTGGCGGCGCTCGACGTCCTCGGCACGCTCGCCGACGTCGCCGAGCGCGGCGACTGGTGCCGGCCCGTGGTCGACGACGGGCTGGTGATCGACGTCGCCGACGGCCGGCACCCGGTGGTGGAGGCGGCCTTGCCCGCCGGCACCTTCGTCCCCAACGACGCCCACCTCGACGCCGGCGGCGCCCAGCTCCTGCTGGTGACCGGCCCCAACATGGCGGGCAAGTCGACCTACATGCGCATGGTCGCCCAGCTCGTGCTCCTGGCCCAGATGGGCCGCTTCGTGCCGGCGCGGGCGGCGACCGTCGGCGTCTGCGATCGCCTGTTCACCCGGGTCGGCGCCGCCGACAACCTGGCGCGCGGCGACTCGACGTTCATGGTCGAGATGCGGGAGACCGCCGCGATCCTGTCCGGCGCCACCCGCCGCTCGCTGGTCGTCCTCGACGAGGTCGGCCGGGGGACGTCGACCTTCGACGGCGTGTCGATCGCGTGGGCGGCCGCCGAGTACCTGCACGACGCGATCGGCGCCCGCACCCTGTTCGCGACCCACTACCACGAGCTGGTGGCGCTGGCCGAGAGCCGGCCGCGGGTCCGCAACGTCTCGGCCCAGGTGCGCGAGCACCGGGGCGAGGTCGTCTTCCTGCGCCGCATCGCCCCCGGCGCCGCCAGCCGCAGCTACGGCATCGACGTCGCGCGCCTCGCCGGCCTGCCGCGCTCCGTCACCGCGCGCGCCCGCCAGATCCTCGACAAGCTCGAGGCCGGCCGGGCCCTCGGCGCGGCCGGCGCCCAGCTCTCCCTGCTCGCCGGGCTGGCCCCGGCCGAGCCGGCGGCCACCCTCGCCGCGCCGCCCGCCGTCGACCCGGCCGCCGCCCACGTCGTGGCGCGCCTGCGCGAGCTCGACCCCGATCGCCTGACCCCGCTCGAGGCCCTCGCGATCCTCGCCGAGCTCAAGCGGACGACGGCGTGAGGGCGGAGGACCGCGGGCGACCGGTGCGGACGGCCTGACGGCTGACGGCCGGACGGCCGGACGGCGCCCGCGCGGTCCCGGCGTCAGTACGCGTCGTGGGCGACGACCTGCACGGGGCCGGCGCCGGCGTCGCCCAGCGCGTCGGCGGCGGTGGCGGCGGTGGCGACGGCGACGGTGACGACGGCGTCGGGGCGCAGCCAGCGGGCGGCGGCGCGGGCGACGTCGCCGGGGCCGAGCTCGGCGACCTGCGCCGGCAGGGACGCGGTGTAGCCGGCGGCCAGGCCGTAGACCGCGTCGCGGACGGCGAGCTGCATGCGCTGGCGGGCGGTGGCCTGGTGGAAGGGCATCGAGCCCACCAGGTACGAGCGCGCGAGCGCGGTCTCCTCGGCGGACAGGCCGCGGGCGGCGACGTCGGCGTACTGGTCGAGGGTCGTGGCCACGGCCTGGCCGGCGACGTCGATGGCGGTGGCCATCCACATCTCGAGCCAGTGGCGGCCGCGCGAGCGCCGCAGCATGCAGCCGGCGCCGTAGCTCCAGCCGCGGCGCACGCGGATCTCCTGCATGAGCCGCGACGAGAACATGCCGCCGAACCCGGTCTCGAGCAGCACCAGGGCCGGGGTGTCGGGATCGCCGTAGCGTGGGCCGAGGTGGCCGAGGCGGAGCTGGGCCTGGGTGCGCTCGGGCTTGTCGACCAGCACCAGGCGCCGGCCGGCGACCGGATCGGCGCCGTCGACCACCGGCGGCGTGGGCGGCGGCCCGGCCGGCAGGCGCTCGAGCAGGCGGGCGGCGATGCGGCGGGCCCCGGCGTCGTCGACGTCGCCGGCGACGCCGATCACCAGGTTGCCGGCCACGACCTCGCGCCGCCACGTCGCGCGCGCCAGCTCCAGCTCGAGGCGGGGCAGGGAGGCCGCGGTGCCGAGCGCGGTGCGCGCGTAGGCGTGGCCCGGCGCGCACTCGCGATCGAACCAGCGGGTCACCAGCGAGCCGTCGTCGTCGCGGATCTCGTCGAGCACCTGCGGCGTCTCGCGGCGCAGCCGCTCGTGCTCCACCGGATCGAAGCCGGGGGCGGCCAGGACGTCGGCGCACAGCTCGACCACCTGATCGAGGTTGCGGGTGAGCGTGACCGCCGACAGGGTCGTGCTGTCGCGGCCGACCCCGACGTCGATCGACGCCCCGAGGCGGTCGAGGACGTCGTCGAAGGTGGCGCGGTCGCGGCCGCCGGCGCCGCGGCGCGCGAGCAGGCCGGCGTGGCGGTGCAGGCCCTCGAGCCCGAACGGATCGGCGGCGGCGCCGCCCCGGATCGCGACCTCGATCCACACCAGCGGCGCGTCGCCGCTGGGCTCGACGTAGATCTCGGGGCTCATGGCCGCCCGCGACCTCCGCCGCCACCGCCTCCGGCCCCGGCTCCGCCTCCGTCCCCGGCTCCGCCTCCGTCCCCGCCTCCGTCCCCGTCTCCGCCCCCGGCCCCGTCTCCGTCCCCGTCCGCGCTCGCCGTCCCGTCGGGCTCCGCCACGATCACGGTCCGGGTGCGGGGCACCAGGTACTCGCGCACCACGCGCCGCAGGTCGTCGGCGCTCACCGCGCCCAGCCGCTGCGCCAGCTCGCCCAGCGTCCGGAAGTCGCCGAGCGCGGTCTCGTGGTGGCCCAGGGCCTCGGCCTTGCCGTCGGCGTCGACCAGCGCCGACCAGAAGTCGGTCTCGGTCAGGTTCTGGGTCTTCTCCAGCTCGGCCGGGTCGACGCCGCGCTCGGCCAGGTCGGCGATGACCCGGTCGATCTCGGCCAGCGCCTCCTCCGCCCGGTGGCCGCGCGCGCAGGTCACGGCGATGCGCAGGAGCGACGGATCGCGGAACGGGGTGAGCTGGACGTCGACGGTCGACGCCAGCTCGCGCTCGATCACCAGCCGGCGGTGGAGGCGCGCCGACGGGCTGCCGGCGAGGAGCGTGGTCAAGAGCTCCAGCGCCGCCCAGTCGGGGTGGCCCTGGCCCACGACCTTCCAGCCGCACAGGAGGCGGTCGCTGGCGATGCGGCGGCGGGCGCGGCGGACCCGCTCGGCGGTCTGCGGCGGCTCGACGGGGAGGGCGTCGGCGGGCAGCTCGACCCGCGGCAGCCCGCCGTAGGCGGCCGCCACCAGCTCGAGCACCCGGGGCTCGTCGACGTCGCCGACGATCACGAGCGTGGCGTTGTTGGGCGCGTACCAGGTCCGGTAGAAGGCGCGGATGTCGTCGAGGGTGACGGCGCGGATGTCGGCCATCCAGCCGATCGTCGGCCAGCGGTAGGGGTGGACCTCGAAGGCGGTCGACCCCAGCTGCTCGTCGAGCCAGCCGTCGACGTCGTCCTCGACCCGCTCGCGGCGCTCGTTGGTGACGACGTCGCGCTCGGGCTCGACGGTGGCCGGGGTCAGGACCAGCCGGCTCATGCGCTCGCTCTCGAGCCGGACCGCCAGCGGCAGCTCGCTCGCCGGCAGCGACAGCCGGTAATGGGTCCAGTCGACCCAGGTGGCGGCGTTGCTCTCGCCGCCGGTGCGCTCGACCACGCGATCGAACTCGCCGGGCGTCAGGGTCTCGGTCTGGTTGAACATCAGGTGCTCGAACAGGTGGGCGAGCCCGGTCTTGCCCACCTCCTCGTGGCGCGAGCCGACGCGGAACCAGGTCTGGTAGGAGACGATGGGCGCGGCGCGGTCGGCGGCGACGATCACGCCCAGGCCGTTGGCCAGCCGCCAGCGCCGCGCGACCAGCGTGCGGCCGAGGCGGCCCTCGGCCTCGAGCGCCAGATCGTCACGAGCTGCGACCATCTCCATCTTCTACCACGGGTCAGCGCGAGGACGCGGCGGTCGCGAAGCTGGCCTCGATCGCGAGCGCGCCGGCGCGCTCGAGCGCGCGCAGCGCGGCCCGGGCGTCGGTGAGCTCGGCGGGCGCGCGCGCCCCCGCGGCGTCGGCGGCGACCCCGGCGGCGGCCAGGGCGAGGGCGGCGTCGACCACGGTGCGCGCGGCGAGGGCGTAGACGTCGGCGCCGGCCAGTCGCACCTGGGCCTCGGCGAAGCCCTTGCGGGCGCGGGCGACCACCGCGAAGCGGGCGCGGGCGCGCGCCTCCTCGTCAGGGATCGCGGTCGGATCGATCAGGGTCTCGAACAGAGGCGCGACCAGCCCGGCCAGCGGCGCGGCGAGGGCGGCGAGCGGCGTCAGGCGCTCCAGCCCACGCGCCCACGGGTCGTCGGGCAAGGCGACGTAGCCGTCGACGACGCGGGCGGCGACGTGGCGCGGCACGGTGATGATCTCCGGCGCCGGGAACGAGCGCGCCGGTCGCCGGCCCAGCGCCCCGAAGTCGACGGTGCGGCCGCGGGCGGCGGCGCGGGTCGGATCCCAGCGGCCGGCGCGCCACACCACCCCGGGCGCGGTCGCGGCGTCGATCATCGCGCGCCGCGCCGCCGGCGCCGGCGCGAAGCCGTCGACCGCCATCGCCACCGTCACCTCGTCGAGCGGGTCGTCGTCGGCCAGCCGGCTCCCGGGCGCCGGGGCGCCGGCGGCGTCGTCGCCGGCGAGCACGACCTCGGCCGCCCACCGCGCCGCCAGATCGCCGAGCGCGCCCAGGCCGCCGGCGCCGGGGGCGACCACGACGCCGCGGCGGCGGGCCGGCGCGTCCTCCTCCTCGTGCACCCGCCGCAGGTAGCCCTGATCGCCGGCGACGTCGACGAGGTGGGCGCCGGCGTCGACCGCGGCCGCGGCCAGGTGCGTGCCGAGCGAGCGGAAGGGGCCGGCGCACCCGATCACGACGCCGGCGCCGGCGAAGGCGCGGGCGAGCGCGGCGCGATCGTGGATGGCGGCGACCGCGATGCCCGCGTCGGCGACCGCGCGCCCGTCGCCGCCGGCGCGCCGCGCCG
>CAADGB010000467.1 GCA_900696455.1 uncultured delta proteobacterium
GGGCCGACGCCCGCCCGCGGGCCGACGCCCGACCCGCCGCGCGGCGCGCCCGCCCGCCGGTCGCGCGGGGCACCGTGGTCGGCCGCGTGGTCGACGCGCTCGGCAACGCGGTCGCCGACGTCACGGTGGTGGCCACCCCGGGCTGGATCGGCGCCACCCCGCCGGCCCACCCCCTGCCCACGACGCTGAGCGATCGGACGGGCCGCTTCCAGTTCGTCGGCCTGCCCCCGGGCGACTACATCTTCGTCACGCTCCACGGCATCCACGCCTCGAGCGTCTCGCCGGTCATGCCGGTCGATCGCGAGGGTGCGCTCGAGGTCGTGCTGATCGTCGGCGGCCCCACGATCCCCGCCTGACCGCGCGCGCCACCGCGGCGCGGGTGGCAGGCGACAGGTGAAGAGTGGCGGATCAGCGCGGGCGGCTGACCTGACCCGCCAGCGCGGTGAGGCGCGCGTCGAGCCACTGCGAGACCTTGCTCGGCGGCAGGCCCCGCAGCCGGCGCCGCGCGTCGCGGTACGCCGGCAGGTCGCGCGCCGCCTGCGGCGTCAGCGCCGTCGCCGCCCGCACCGCCGCCACCGTCGCGCCCGCGAGCGCGCGCTCGCGCAGCCCCCACGCCAGGCCGAAATCCGCGCGCAGCCGCGCCGGCAGGAGCGACGCCGTGACCGCCGCCACCGCGCCGCCGAGCGCGCCGCCGAACAGGAAGCCGCCCAGCTCGCGGGCCGGCCGCGTCACCGTCAGGACCGGGCTGGCCAGGGTGCGCGCGACGTAGGCCTGGAACGCCCCCCACGACGGCGGCAGCGCGTCGTCGGGGATCGCGAACAGCCGCGCGAACGACCACGAGTCGCGGTAGTAGGCCTCCTTGAGCGCCAGCGGCAGCGGCCCGCGCACCCGCTCGTGCACCGCGACCACGGTGTCGATGAGCGTGGCGTAGACCCAGCGCTGGGCGTCGACATCGTTGGCGCTGTAGGGCGTGCCGGCCGGGAAGGCGCCGGCGTCCTCGTCGATCGTGCCGGTGATGCGGCTGTGGATGTTGTGGACGCGGCGGGCGGCGGCGAACGCGTGGTCGAGGTCGCCGAACGACATCGCGAAGACGTTGTCGAACGTGCGCTGGAAGCGGCCCATCACGTCCTCGCGGGTGCGCGAGTGCTGGGCGATGGCGTAGGCCACGAACGGGTGGGCGAGCTGGAGCAGCACCGCGCGCCCGCCGCCCATGAAGATCACCGCGTCGCGCTCGAGGTGCCAGGCCGCGCTGCCGGGGCCGTGGATGCCGGCGCGGGGATCCTCGCAGTCGGCGCGCAGGCGGGCCAGGCTGGCCTCGAGCTGCGCCCGCCGATCGCCACCGGGATGGACGCGACCGGTCATGATCCACGATCGCGCTGCACGCGGCCGTGGTCAAGCCCCCGTTGCCGGGCTACGCTTCTCGCCAAGGGATGCGCTGGGCGACCGCCATCGGCACATCGAGCGAGCCCGACGTCGCCATCGACGAGGCGATGGACGGGATCGCGCGAGACCTGGGCAGCGCCCGGCCCGAGCTGGTGATGGCGTTCGTCACCGATCACCTCGCGCCCGGCTTCGCCCGGCTGTCGCAGGAGATCGCCCGCCGCTATCCGACCGCCGCCATCGCCGGCTGCACCGCCGGCGGCGCGATCGGCGGCGGCGTGGAGATCGAGCACCGCCCGGCGCTGGCCCTGGTCGCGGCCAGCCTGCCCGGCGCCCAGGCCCGGGTCTGGCATCTGCCCAGCGATCCCGACGCGTGGCCCGACGCCGAGGCGGCGCACGCCGACGGTGACGGCTCCGCCGTGATCGTCCTGCCCTGCCCGCTGTCGTCGCCGGTCGACCGCCTCCTGGCCTGGTCCGACGAGCGCTGGCCGAGCGCGGTCAAGATCGGCGGCCTGGCCTCCGGCGGCATGACCGCCCGCGGCCCCGCCGGCAACACGCTGTTCGCCGGCGAGGCCCGCCACCGCGAGGGCGCGGTCGTGGTCGCGCTGTCCGGCGACGTCGCCGTCGACACGATCGTCGCCCAGGGCTGCCGCCCCATCGGCGAGCCGCTGGTCGTCACCAAGGGCCTGGGCAACGTCGTCCTCGAGCTCGACGGCATGCCCGCCGTGCGCGCCCTGGAGGCGGTCCACGCCCGGCTGGCCCCGCCCGAGCAGCGGCTGTGCCGCCACTCGCTGTTCGTGGGCGTGGTCCCCGACGGCGCGCCGGTGCGCCGCGAGGTCCGGCGCCGCGACGTGCTCATCCGCAACCTCATCGGCTGCGACCGCGCCGCCGGCGCGCTGGCCGTCGGCGGCCCGATCCACGTCGGCCAGATCCTGCAGTTCCACCTCCGCGACGCCGAGGCATCGGCCCAGGATCTGGCCGAGCTCCTCACCGAGCCCCAGGCGCCGTCGGCCGGCGCCCTCCTGTTCTCCTGCGTCGGCCGCGGCCAGCTCCTCTACGGCCGCCCCAACCACGACTCCGACGCCTTCCGCGGCGCGCTGGGCGAGGTGCCGCTGGGCGGCTTCTTCTGCAACGGCGAGGTCGGCCCGGTCGCGGGCAAGACCTTCCTCCACGGCTACACCTCGGCCTTCGCGCTCTTCCGCCGGCGCGGCGCGGTCGCCTGATCGCGTGATCGCGGCGCCCGGCCGGCGCCACCTCGTGTAGCCTCGGCGGCCATGAGCTCGCCGTTCGTCGCCCTCGCCCTCGCCGTCCTCGCCCTGGGCCTCACCGGCGCGTGCAAGGGGAAGGACGAGCCCGCCGGCGGCGCTCGCGCCAGCGGCGCGGCGCCGGTCGCGGTCGCGCCCCCGCCCTTCGCCGGCACGCTCACGGTCGACCGGGTGATGGGCGCCCGCAACCTGGTCAAGCCGTTCGATCCGTGGGAGCCCGGGTTCGCGATCCTGCAGGCCCAGGTCGGCGCGCCCACGCGCGTCGACGGCGCCCGCCACACCTGGGCCGCGGTCGAGGGTGACGCCTGCGCCTGGTTCTACGTGACCCGCGAGCTGGGCGCCGACTACCAGGTCGAGGGCGTCATCGTCGGCACCGTGCAGGCCCCCACCCGCGCCACCCGCGGCGAGGCGCCCGTCGCCCACGCCGAGTGCCTGCGCGCCGCCGGCAAGGACCCCGGGCCGCCCGAGGATCCGGCCGCCGCCGGGCCGCCGCCGGACGGCCGCCCCGTCTCGCTGTCCGAGGTCCGGACGAACGTCATCGCCGGCCGCTCGCGGTGGAAGGACCGCACGGTCACGATCGCCGCCACCCTGGGGCCGGTGACCACGACGTCCTCGGGCGCCGACCGCTACGTCACCGTGGCGCTGCGCGCCGGCCCCGACGACGCCGGCGCGCCGCTGCCGTGCGCCCTGGAGAAGAACGCGCCGGCCCCCGCGCTGGCGGCGGGCGCCGCGGTCCTCGCCACCGGCACGATGACGATCCAGGAGTGGACGCAGATGGGCACCGGCGAGATCACGCTGCGGCCCTCGCTGTCGAGCTGCACCGTCACCGCCGCGCCGTAGGCGCCCGGCCACGACCCGCGCACCGGCCCGTGGCCCCAGCCGCGGACGACCGTGGGCACCGTGGTGGCCGCGGTCGCGGCGCGGCAGGGCCCGGCCGCGCGATTCCGGAGGGTTGCGGCTGGCCCTCCGCTTGCTGAGGCTCCGCGCATGACCACCTCCAGCTCGACCCGATCCAGCTCCTGGGCGCTCGGCGCGGCGCTCCTCGGCGTCCTCGGCGCCTGCGCCGTCGACGGCCCCGACGACGGCGAGGATCCCGACGACGGCCCGGTCGACCCGGCCGGCGACCTCGGCGACGAGGCGTGGTGGGACGAGGGGCCACTGCCCGAGGACGAGTCCTCGGACAGCGCCGAGGCGGTGCCCGACTTCTACGCGGTGGCGCCGCGCTTCCAGCTCCCGTTCCCGTGCGGCCAGACCTGGGCCGGGCAGACCCGCACCAACCACAGCCCGCAGGCGTCGGTGGACTTCAACCGCGCCAACGATCTCGGCGACACGGTGGTGGCGGCGGCGGCCGGCTCGGTCACGCGCGTCGGCAACACCGGCAGCACGAGCTACGGGCGGTGGATCGAGCTCAGCCACGGCAACGGCTACACCACCCGCTACGCCCACCTCGCCTCGCAGGCGGTCTCGGTCGGTCAGCGCGTGCGGCAGGGCCAGCGCATCGGCACGGTCGGCTCCACCGGCGGCTCGTCCGGACCCCACCTCCACTACGAGCAGCGCCGCAACGGCGTGGCCGTGCGCGCCAGCTTCGACGGCGCCGGCGCGTACTACTACGGCACGCGCAACTACCGCAGCCGCAACGCCTGCCCCGGGTCGACCGGCGTCGCGGGGCGGGTCGACACCGCGGGCGCGTCGCTCACGGTGCGATCCGGACCGGGCACCGGCTACGCGGCGATCGGCTCGGTCGCCAACGGCACCCACGTCACGATCCGGTGCCAGAAGCGCGGGCAGTCGATCACCGGCACCTACGGCACCACCACGCTGTGGGACGACATCGGCAACGGCTTCGTGTCCGACGCCTACGTCCACACCGGCTCCGATGGCCAGGTCGCGCCGACCTGTCCGTGACGGTCAGCGCGCGGCCCGGCCGCCGAGCGGACGCTCGGTGCCGAGGCGGTAGACGGCGACCGGCGCCGGCCCCAGGACCGCGCGGATCTGCGCGCGCACGGTCGGATCGGACACGCGCTCGGCGAGGCCGTCGTCGTAGCGACGCGCCGCCTCCTCGAGCTCGTGCCCCCAGGCCGGGTCGCCGGGATCGTCGGCGGCCAGGCCGAGGGCCTCGGCGGCCAGACCCTCGACGTCGAGGAGCAGCCCGGTCACCTCGGCGGCGGTGTCGGCATCGAGCCAGCCGCGGACCTGGCGCACGTCCGACGCCACCGCCCGGGTCGCGGCCGGATGGCGCGCGACGTGGGCGCGCAGCCGCGCCAGCTCGGGCGCCCCGGTCGCCCCGCCGCGCAGCACCGTCGACATCTGGCCGTCGGCGGCGGCGCCGAGATGCCCGAGCTCGTCGCCGAGCGCGCCCGCGGGCAGGCCGCGCGTGAGGTCGTCGCCGTGCCGGCCGGCGCCGCGCGCCCAGTCGTCGGCGCCGCGGCCCACCCGGCCCAGCTCGTCGGCGTGCCCGGCGGATCGGCCGCACGCCTTCGCGCAGCTCCCGACCGGCAGCGCGCCCAGGCACAGCGCCGCGCCCGCCGCGATCAGCAACCGTCCCGGCATCGACGTCACGACGCCGATGATGCCACGGCGCCGCCGGCACGCGGCGGCAAAGCCTGGCCGGTCGGCCTCGGTCAGTCGCCGCCGCCGAGGTCCCAGTAGTGCTCGGCGGTGACCGGATCGTCGGGGCGATCGAGGCAGCCCGGGCAGAAGATCGCGCCGAGGTGATCGCCGGCGCGGGCGGCGAACAGCGCGCCGCAGGCGTGGCAGATGTGCCCGGTGCGACGCTCGCGGCTGTGCGGCTGCGTGGTCTGACGCCTGCGGAGCTGGCTACTCATGGCGCGCCTCCTCGCTGGTGACCCTTTCTCGTCGACACGCCCGTCCGCTCGACCCTCGCCCGGACGGGAGATCCCTCGGTGTACAAACCAGCTTGGAACCGGAGCGAGCCCCGAGGCAACGGTTTTCGGTCAGCCCGCGCGCCGACGGTGCGGCCGCGTACGCGCCGCGGCGCAAGGTCGCGATCAGCCGTCGTCGCCGCGCCGGTACGGCGCGTGCTCGGCCAGGGCCGTCATGCGCGCCGCCACCCCGAGGGCCTCGCGGGCGCAGAAGTCGGCGATCGCCTCGGCGAGGCCGGGGTGGCGGATCCAGTGCGCCGAGTAGGTCGGGGTCGGCACGAAGCCGCGCAGGAGCTTGTGCTCGCCCTGGGCGCCGGCCTCGAACAGCGGGGTGCCGCGGGCGAGGCAGCGCTCGATCGCGGCGTAGTACGCGGTCTCGAAGTGGAGGAGCTCGAGCGGGCGGTCGGTGCCCCAGTAGCGGCCGTAGAGCCCGGCGGCGGTCTCGAAGAACAGGGCGCCGGCGATGGGCCGGCCGCCGGCGGCGACCTCGGCCACCAGCATCTCGTCGGGCAGGGTCTCGGCCACGCGATGGAAGAAGCCGGGGCGCAGGTAGTCGTGGCCGCCGTGGTTGTCGGTGGTCGTGCGGTACCAGCGATCGAGCGCGTCGAGCTGAGCGGCGGTGAGCTCGCGCCCCGGCACCCAGCGCACGCCGTCGATCTGCGCCTGCACCCGCGCCCGCTCCTTGCGCACCTGCTTGCGCTTGCGCGACGCCAGCGCGCCCAGGAAGTCGTCCCAGCTCGACCAGCCGCGGTTGTGCCAGTGGAACTGGAAGCTGGCGCGCGGGAAGAAGCCGAGGCGCCCGAGCCGCGCCTGCTCGTCGGCGGTCGTGAACAGCCAGTGGATCGACGAGCAGCCGGCCTGATCGGCGACCTCGCGCGCTCCCGCCGCCAGCGCCGCGGTGACGGCGTCGGCGTCGACGCCCGGGGCGAGGAGGACCCGGCGCCCGGTGGCCGGGGGGATGGGCGCGGCGATCACCAGCTTGGGGTAGTAGTCGAGGCCGGCGCGCTCGGCGGCGCTGGCCCAGCTCCAGTCGAAGATGTACTCGCCGTAGGAGTGGGGCTTGACGAACGCGGCGACCGCCCCGACCAGGGCGCCGGCCGCGTCCTCGGCCAGGAGGTAGACCGGGAGCCAGCCGGCGCGGCGGCCGACCGAGCCCGTGTCCTCGAGGGCCCCCAGGAAGCCGTGGCGCAGGAACGGCGAGGGCCCGTGGTCCAGCCGGTCCCAGGCCTCACGGTCGACCTCGCCGATCCGCTCCACGGCCCGGATGACGAGGCGCGGCGTCGTGCTAGAAGCTTGGTCCATGAGCCTCGCGCCTGAGCTCCGTCAGCAGATCGAGTCGATCATCACGTCGGACCCCGTGGTCCTGTTCATGAAGGGTAGCCGCTCGTTCCCGCAGTGCGGGTTCTCGGCGGCCGTGGTGCAGATCCTCGACACCATGCTCCCTGGCTACGCCACCGTCAACGTGCTGGCCGACGGCGCGATCCGGGAGGGCATCAAGTCGTTCTCGGACTGGCCGACCATCCCGCAGCTCTACGTGCGGGGCGAGTTCGTGGGCGGCGCCGACATCGTCCGCCAGCTCCACGCCTCGGGCGAGCTGGCCAAGCTGCTGGGCGACCTCGCCCGCACCGCCGCGCCGCCCGACGTGACGGTCACGCCGCGCGCCGCCGCCGTGCTGCGCCAGGCCCTGGCCGAGGCCGGCCCCGGCGAGGTCATCCACCTCGGCATCGACGGCCGGTTCGAGCACGGCCTCGACATCGGCCCGCGCGAGCCGACCTCGCTCACCGTCGAGAGCAACGGCATCACGGTCCAGGTCGACCCGGTCAGCGCCCGCCGCGCCGCCGGCGTGGTCATCGATCACGTCGAGGGCCCGCAGGGCGCCGGCTTCAAGATCGAGAACCCCAACCGGCCGCCGCAGGTCAAGGTCATCGCCCCCCGCGAGCTGAAGGCGCTCCTCGACGCCGGGACGATCGCGCACCTCTACGACGTCCGCACCCCGGCCGAGCGCGAGCGCGCGGTCATCGCCGGCTCGGTCCTGTTCGACGACGCGGCGGTGGCCCAGATCGAGCAGCTCGATCCGGCCACTCCCATCGCCTTCTTCTGTCACCACGGCGGTCGCAGCCAGAGCGCGGCCGAGCACTTCGTCCAGAAGGGCTGGAAGCAGGTCTACAACCTGGGCGGCGGCATCGACGCCTGGAGCGCCCAGATCGACCCGTCGATCCCGCGCTACTGACCGGTCCGGCTGCCGACCGCGGTCGGCAGCCGGCGCACGCTGCGGCCAGGAGCCGCCAGCGCCTGGCCCCCGGCGCGGGCGGCGGTCGTGCGAGAGTCGCACCATGCCGCGGTCCCGCCTCCCTGCCCTCCTCCTGACCCTCGCCGCCGGCCCGGCCCTGGCCGGCGCCGCCCTGGCCAGCCCGGGCGAGGCGCCCACGCCGGCGCCGCCGGTCGCCGGCGCGGTGGCGCCGGTCCTCGGCGGCAGCGACGTGCCCGAGGGCAAGTGGCGCGACACCGCCGCCGTCCTGTTCGGCGGCGAGCAGGGTTGCACCGGCGTGCTGGTCGCCCCCACGGTGGTGCTGACCGCCGCCCACTGCATCGACAGCACCCTCGACGCCGTGCTCGTCGGCACCAACAGCCTGGCCCGGCCGGGCGCCGGCGAGACCCTCCGCGTCGCCCGGCGGGTGCAGTTCCCGTCGACCGCCTACGACCTCGGCCTGCTCGTCCTCGAGCAGCCGTCGACGATCCCGCCCCGGCGCCTGGCCACGGGCTGGATCCAGGACCAGATCGTCAACAACGCGCCGGTCGCGCTGGTCGGCTACGGCGCCATCGATCGCAACGCCCGCACCTACATCGACGAGCTGCAGGAGGCGATGACGACGGTGACCGACGCCGGGTGCACCGACCACCTCGGCTGCGATCCACGGACCCGGCCCGACGGCGAGATCGGCGCCGGCGGCGGCGGCATCGACACCTGCCCCGGCGACTCCGGCGGTCCCCTCTACCTGGTCACCGCGCACGGCGCGTTCCTCGCCGGCATCACCTCCCGCGGCTACGACAACAACGTCTACGACTGCTCCGAGGGCGGCATCTACGTCCGCCCCGACAAGGCCAGCGTGGTCGAGTGGATCGAGGCCCAGGCCGGGGTCGCTCTCGAGGACGGCCTCGGGCCGCGCGCCGACACGCTCTTCGTCCAGCCCGGCGGCGAGGGCACCGTCACCGTCGCCGCCAACGACCCGCGCGCCGCCGGCAGCTACACCTGGGAGATCGTCACCCCGCCCCTCCACGGCACCGCCACCATCGACGCCCAGGGCCGGCTCACCGTCGTCGCCGCCACCGACCACCTCGGCCCCGACGTGGTCACGGTCCGCGCCACCGACGCCACCACGCCGACGCGGACGGCGCGCGGCCGCGTCGCGATCGAGGTGGTGGAGGAGCTGCCCGACGACGGCGGCGGGTGCTGCCAGGCCAGCCCGTCCCCGCGCGGCGCCGCCGGCCGGCTGGGGCCCGTGCTCCTGGTGCTGGCCGCGCTGTGGCCGCGGCGCCGCCGGCGTACAATCGCGCGATGAGCTGGCTGCGCTGCAGCGCGTGCAAGCAGGACCTCGGGTTCGGCGCGACCCACTGGGTGTGCAGCGTCTCGACCTGCAACCGCAACAACACCAACTACAAGTTCTGCAGCGTGGCGTGCTGGGACAGCCACGTCGCCACGCTGCGCCACCGCGACGCGTGGGCGGTGGAGGCGCGCGGACCGTCGCGCGAGCAGTGGGCGCGCGAGCAGGCCGACGCGCCCGCGCCGTCGCCCGCGCCACGCCCGACCGCGCCCACCCCGATGGCGGCCTCGACGCCACGCCCGCCGGCGGGCGACCCGCCGCGACGCGTGGTGGCCGCCCCCCCGGCGCCGGCCTCGACGCCGGCCCAGCTCGACCTGGCGCCCACCGAGCGCGAGATCCTGATCGTCGTGTCGAAGATGAAGAAGTACAGCAAGGATCGCTCGGGGATGAACTGCTCCGACGCCGTGGCGGAGGGGCTGAGCGATCACGTCCGCGCCATCTGCGACGAGGCGATCCGGGCGGCGGCGACCGACGAGCGCAAGACCGTGCTCGACCGCGACGTGCCGCGGCTGCGGCGCTGACCGCGGCCGCCGCCGGCGCGGCGGGGCGCGGCTGGCAGCTCGCCGGGCGGGCTGCTAGCGTCAGGCGCATGCGCACCCCGTGGCGGCTGTCGTTCCTGGTCGTGGGCGTCGTGGCCCTCGCCGCCTGCGTCCCGGCGGGGCGGTTCAAGGCCCTCGAGCGCCGCGTCGTCGAGCTCGAGGCCCGCGAGGCCGAGCGCGAGCTGGTGGTGAACGGCACGCTGCTGCGCATCGAGGCCCAGCTCGCCGGCCTCGCCGCCAGCCTGGGCGAGCTGGGCGAGCTCGCGTCGCTCCACCGCAAGGTCGCCGAGCTCGAGGCGCGGGTGGCCAGCGGCGGCGGCGGCGCGATCGGCGGCCTCGGCGTTCGCCCCACCCCGCCGGCGCGTCGCGGTCCCGATCCGGCCCAGGTCTACGCGGTCGCGGTGCTCGGCGCGCCGAGCCGCGGCCCCGCCGACGCCCTGGTCACGATCGTGCGGGCCGGCGAGTACGCCTGCCCGTTCTGCGAGCGCACCCGCGACACGATGGACCAGCTCGTCGCCGACTACGGCAGCCAGGTGCGCATCGTGCACCGTGACTTCATCGTCCATCACGCCACCGCCACCGCCGCCGCCCACGCCGCCTGCGCCGCCCACCGCCAGGGCCGGTTCTGGGACATGGACATGCTCCTGTGGGAGCGCGCCTTCAAGCCCCGCCAGTTCGACCCCGGCCACCTCGAGCCCCTCGCCGCCGACCTCGGTCTCGACCTCCCCCGCTTCCGCGCCGACGTCGCCGGGGCATGCCCGACCGAGATCCGGGACGGGATGGCCGAGCTCACCGCGCTCGGGGTCACCGGCACCCCGGCCTTCTTCATCAACGGTCGCTTCCTCTCCGGCGCCCAGCCCCTGGCCAGCTTCAAGCAGCTCGTCGACGACGAGCTGGCGCTGGCGAAGGAGCGGGTCAAGAAGGGGACACGGAAGGCGCGCTACTACGACGAGTGGGTGGTCCGGAAGGGCCTCACCAGCCTGACGCCCTGAGCTCTTCACCGACCGCGGTCGGAGCTCGCGGGAAACGAACGGCGAGCTGCATCTCTCCGGTCGGCCTGCGCGGCCGTCGCGCGAGTGATGTCGGGTGCTTGCCGGCGCCGTTCGTTAGGAGACGAGCGAAGCGAGCCGAGTTCTTCCGACTCAGGTCGGCACCGGCGTCCTCGCCGGGACCGACCGATCGATCAGAGCGTGTGATCCCTTCACACGCTCCGAGCCGAGGCGCCGCCGCGGCGAGCGCGTCAGCGGCCGGCGACCCGCGCCGGGGCGCGCTCGGCGAGCCAGCCCGCGGCCGCGCGCTGGAGCTGCGGGTCGTCGCGGCGCCCGCTCCAGTACACGACCTCGCCGTGCTCGACCAGCGAGGCCGGCGTGATGATGAAGCGCTGGCGGCGATCGCGGGCCGCCACGTCGCTGGCCCAGTAGACCAGCTCCGAGCAGTAGAAGCGGTCCTTGCGGTCGGCGACGCCGAACATGCCGCGCAGGTCGAAGCCGGTGCCGAGCGTGGAGCGCGCGCGCAGGACCGCGGCCCGCTGCGCGGCGGCGCCGCCCGGTGGACGGACGACCAGGACGTGGTGGTTGCGCCCGACCAGCTCCTCGAGCGCGATCTCGCGCACCGCCGGGGTGATGGCCTCGATCACGGTCCCGGTCTGGCCGTCGTACATCGTGGCGTGGCTCAGCTCCTCGCCGCCCGTCATCACCACGATCGCGTCGCCGACCGAGGCGTAGCTGCGGACCAGGATCCAGTCGCCGTCGCGGGCCACGCGGCGGATCTCGTCGCTCCACATCGCGGTCAGCGCGTGATCGATCGCGGGATCGGCGGGCCGACGGACCATCACCGACGTGCCGCAGCCACCCGCGGCCGCCGCCAGGGCGAGGACGAGCGTGACGAGCGCGGGGCGCGCGGTGGCGGAGGTGAAGGAGGCGTGAGGAGCGCGAAGGGGCAGAGCGGACATGACCTCCCGTATTTCCAGTCTCGTGCCACGTCCAACCACCTGTTCTTGCTGGGCCGGCGTCAGAGGTTCGACAACCGACCACCACCTCCCGGACCAGGGATCGGGGCCCTGGAGCGGCGGCGACGATGGACCGCTGACAGGCCATAATCGACCGGTGAGCGTCCCCCGCGCGGCCCTGGCCGTCGCCCTCTTGCTCGTGCTCGCGGCGGCGATCGCGCGGTCGTGGTCGCCGGGCGCCGAGGCGACCGCGGACGAGGCCACCGACGGTGGGCCCGCCGCCGACGCCCTCCCGGTCGAGCGCGCGGTCGCCGCCGGCCAGCACTGGCGCCTCGACACCGCCCGCGGTCCGGTCCACGTCTGGGTTCCGGACGGCTACCACCCCGACGGCGCCGCCACCGTGATCTACGCCCACGGCTACTACACCGACGTCGACCGGGCGTGGCGCGAGCATCGCCTGCCCCACCAGTTCGCGCTGGCCGGCGTGAACGCGCTGTTCATCGCGCCCGAGGTGCCGAGCGGCGCGCGGCAGCGGGTGCACTGGCCGTCGCTGGCCGAGCTCCTCGTCCACGTCCAGGCCGCCACCGGCGTCGCCCGCCCCATGGGCGCGACCGTCGCCATCGGCCACAGCGGCGCCTACCGCGTGATGTTCGCGTGGATGGATCACCCCGACCTCGACACGATCGTCGCGATGGACGCGATGTACGGCGAGGTCGAGACCTGGCGCGGCTGGCTCGACGCCGGCCCGTCGCGGCGCCTCGTCACCGTCGGCGACGACACCGTGCGCTGGACCGAGGAGCTGGCGCGCGAGCTGGGCGAGGCCGTGGTCGTCCTCGAGCGCTTCCCCGACGACGGCGTGGCCCCGCCCGAGGCCCGCGCCGCCCGCGTCCTCTATGTCCGCTCCCAGTTCGGCCACATGCCGCTGGTCACCGAGGGCGTGGCGCTGCCGTTCGTGCTCCGCCTCCTCCCGGTCGAGATCCTCCCGGGCGCGCCGTGGCGCGAGCCGCTCGGGCTGCCGCCGCTGCCCGACGCCGGCCCGCCTGATAGTCTGCCCCCACGATGATCCGCGACGCCGCCCGCGCCCTGCTCGTCGGCGCGCTCGCGCTCGGCTTCTACGTGATCGCCGAGCTGCGCCGCGACGTGATCGCCGCGGTGGTCGGCAACGACGCCGCGCCGACGGCCGGGCCCCGCTTCCCGACGGCCGAGGGCGCCGGCCTCCCGCCGGCGCGCGCGGTGCGGGTCGTGCTCGTCGACGGCGCCGGCCTCGACACCTCGCGGGCGATGCCGGCGTGGGACGCGCTGTGCGCGCGCGGCCTCGATCTCGGCCTCGACGCCGGCTTCCCCACGGTGTCGTTGCCGGTCCAGCTCGCGCTGTGGAGCGGTCGCACCCAGCAGCAGACCGGCGTGCTGTTCCACTCCGGCAAGGTGGTGTCGCCACCGCTGGGCGCGGCCGGCATCCCGGCCCAGGTGCCGGGCTCGATCGCGATCGCCGAGAGCCACAGCTACATCGTCCACTCGCTCGGCTTCGCCGACACCCGGCCACCCCTGGCCAAGCAGGTGCCCGAGGGCTGGCCCGGGCGCTGGGTCGACGAGGCCACCGCCGCGGTCGCCGGGCCGGCGCGCCTGGTCTTCGTCCACGTCCTCCGCCTCGACACCGTCGGCCACCGCCAGGGCAAGGCGTCGGCGGCGTGGCCCACCACCGCCGCCGAGGCCGACGCGATCCTGGCCCGGCTGATCGCCGCCGGCCCCGCCGACGCCCGCTGGTTCGTGCTGTCCGATCACGATCACCTCGCCGGCGGCGGCCACGGCAGCGAGCACCGCGCCATCCGCGTGGTGCGGGCGTGCCTCGCCGGCCCCGGCGTGCGCACCGGCGGCGGCGGCCCGATCCACGTCACCGACCTCGCGCGCGCCATCGCCGACTCCGTCGGCGCGACCCTGCCCGCCGACTCGCCGGCCCGCCCGCTCGAGGCCGCGATCGCCGCCCCGGTCGACGACGACGACGTGCTGCCCCGCCTGCCCACCGACCGGGTGATCGCGGCCTGGCTCCTGGTGCTGGCGGCGGCGGTGGCGACGGCGTGGGCGGCGCGGCGCCGCGGCCCGTGGTGGCGGACCGCCCTCGCCCTGCCGTGGTGGTGGCCGGTCGCGATCGGCTCGCTGGTCCTCCTCGCCGGCGCCCCCAGCCTGTCGACGCCGATGATCTACAAGCCGCGCGGCCTCGACCTGGTCCAGGGCTTCGCCCCCGGGCTCGCGGTGCTGGCGGTGGCGCTCACGCTCGCCGCCCAGACCGGCTGGCGGCGCGCGGTGGTCGCGCAGCTCGCCCTGCCCGTCGCCGGCACCCTGGCCGTCCTGATCGTCACCGGCGGCGTGTCGATCCTGTGGGGCGGCGCGCCGTGCCCGGTGGTGCCGCTGTGGACGGGCTGGCTGTCGCCGCTCCTGCTCATGGCGAGCGCGGCCTCGGGGGTGGCTGCGCTTGTGCTTCTCGCCAGCGCCGTCCTCGCTGCGTCCGGTCCATCGGCACCGCCGGGAACTCGCCGTAGCGAGCGCGCAGCGCCCTGACCTCGTCGGGGCGGGCCGCCGCCAGGTCCCGGCGCTCGAGCGGATCGGCGGCGAGATCGTAGAGCTCGGTCACGTCGTCCCGCGGCCGCACCAGCAGCTTGAGCGGCCAGGCCACGACCGCCCACTGATCCTGCTCGTTCAGCACCAGCGCCCGGTCGTGGCCGAGCAGCTCGGCCGGCGCGCCCAGGAGGTGGGGCACCAGATCGACGCCGTCGAGCGGCGCCATGGCGTCGGCGGCGCCGACGAGCGAGAGCAGGGTCGGCGCCAGGTCGACCAGCGACACCGGCGTGGCGTCGACGCGCGGCGCGACGCCCGGCACGCGCACCGCCACCGGCACGTGGGTCAGCGCCTGGTACACGACCAGGCCGTGGTTGTCGGGCAGCCGCGGGTCCTCGCCCAGGCTCTCGCCGTGATCGCTGAACAGGATCACGATCGTGCGCTCGGCCAGGCCCCGGCGCTCGAGCTCGGCCAGGAGCCGGCCGATCTCGTCGTCCACGCCCTTGAGCAGCGCGCGGTAGCGATGACCGAGCGGCCCCCGCCCGCCGTCGTCGATCGCCGCCAGCGCCGCCGCCGGCACCGCGAGCTGGCGATGCTCGTGGACGTCGAAGTAGTGGGCCCACAGGGCGAACCGGTGCTCGCCGGCGCGATCGAGGAAGGCCAGGGCCAGATCGGTGGTGGTGGCGGCGGTGAGGCGGTCGCCGACGTCGCGACGCGCGCCGTCGGTGATCACGCGATCGAACGAGGTCAAGCCGCGGGTGAGCAGGGTCTCGCCGGCGTAGCGCAGCACCTCGCGCGGCCAGATGGCGTGGGTGAGCCGCCCGGTGCCGGCCACCGCCTCGGCCAGGGTGGTGGCGATGGGCTGGAACGGGTTCCAGCGCCCGGTGACGAAGGTCGTGAGCGACAGATCGGTGCCGGCGCCGGGCGCGAAGGCCCGCGTGAACCAGACCGAGCCGTCGAGCAGCCCGCGCAGGTGGGGGAAGTCGTCGCGGGCGCGCGCGCCGTCGAGCTGATCGGCGCGCAGGGCGTCGACCGAGACCAGGAGGAGGTTCAGGTCGCGGGCCCGGCCGAGCGTCGCCGCGACCTCGGCCCCCTGCCGCCACTCGGCCAGCGAGCGGGCGACCGCGGCGTCGACCACCGGCGCGCGCGCCACGGCGTCGACGCCGTCGCAGTCCTCGTCCTTGCCGTTGCCCGGCAGGTCGCGGGCGCCGGCGTGGCGCGCCGGATCGAGGTCGTCGCAGTCGCCGCCGCCGAACAGCGCCGAGTGGCCGTCGCGATCGAGATCGAGGACGGCGCGGGCCGCCCGCACCAGGTGGCGGGCGTCGTCGCCGCGGGTCGCGACCCGCATGCGATCGGCGGGGCGGGCGAAGCCGAGGACGGCGGCGGCCACGGTGGCGGCGACGACGAGCGCGCCGGTGGCGGCCCGGGTGCGCGCGGCCACCGGCGGCCGGCCGAGGCCAAGCCCCAGCGCCAGCGCCAGCAGGACCAGCGTGGCCACGCTCAGCGCCAGGTGCAGGTCGGGGTAGCCGCTGCGGAACAGCGCGCGGTTGGCGACCGCGAGGGCCGCGGCGGCGACGACCATCGCGGCCACCAGCGGCAGGCGACTGCCGGGGCGGGCGCGCAGGAGCGCCCCGCCGGCCAGGACGGCGGTGGCCACCGCCAGCCAGCCCGCGACCGGCACCGCCACCGGCGCCAGCGACGCGCCGGGCAGGGTGGCGGCGAACGCGCCCTGGAACAGGCTCCGCCCCAGCGGGAGCCACACCGCCACCGTCGGCGCGGCGATGACCAGCGCCGCCGCCACCGGCCCCAGCCTCAGCCGCGCCACCAGGCGGTAGGTGACGACGATCGCCAGCCCGCACAGCCCGCCGAACCCGACGAACAGCCCGCCGACCGACGCCGCCAGCGCCGGCCGGCCGAGCCCGCCCAGGGCCGCCAGCTCGACGACCGCCAGCGCCACGCCGGCGGCGGCGCCGGCGGCGACCGGATCGGCGAGCCAGGAGCGGAGCGCCCGCATGGAGGCCGGCATCATGCCACCGGCGCGCGATCGCCGCGACCGCCGCACACCGCCGCCACCGCGCGGTCGGAGCAGCTCGCCTCGGCTAGGCCTCGGCTCGGAGCGTGTGAAGGAATCACACGCTCTGGTCGATCGGTCGGTCCCGGCGAGGACGCCGGTGCCGACCTGAGTCCGAAGAACTCGGCTGGCTTCGCTCGCCTCAGCGCCGGCACAGCACGAAGTAGTGATCGAGCGGGCGCTCGCCCTTGTAGGCGGCGCCGATCGACACGTGGCGCGACACCCGGCGCATGAAGTCCCGGGTGCCGCCGTAGACGAAGCGCTGCAGCCCGTGCTCGTTGTCGACCACCGGCGGCCAGCCGGCCGCCACCGGGCCGTCGGGGACGCGGAGGTAGTCGATCACCACCGGCCCGCGCGCGGTCCAGTGCGGTCGACCGGCGGTGGCGTCGGCGACGAAGAACCCCGGCCCGATCGCGCGCCGGGTCGGGCCCTCGTTGTAGCCGAACAGCCGCGGCCCGCGGCCGTCGACCGGCGGCCGGCAGAAGCGCTTCTGGAAGCGGCGGAGCGGCGGCGGCAGCGGCAAGGTGTTGCGGCCGTCGTGGATGACCTCCTCGCCGACGCCGGCGTCGCCGACGAAGAACGCGAGATCGACCGGCCGGGCGTGGGCCGCCTTCTCGAACAGGCGGCGCTGGCGCGACCGCCCCAGCGCGGTCACCGCGTCGCGGCGGGCGGCGGCGTCCAGTCCGTCGAGGTGGGCGGCGAGCTCCGCGACGCCGGCGTGGTCGTCGTCGACGAGCGCGAGCAGGCGCGCGCGCGCGGCGGCGCTCATCGGTTGGGCGGGTACTTCTGCAGCTTGCGCTGCAGCGAGCGGCGGTGGATGCCGAGGCGGCGCGCGGCCTCGCTGATGTTGCCGCCGCAGTCGGACAGCACGCGGTTGATGTGCTCCCACTCGGCGCGGGCCAGGCTGGGGGCGCGGTAGTCGCTCTCCGGCGGCTCGAGGGGCGGCGCCTGCCCGCGGGCGAAGGCGGCCAGGATCTCGTCGGCGTCGGCCGGCTTCTGCAGGTAGTACGTCGCCCCCAGGCGCACGGCGTCGATGGCGGTGGCGATGCTGCCGTAGCCGGTGAGCACCACGATCTTGGTCTGGGGATCGATCTCGAGCAGCACCTTGACCAGCTCGAGCCCGCCCTTGCCCGGCATCTTGAGATCGAGCACCGCCAGCTCCGGCGAGTCGGCGCGAGCCTGGGCGACGGCGCCGTCGAAGTCGGCGGCGGTCGTCACCTCGTAGCCGCGCTCGGCGAAGGCCCGGGCCATCCGGGTGCGGAAGACCTCGTCGTCATCGACGAGCAGGAGCGAGGGCCGGCTGGTGTCCGACATGACGCTTAGATAGCACCCCCCGGCCGGCCCGGTGCGCCCGGGCGACACCCAACCGCGCCGACCGCCCCGGCCGCGCCGGCCGGGGCCGTCAGGAGGCCACGCGGCCCGGCCGGCCGCGGTCGCGGCGGCGGGCGCGGGCCTCGACGTCGACCGGGAACGTGACCGTGACCCGCGTGCCCTCGCCCTCGCGCGAGTCGAAGGTCATGGCGCCACCCAGGCTCTCGACCACGGCCCGGGCCAGGAACAGGCCCAGCCCCATGCCGCGCCCGGGCTGCTTGGTGGTGAAGAACGGCTCGCCGATGCGGGCGAGGAGCGCCTCCGACATGCCGCGGCCGCGATCGACGATGTCGATGACCAGCACGTCGGCGCGCACCACCGCCGCCAGCTCGACCTCGGCCTCGGGCGGCGACGCGTCCTGGGCGTTGGTGACGAGCGAGCGCAGGGCCTGGCTCACCGCGCGCGGCGGCAGGCGGACCCGGGCGCTCGCGACCTCGGGCGCGAGCTTGCGCACCACCGGCGGCTCGCCGCGGGCCCCGGCCAGCGCTTCGTCGAGGAGCGCCGCCACCGAGATCCACGCCAGGCTCTCGCCGGCGGCGCCGGCGCCGCCCGCCATCTGGTCGAGGATCGCGCGGCAGCGCCCGACCTGCTCGCGGATGAGCCGGGCGTCCTCGACCAGCGCCGGGTCCTTGCCGGCGAGGGCGCGCTCGAGCTCCTTGGCGACCAGGGCGACGGTGCCGAGCGGCGTGGCCAGCTCGTGGGCGGCGCCCGCGGCCATGGTCGCCAGCGACGCCAGCCGCTCCTGGCGCGCCGCCAGGTTGCGCGCCTGCGCCAGCTCGTCCTCGCGGGTCGACAGCGCGACCGTGACCCGGAGCAGGAAGTGGACGATGAACGCCGAGGCCACGCCCAGCGCCACCCACATCCCGATCATGCGCGTGCCGTCGCCGACCGGCAGCGGCGCGTGATCGACGAGCAGGAGCCCGAACCCGGCGAACGACAGCAGCACCAGCGCCCACGTCCACGCCGCGTGCAGGATGACCGTGGCCAGCGCGATCTGCACCAGGTAGAGGAAGCCGAACGGGTTGAGCGGCCCGCCGGTCAGGTAGAGGAGCCCGGTGAGGAGCGCGACGTCGAGGACCATGGTCAGCGCCTGCCGGCGCTCGCTGATCACGCCGCCCCGCCGCAGGTGCAGCTCGAGCGCCAGGTTCGACGCCAGGCCGAGGGCCACCAGCGCCCCGAGCGCGCCCACCGGCAGGCTCTCGCCGAGCGCGATCCGCGCCACCAGCACGGTCGCCGCCTGGCCGACGACCTGGGCCCAGCGCAGCTTGATGAGCCACAGCGCGTTGACCGCGGTGCGGTCGGGGATGGCATCCATGCGCGGCGAGCCCGCCATCTCGCGCACTCTGCCCGCGTCGCGCCGCCGACGCAACGGCCACCGCCCTCCCGTGGCCCGCGCCACGCCGCCGCCGCGACGACCACCGCCCGCGTGCTACCGTACCCGGGTGCGAGCCTCGCTCCCGGTCGTCGTCGTGATCGCGGTCGTGGCCGCGGTCGGGGCCACGGTCGGCGCCGCCGCCCCCGCCGCCGCCGCGCCGCGCTGGGTGACCGGCGAGGTGATCCGGGCCGACGGCCGCTGGACCGCCGATGGCTCGCGCATCGTCACCGACGCCACGGTGCGCACGATCGACGGCGAGGTGCTCGTGGTCAGCCAGCTCGGCGGCCACGCCGGCGGCTACACCATGGTGGTGTGGCACGGCCAGCCGGCGCTCGAGCCCGGCCTGCGGGTGCGGCTCGCCCTCGCGCCCGATCCGCGGCGCCCGGGCGCGGCCTGGCTGGCCGACGACGTGGTGGTGGAGGACGCCACCCGGGCGGCGCCGGCGGTGCGGACGACCACCCGCAAGAGCGGCCGACCGCTGGCGTGGGCCAAGAGCTGCGTCGAGGTGACCCGGGCCCGCGACGGCACCTCCGGCCTCGCCGGCGACCTCGAGCAGGACATCGCGGTCGCCGCGCTCGCCACCTGGAACCAGGCGGTCGCCGGCTGCAGCTACCTCGACCTCGTCGACCGCGGCGCCGAGGCGCGCGAGGTCGGGCGCGACTTCGTCAACGTGATCAAGTTCCGCGACGACCGCTGGTGCCGGCCGGCCGTCGACGACGACCCCGAGCGTTGCTTCAACGCCCAGGCCGCCGGCGTCACCACCGTGACCTTCGTCGACGACCCCGACGACCCCCGCGACGGTGAGATCGTCGACGCCGACATCGAGCTCAACAACGTCACGTTCCGCATCACCGTCGACGGCCAGGGCAGCGGCGCCGCGCCGTGCGCCGCTGACCTCGCCAACACCCGGGTCCACGAGCTCGGCCACCTGCTCGGGCTCGAGCACACCTGCCGCGCACCCGGCGATCCCGAGCGGGTCGATCTCGACGGCGCCGCGGTCCCGCTGTGCACCAGCACGACCGATCCCGAGATCACCGAGGCCACGATGTACCCGTTCCAGGCCTGCGCCGAGACCAAGAAGGCCACGGTCGAGGCCGACGACGTGCGCGGGGTGTGCGCCGCGCACCCGCTGGCCGACGATCCCGGCGCCTGCGGCCCGCCCGACGAGCTCGGCGGCGGCTGCTGCGACGCCCGCGGCGACGGCGCGTCCTCCGCCCTGCTCGCGCTCCTGGTCGCGACCGGGCTCAGTGCGCGTCGTCGTCGGTCAGCTCCTCGACCGTCGCCAGCACGTCCTTGACGTCGAGGACCCTCAGCTTCTCGTCCCACGGCACCCGCACCCCGGCGTCCTTGCGGAACAGGACCTTGGCCCCGTGCGGCACGCCGGAGACGTTCTCGGCCACGTCGTCGGACGTCGGCCGGTCCCGCGCCACCTCGATCACCTCGCCGAACATGGCCTCGTCCTGGGCCTCCTTGGCCCCGGCCGGCAGGTAGAGCCCGGCGTCGGTCCGCTCCTCGTCGCGGATGAGGCGGATGAGCACCCGCATCCCCAGCGGCAGGATCAGGCGGTGGTGCTTGCGAGGACGATCGAGCTCGGCCGACACGGCCCGGCACGATAGCAGAGCCGCCGGCGCGCGCCAGACGCCCGGCCCGCGAGCGGGGCTCCCCCGCCTGGATCGAGCGCCGTGGCGAGGCGCGGGCGAGGCGCGGACCTGGCTACAGCCCGCGCTCGAACACCAGCGCGCCGTGGACCTCGCGGCAGTGGACCTCGGACACGCCGGCGGCGCGGAGCTCACCCGCGTGGCGGGCCACGATGTCGCCCAGCCGGCCCTCGGCGCAGAACGCGGACCGGATCTCGAGGCGGCCGCGCACGACCGTGACCGTGGCGTACAGGCGCTCGCCGGCCAGCTCGCTCTCGATGGTGTCGGCGGCGAAGGCCGGATCGGCACCGGTCGGGGCGCGGGGCGCGACCGGCTCGTCGTCCTCCACCACCGGCCCGCCCCCGAGCGGCCGGTCGTCCTCGGGCCCGACGTCGAGCGGCGCCGCGGCCGCCGGCGATCTCGTCGGACCATCGCCGCCGCGCAGCACGGTCGCCCACGCCACGACCGCCAGCCCCACCAGCACCATGCCGGCCACCCACAGCCAGCCGCGACCGCCGTCGCTCGGGCCCAGCTCGACCCGCTCGACCGTGGTCCCGCCGGCGGACAGGGTCGGGCGGACGCGGCCGCTGCCGGGCATGGGGGCGTGGCACTTCGGGCACCGCGCGTACCCGATCATGACGTTGATCCCGCACGACGGGCAGGGCCTGGATGTGCCCTCCGGCATGCCCGCGATCATACGCGAGACCGGCCGTCGCCTCCAGAAACCAGCGGCGGCAAGGCGTGCCCGCGACGGCCCGACCGCGTCACCGCCGACCACCGGCGCCCCGGCGGTCACGGCACCAGCTTGTACCCGTAGCCGTAGACGGTCAGGATGTGGCGCGGGTTCTTCTGATCTTCCTCGAGCTTGCGCCGCAGCTTGACGATGAAGTTGTCGACGGTGCGGTTGGTGGGGGAGCCCTGCACGCCCCACACCTTCTCCAGCAGCTCGTCCCGCGACACCGCGTCGTCGGCGCGCTCGCGCAGGAGCTTGAGCACCTCGAGCTCGTAGAACGTCAGCCGCTTGCTCTGCCGGCCGCGCGACAGCGTGTGCTTGCGGGCGTTGACCGTCCACGGCCCGATCGCGAACGCCTCGTCGGTGGCGGCCAGGCGGGCCTGGCGGCGGAAGATGGCGTTGATGCGCGCGATCAGCTCGGCGACCGAGAACGGCTTGGTGACGTAGTCGTCGGCGCCCGAGTCCAGCCCTCGCACCTTGTCCGCCTCCTGGGCCTTCGCGGTCAGGATGATGATGGGCACGGTCGGATCGCGCTCGCGCAGCGCCTCGCAGATGCGGTAGCCGTTGTCGTCGGGCAGCATCAGGTCGAGCAGGACCAGATCGGGGCCCCAGGCCGCCGCCGCCTCGAGGCCGTCGGTCCCGGTGCCGCGGGCCTGCACCTCGAAGCCCTCGAAGCCGAGGGCGTCGGTCAGCCCGCGCACGATGTCGGGCTCGTCCTCGATCACGAGGATCTTGCGCGCCGGCTCGCTCACGCCGCGGTCATATCACGAGAGGCGTCGGCCGGGAGCCACAGGCTGAAGGTGGAGCCCTCGCCCAGCGCGCTCTCGACCGCGACCCCGCCGTGGTGGGCGTGGGCGATGCGCTCGACCAGCGCCAGGCCGATGCCCGAGCCGCGGATGGGCTTGAGGCGCACCGCCCGGGCCCGGTAGAAGCGCTCGAAGATCCGGTCGTGCTCCTCGGGATCGATGCCGGGCCCGAAGTCGCGCACCCGGATCACCACCCGGTCGCCCTCGGCCCGGGCCGAGACCTCGATCCGCTTGCCGTCGGCCGCGTACTTGATCGCGTTGTCGACGAGGTTGAGCACCGCCAGGGTCAGGGCGTTGCCGTCGAGGCGCACCGGCGGCAGGTCGGGTGGCAGCTCGAGGGCGCAGGTCATGCCGGCGGCGGCCAGGCGGTGGGTCGACAGCTCGACGGCGCGGGCCAGGACCTCGCCGACGTCGCCGGAGGCGAACTCGTAGACGTCGACGCCGCGCTCGATCTTGGCGAAGTCGAGGACGTTGTCGATGAGCCGGGCCAGCCGCACGCTCTCGCGCCAGATGACCTCGGCGTACTCGGTGGCCTGGGCCGGGGTCTTGACGCGCCCCGACGCCAGCATCTCGCCGAACATGCTGATGATCGACAGCGGGGTCTTGAGCTCGTGGGACACGTTCGAGATGAAGTCGCTCTTGAGCGCGTTGGCCTTGCGCTCGCGCCGCAGGGCGTAGAGCAGGACCGCCAGCCCCGAGGTGATGACCGCGAGCGCGAGGCCGATGAGGACGACGTCGATCACGGTCCGCCGGCCGCGCGCGGCCTGGGTCCCCTCGTCGCGCTGCGCCACCCGCAACCGCCAGCCGCTCACGGTCTCGGCGAAGGGGATCTCGACCATCGAGCCGCGCTCGCGGAAGGGCATGCCGAAGACCAGCTCCCCCGACTCGTCGACCACCTGGTACAGGCGAGGCGAGCGCACCCCGAAGAACTGCGGGAAGACGTTGGCCACCAGGTGCGGGAGGTCGGCCTCGACCACGACGTAGTAGGCGCGAGCCCCGGTGGAGCGGCGCGAGAACGAGAACAGGTACGGCCGTCCGCCCAGCGTCAGGTGCTCGTGACCGCGCGTGCCCTCGGCGAGCTGCCCCAGGCCGAGCGCCGGCACGACCTCGGACTGGAAGAAGCGCAGGAACGACAGCCCCTCGTCCGCGAGCCGGGTGGACACGTAACCGCTCGGAAGAACCTTGAAATCGGCGCCGAGCACGAACACCGACGTCACCGGCGCGCGCAGGTTCCGGACGACCGACTCCAGCTCGGTGAGGCGCTCCGGATCGATCGACGAGAACAGTTTCTCGTCGGCGTCCAGGAGCGGGCTCTCGATGCCGATGATCTTCTCCTCGGCCAGCTCCCGGGTGGTGTCATGGATGATCGCGCGCTCGCGGTGAGACGCCTCGGCGCTGAAGCTGTACCCGTAGTACGCGAGCGCGATCGCCGACGCCAACACTGCGAAGATCAACGTGTTTATGACGAGGAGACGCCGCATCGCGCCCGGTCCTCATACCACGCGAAAATCGCGATCCCGCCGTGCTTGTTGTAAGTGGGGATGGTTGCTAGCTCAACGCCGCCATGTTAGGACGCTGACTGAAAGCGTGCCCCGAATCCGGAGTGGGGTCCGGAGCGGTGCAATTCTAGCCATTTAGGCAGGTACCAGGGCCACCCATGGATTCTATCTTCGACGAAGACGTGGACGAGGTGGGCGGCGAGATCGAAGCGTACTGCCCGTCGCCGCGCTGCAAGGCCGACACCACCCACACCATCATCAGCATGTACGAGGACGAGGTCCGTCGCGTGCAGTGCGTGGTCTGTGGCGAGGTGCACGCGTACCGCAAGCCGCGGGGGGACGGGATGGAGGAGGGCGGTCCCGAGGCCGCCTCGCCGCGCCGACCGAGCTCGTCCCGGGCGTCGTGGAAGGACGCCATGAGCCGGGCCTCCGAAGCCGACCTCGCCAACTGCCGTCCGTACTCCATCCGCGACACCTACGAGATCGGCGACGTCGTCGCCCACCCCAAGTTCGATATCGGGTTCGTGATCGAGCTCCTCCCCGACAACAAGGTCGCGATGGTCTTCCGCGACGAGCCCGAGCCCCGCATCCTGGTCCACAACCGCGGCGATCTCGCCACCCAGATGCCCGGGATCAGCGAGATCCCGCCGCCGCGCGACGCCAAGAAGAAGAAGCGCCCCAAGAAGAAGGAAGACGGCGGCGCTCCCGTCGCCGTGCGCACCGACGCCGACGTGTCGACGGCGCTCGAGAAGGCGCGCAGCGCCGCGGCGGCCAAGACCGAGGAGGGCCAGCGTGTCGTGACGACGCGGCTCGCCGAGGAGAAGAAGAAGGCCAAGGTCAAGGGCGGCGCCAAGGCCCCTCCGGCCAAGCCGGCCAAGCCGAGCAAGCCGGCCAAGCCGAGCAAGCCGGCCAAGCCGGCCAAGCCGGCCAAGCCGGCCAAGCCCGCCAAGCCCGTCAAGCCCGCCAAGCCCGCCAAGCCCGCCAAGCCCGTCAAGGCGGCCAAGCCCGCCA
>CAADGB010000468.1 GCA_900696455.1 uncultured delta proteobacterium
ACTCCCGGGCGGGGGCGCCGCGCCGCCGCCGCCGCGCTGCAGCCCGAGGCGCTCGCGGGCGTCGGCGACGCAGCGCGCGTTGTCGGCGACGCGGTCGCCGCCTGCGGCGGCGCCACCCGCGCCACCCGCGCCGAAGACGCCGCTGGCGCGCGCGACCTCGTCGTCGTCGGCCAGGACGATCGCGTGGAGCTCGACGGCGCGAGGCGCGCGCACGCGCAGCTCGAAGTCCTCACCCCAGCGCGCGCCGGCCACCGGCAGCTCGAGCTCGTACGGGCCCTGGCCGCAGCTCGTCGGCGAGCGGTACCACTGCTGCACCGCCACCACCGGCTCGAGGCGGGGCTCGTCGTCGCGCGGGTGAGCCGGGTGGCCGCCGCGGCCGCAGGCGGCGAGCCCGAGCAGCGCCAGCGTGGACAGGAGCAGGACCGCACGCATCGGGCCCGTGCGTAGCACGACATGTGCCAGCGCCGGTCACCGCGATCGTCACCCTGCCAGCCGCGGCCGGCCCCATCGATCGTGAACGCGCGGTCTCGCCGCCCCGGCGTGCGGCGTGGCGCCGTCACGCCACGGTCTCGACGCGGGCCGCCGGCACCCCGGCGAAGGCGCGGTTCCAGCCGGCGGCGTAGCCGCTCACGCCGGCGAACAGCACCCGGGCGCCGACCTCGAGCGCCGCCAGGTGCTCCGCTGGCACCCAGGCATCGGCGATGACGTCGTCCTCGCAGCAGGTCGCCCCCCAGAAGCGGACGGCGACGCGCTCGTCGGCGGCGCGCGGCGGCGGCGCGACCAGGCGCGGCGTCGACCAGCGCAGGTGGCACAGCCGCGACAGGTCGAGCACGCGCACCGGCTGGCCGTCGACCTCGCGCGCCGCCAGGACCCGGCCGACGGCGAAGCCGGCGTCCTCGGTCCACAGCCGCCCGGGCTCGAAGACGAGGCGCACGGCGGCGGGCACGGCGGCGCGGGCGGCGGCGAGCGCGGCGGCCAGGGTGGCGCGGCCGGCGGTGGCGTGCTCGAGGGCGAAGCCGTGCAGCGAGCCGCCGAGGTCGAGCTGCTCGAGCGGGAGGTCGGCGGCGGCCGCGGCGTCGCACGCGCGCCGCGCGCGCTCGGCCAGCACCGCGGGCGCGGTCGCCAGCGCGCCGCCGTGGACGTGGAGCGCGCGCACGCGACCGCCGCCGGCGGCGACCAGCGCGGGCAGCGCGTCGGGCATCACGCCGAACCGGCTGCCGGGGCCGTCGGCGAGGCGGGCGGCGACGAGCACGCCGGGGGTCGCCGCCGCCGCCGCGAGCTGGGCGGCGGTCTCGACGACCACGGTCACGTGGTGGCGCGTCGCCAGCGCCCGCACGCGCCCGATCTCGACGTCGCCCGGCCAGGTCAGCGACAGCGCGGTCGGCGGCAGCTCGGCGGCGAGCGCCTGCTCCTCGGGGCCCGCGAGGTCGAGGCCGTCGAGGTGGCGCGCCGCCAGCTCGGCCACCACCGCCAGCGGCACCGCCTTGAGCGCGAGCAGGAGCTCGACGCCCTGGGGCCGGGCCTGGGCGCGGGCCGCGATCATCCGTCGCTTCACCAGGCCGACGTCGAACACCAGCGCCGGGCCCGGCGGCAGGGCCGCGGCGGCTCGCAGCACCGCGGGCGGCGCGGCGCGGCTCACGCCCGCACCGCCGGGGACCACGGCCCGGTCACGGCGTGGCGGGGGGCGGCGGCGACGGCCGCGCGCGCTCGCCGGCCTCGCGCGCCGCGCGCTCGCTGGCCTCCCGCGTCGCCCGCTGCTCCGCCGCCGGGCCGCCCGACCACACCACGTAGGCGATGGGCACCGCGGCGCCGAGCGCGAGCAGGGCGGCGCCGCGCCAGCGCAGGCCCTTCTTGCCCTTGATCATGAACAGTCCCGACACCGCCAGGTAGAGCAGGAGCACGGCGTAGGCGTCGGCGATGTAGGTCCATGCCTTCTTGCCCCGGTTGTAGTGCAACCAGTTGGCGACGCGAAGGAAGAACCGCGCCTCGCGGCCCTGCTCGACCACCAGCCCGGTGTCGCCGTAGATCACCAGCTTGCGGTCGTCGTACTCGAGGTGGAGCTCGTCGCCGGCGCGGTAGGTCGAGCGCGGCGGCCCCAGCCCGAGCGCCGCGCGCGCCTGCTCCACCGCCGCGTCGTCGGGCGCGTCGGCGGCGATCGGCGCGATCGCGCGCTCGCGGGGGTAGGTGGTGAAGTTGGGATCCCAGTCGTCGAGGTGGTTGATGGCCAGGCCCGACACCGCGTAGATGATCGTGAGGCCGACGGCGAGGTAGCCGACGTCGCGATGGATCGCGCGCAGCCACGGCCGCCACCGCCGCTTGAGCCCCTCGCCGACGACGGCGGTCGGCGGCTCCGGCGTCGCGGCGGTCACCCGTACCGCTCTTCGGCCCAGGGGTCGGCGTGGTTGTGGTAGCCGCGCACCTCCCAGTAGCCGGGCTCGTCCTTGACCACGAACCGGATCCCGGTGAGCCACTTGGCGCTCTTCCAGAAGTAGAGGTCGGGCACCAGGCCGCGCACCGGCGCGCCGTGCTGGATGGGGAACGGCCGGCCGTTCATCCGGTAGGCGACCATGGCGGCGGGCGCGGTGGCCTCGGCCAGCGCCACGTTGGTGGTGTAGCCGTGGGCGGCCTCGAAGATCACGTGCCGGGCCTCGGCGCGCACGCCGGCCTTCTCGGCGAGGAGCGCGACCGCCACGCCCTTCCACACCGAGCCCAGCACCGACCAGCCGGTCACGCAGTGGACGTCGGCGGCCTGCTCGAGCTGCGGCAGCCGGAGCAGCTCGGCGTAGTCGAGCTCGAACGGCGTCCGGACCGCGCCGTGCACGCGCAGGCGGAAGCTGCGGGCGTCGCCCGGGCCCTCGCGGCCGCCCATGTCGCGCAGGGCGCGGATCACGCGCTGGCCGGGCGGCAGCCGCCTGCGGCCGTCGGCGCGGGTCTCGGCCCGCGCCTGGCGCGTGAGGTCGTCGCCGGCGAGGCGGTAGAGCGCGCCGCCGAGCGCCACCAGCGCCGTCCCGGCGGCCGCGCTCCTGATGAAGGTGCGCCGGTTCCAGCGGGCGTGCAGCTCGGGGAAGCGCTCGAGGTCGGGCAGGCGGGGGGCTCGCACCGGGGCTCCTGGGGCAGGGTACCGCGATCTACGCGGCACGACGCTCGAGGTTACGGACGCCGGTCGCGGACGGATCGATACCACCCCGCCGCCGCGCCGCCGCGCCGTCGCCCTGGAGGGCCGTCGCGCCGACGGGTCGGCCAGGCGCCCGGCGCGTCAGGCCCGGCCGTAGACCGGGAGCAGCGCGCCCGAGGTCAGGGCGTTGGCGGGGCTGGCCAGGTCGAGGATCGCGCGC
Source organism: uncultured delta proteobacterium (assembly GCA_900696455.1). Classification (GTDB taxonomy): domain Bacteria; phylum Myxococcota_A; class Polyangia; order Haliangiales; family Haliangiaceae; genus UBA2376. The sequence continues at coordinate 3,336 of CAADGB010000468.1, forward strand.
GCCAGCTCGGCGGGGCGCGGCCAGCGGGCGTGATCGGCCGCCGGCATGGCGGCGCGGTTGGCCGGGGTGTCGATGATCGATGGCGCGATGGCGTTGACCCAGATGCCCTCGGCCGCGACCTCCGCGGCCAGGCACAGCGTGATCGACGCGACCGCCGCCTTCGACGCCGCGTAGGCGACCATGCCGCCGGTCGGGGCGAGCGCCGGCCGCGCGACGACGTTGACGATGCGCCCGCCGCCGCCGCCGCGCCGCATCGCGATCACCGCCTCGCGACAGGCGAGGAAGCAGGTGCGGGTGTTGATCGCGAGCATGTGATCGAGGTCCGCCAGCCGGGTCTCGGCGATCGGCGCCATCGTGAAGCCGCCGACCAGGTGGAGCGACGCCCACGCCGCCGGCAGCGCCCGGTACCAGGCGGTGACCGCCGCCTCGTCGCCGAGGTCGATCGACGGCGTGACGTGCAGCCGGTCGCCGTGCGGCGCCCCGCGCAGCGCCGGCGGGACGCTCGCCTCGACGACCGGCGCGTGGACGATGGCGCCCCGGGCCAGGGCGTGCGCGACCACGGCGCCGCCCAGCCCGCCGGTGGCGCCGGTGATGACGACGTGGCGGCCGACGAGGTCGGCGGGGAGGTGCTCGGGGGTGGTCGGCGCGCTCGGCGCCATGGCGCCGACTCTACGCCGCCACGCCGGCGCGGCCCACGCGAGCCGCGCGCCTCGCGCGCGCCTCGTGCCCCGGTCGCCCGCCCGCCGCCGCGCGGGCGAAGGAATCAGTCGATGGGCGGGAAGTTGTCGCAGGCGGCCTGGAAGGTGTCGAGCGCCTGGGTCAGCGCGCCCTGCAGGTTGCCGGCGCAGATGTCGCCGAAGACCACGTTGCCGGGCGACGCCGCCTGGAACTGCTTGAGGCGCACGCCCTCGACCGCGTCGCCGAAGCTCGACGTGCACGAGGTCTGGCCGGCGATGATGGCGGCGGCCCAGCGGCCGCGGTCGCCCTTGACCTGGTCGAGCGCGGCCAGGAACTCGGTGGGCGCCGGGATGCCGGGCGTGCCGACGCAGCCCTCGAGGCTGTTGATCGTGATGCCGCTGGACTGGCGGAAGCTGCAGTCGTCCTCGTCGGTGAGGATGACGATGCCGAGCAGCGCGTCGTCGCGGACGAAGCCGGGGTTGGTCGACGGCTGGATGGCCAGCTCCATCGCCCGCAGCTGCATCTCGAGGCCGGGGCCGTTGATGCCGACGGTCGCCGCCTGGCCGAAGGTCTGGGCCATGTTCGGATCGTCGCGCTCGAGCCACGGCCGGGTCATGCCCGACACCTGGCGGAAGCGGCCGTCTTGCCCGGTCTGGCTGAAGGGCAGGCTGGTCGAGAACGGCGGCGGCAGGACCTGGGTGCCGCTCGCGGTCACGCCGGTGGTGGTCACCGCCGCCCGGTAGTCGAGCTGCTCGCCGGTCGAGATCTGGTAGCTGTTGAGCAGCGACGCGAACATCGGGAAATTCGTGCGCAGGTTGGTCTGCTCCTGCTCCATCGACCCGGAGTCGTCGATGACGAAGATGATGTCCATCTTGCGGCACTGCTCGGAGACCGGCTGCTCGCCGCCGCCGTCGCCGCCGGTGTGTTGACCGGCGTCAGGTTGGACGCCGTCATCGTCGTCGTCGCCGCCCGAGATGTTCGGGCCGCAGGCCGCCAGCGCGAGCGCGGGCACGAACAGGAGCGAGGCGCTCGAGGGCGCGTGGGCCAGGATACGTCGCATGGTCCCTCCGGATGCTGGGTGGCCGCGGTCGCTTCCCCTCGTCCGCGGCGGGATGCAACATATCACCGGCCCCCTGCGGCCCCTCCACGAACATCGTCTGTCCAGGGCCGGGCGCGCCTGACCGCTCGACGGTGGGTGGCTTACATCGGCCGGACCCGCTCCCGGTCCTGCACTATAGTTCATCCCGGTGCCCGGCCAGCGTCACGGCGGGGCCGGCGCGGCCCGGCGCGGCCCGGCGCGGCCCGGCCCGGCTGGTCGTGATACAGGTCGGGCGTGAAGCGCGCGAGAGCACACGGGTTCCACCAGCCCGCCGAGTGGGCGCCCCACGCCGCGGTGTGGACCGCCTGGCCCCACCTCGCCGACGAGTGGGCGGGCGGCCTCGACGCGCCGCGCCGGTCTCTCGCCGGCATGATCGAGGCGATCGTCGGCCTCGACGCCGCCGGGCGGCCGCGCGGCGAGCGGGTCGAGCTGCTGGTCCCCGACGCCGCCGCCGAGGCCGGGGCCCGCGAGCTCCTCGGCGGCGCCGCCGCCGGCGTCCGCTTCCACCGCGCCCACTACGGCGACGTCTGGCTGCGCGACACCGCGCCGGTGTTCGTGGTCGGCCCCGGCGGCGTGGCCGCCGCCTGCTTCGAGTTCAACGGCTGGGGCGGCAAGTACGTCATGCCCGGCGACACCGCGGTGGCGGCGTGGGTGGCGGGCGCCGCCGGCGTGCCGGCGTGGCCGCAGGGCTTCATCCTGGAGGGCGGCGCCATCGAGGTCGACGGCGAGGGCACGGTGCTCACCACCCGCCAGTGCCTGCTCGGCGGCAACCGCAACCCCGGGCTCGACGAGGCGGCGATGAGCGAGCTCCTGTGCGCGGCCCTGGGCGCCGAGCGCGTGATCTGGCTCGATCGCGGGCTCGCCAACGATCACACCGACGGCCACATCGACACCCTGGCCCGCTTCGTCGCCCCTGGCGTGGTCGCGGCCATGGCCCCGGCGCCCGGCGACCCCAACCGCGACGCCCTCGCCGGCGTCCTCGCCGACCTGCGCGCCGCCACCGACGCCCGCGGCCGCCGCCTCGAGGTGGTGACCGTGCCGTCGCCGGGCGCGGTCCACGACGCCGCCGGCGCGCTCATGCCCGCCAGCTACCTGAACTTCTACATCGGCAACCACGCCGTGGTGGTGCCGACCTACCGCGCCGGCGCCGACGCCGCCGCGGTCGCCGCCGTGGCCGCGCTGTTCCCGGGGCGGGCCACCACCGGCGTCGACGCCTGGCCGGTGCTGGTCGGCGGCGGCGCCTTCCACTGCACCACCCAGCAGCAACCCGCGGACCCGACCGGGGCGTCCGCGCCGAGGCCAGGATGACCGCGCTCCCCGTCACCGTCGCCGCCCTGCAGACCCGGCTCGCCGACGACGTCGCCGGCAACGTCGCCCGCGTCGAGGAGCTGGTGCGGGCCGCCGCCGCCCGCGGCGCCCAGATCGTCCTGCCCTCGGAGCTGTTCGAGGGGCCCTACTTCTGCCGCCACCAGCACGAGGACGACTTCGCGCGCGCTCGTCCGGCAGCCGGACACCCGACCCTGGCCCGGATGTCGGCCCTGGCCGCCGAGCTCGGCGTGGTCATCCCGGTGTCGTTCTTCGAGCAGGACGGCCCCGAGCACTACAACTCGATCGCCGTGATCGACGCCGACGGTCGTGATCTCGGCGTCTACCGCAAGAGCCACATCCCCGACGGCCCCGGCTACCAGGAGAAGTTCTTCTTCAAGCCCGGCAACACCGGGTTCCGGGCCTGGCGCACCCGCTTCGCCACGATCGGCGTCGGCATCTGCTGGGACCAGTGGTTCCCGGAGGCGGCGCGGGCCATGACCCTCGCCGGCGCCGACCTCCTGTTCTACCCGACCGCGATCGGCAGCGAGCCCGAGGAGCCCGGCTTCGACAGCAAGGAGCCGTGGCAGCGGGTCATGATCGGCCACGCCGTCGCCAACGCCGTCGGCGTCGTGGCGTCGAACCGCACCGGGCGCGAGGGCGACGACGCCACCGCCATCGACTTCTACGGCAGCTCGTTCATCTGCGACCACCGCGGCGACACGCTGGCCGAGCTCGGCCGCGACGACGAGGGTGTCATCACCGCCACCTTCGATCTCGCCGGCCTGGCCCGCGCCCGGGCCTCGATGGGGTTCTTCCGCGACCGCCGCCCCGAGCTGTACGGGCCGCTCGCCCGCTGATCGTGCGCTACGATCGGGGCATGGGCTTCTTCGCGCGTGCGGTCATCACCGGTTTCGGCTTCACCCTGGGGGCGGCGCTGTTCCGCAAGGTCTCCACGCGGCTCGGGTTCGAGGACCCGCTGTTCGTCGCGCCCCGCCCGCCGGTGCCGCCGCCCGATCCCGCGACCGGCGGACCGGCGAGCGGTGCGCCGGCGCCGTCCGGCGCGTCGTGAACGCCTGATCGGGGACGCGTCGCCAGCGCCGGCTGGTGCGTTCTCGCGAACAGTGTGTCCGGACGGCGGCACTGGCCGCCGCCGCCGCCG
>CAADGB010000469.1 GCA_900696455.1 uncultured delta proteobacterium
ATCGCCTCGGGCAACTGGCGCTCGCGCCGAAAGGAGACCGCAGCATGAAGATCGTGATGAGAGACGGGCGCGTGTTCCAAGGCACCGCGCTGCAGATCGTGAAGGCCATGCAGGACATCGCGTTCGGGGTCGAGGACTTCACGGTGCCGAAGTACATCGAGTGGGTGGTCGCCAACGCGCGCAAGTTCGAGGAGGTCGAGCTCGACGTGAAGGGCGAGACCGACGAGGAGCTGGCCGCGTCGCTCGTCGCCGAGATGCTCCGCACCGGACTCACGGCGAAGGGGTAGGCAGAAGGCCTCCACGCCCGAACGCGGCGAAATGCGCGTGTTCCGCTCCGTCGGGAATCGACCGCGCCGACCTTGCTACGGGTCGGAACCAAAGCCTGTATGCCCCTCGCGACGGCGGGCCGCTGCGGATAGCAAACGCTTCCTATTGACACGAGAACGATCGTTCTGTACGAGGCAGTGGTCGTTCTCATCGGAGCGTTGTCCATGAGCAGCACCAGCCAGGAGCGTCGCCACGCCCGGATCCGCGAGGAGATCCTCGAGTCGGCCTCGCGGGCCTTCGCCAGGAAGGGATTTCACGGTACGAGCGTCGATGAGGTGGCCCGGGAGGCGGGCCTGTCTCCGAGCTCGCTCTATCGCTACTTCGGCGGGAAGGAGGACCTCTATCGGGCTCTGGTGGACCGGATCGCCGAGATCATCCTTGCTCCGTTCTGCGACCCTCTATTGCCCACGCTACCCTTTCGCCAGCGCCTCGAGTGGTTGGTCCGCCGGCAGCTGGCCATCGTCGGGGAGCAGCGTGAGCTCTTCGTCACCTTTGTCTCCGAGCGGGCGTCGATGGACTGGCAGTTGGCCGGCGCCAAGGATCCCGTGGGGGACGCCTATGGCCGCTGGGTTGCGGCGTTTCGCGAGCTCTTGGAAGAGGGGATCGCCGATGGAGCGCTTCGCCCCCTCGACTCCTGGAACATCGCATACCTGGTGGCCGGTGCGCTCAGCGCCACGGTGTTCCGTTGGATCAGAGGACACCTGGCCGTCCCCCTCCAGGATTACGTCCCGGTCCTGCTAGACATGCTGTTCGCCGGCATCGGCTTGGAGCAAAAGCTGTGAGGGGCGGCCTGTACATGGGGGCCGCCCTGCTCGTAGGGCTGTCGTTCCCCATCGCGGCGGCCAGCGCCCAGGAAGGAGGGACTGACGCGAGCGCGCATGCGACGTCGCCCACGACACGGACGACGCTGGCTGACTGCGTCCGTCGCGCCCTGGCCGAGCATCCAAGCCTTCGTGGCGCTGCGGCGGTGCGCGATGAAGCGACCGCGGAGCGCCGGGTCGCGCGCGGTCGTTTTGGCCCGGTGGTCCGAGTCGAAGCCAACGTCATGCGCTGGGACTCCGCCTTTGCCCTCCCTCTGCCATTCTCCCTACCCGGTCTCGACGTGCCTCCCATCCCTGTGCGCGACGCGACCACCGCGCAGCTCTCCGCGACCGTGGTCCAGCCGCTGACTGGGCTCTGGACGGTGTACGAAGGTCATCGTGCCCAGCAGCTGGGCGAGGATGCAGCGAGACATCAGCAGCGCGCTACTACGCACGACGTCGTCCTGGCGGTGGTCGACGCCTACTTCCAGGCGCTCGAAGCCGAGCGGCTGAGCGGGCTCGCTCAAGTCCAGGTAGAGAGCATCGAGGTGCACGTTGAGCGCGCCCGCCGCCTTCAGGAGCGAGAAGTCATCTCGCCGAACGACGTGCTCGAGGCGGAAGTCCGGCTCGCTGATGCACGCGCACAGATGCTACAAGCCCGAGGCGGCGCGAGACTCGCGCGGGTGAACCTCGCGTTCCAGATCGGCCTTCCCGCAAACCAAGAGGTCTGGCCAGCAGCGATCGCCCCTTCCGACTCGCGTGCCAGCGCCAGACACGTACGTCCCGAGGACGACGCGGCCCAACAAAGACCGGAGCTGGCGATGGCCAGGGCTCGCGTCGAGCAGGCACGCGCCGGAGTACGGGTCGCCACCTCGCAGATGCTGCCTCAGGTCAACGCCCTCGCCGGGGTGCAGGCCGTGGACGGGGTGTACTTCCAGCCCGAGACTGCCTGGTTCGTCGGCGCACAGCTCACCTGGAACGTTTGGGAGTGGGGAAGCAGCTACTATGCCATCGACGCCGCGCGAGCCCGTGCTCGACAAGCTGAAGCTGCCGAGGCCCGCGCGCGCGAAGGACTGAGACTCGAGGCCACCCAGGCCGAAATCGATGGGGACACTGCGCGTGCACAGCTCGGTGTCGCGCGAGCAGCCGTGACCCAAGCGGAACGGAACCTCGCAAGCGTAGAGCGTCGCTTCGAGCAGCAGGTGAGCACGAGCGCGGACGTGCTCGACGCGCAAGCGTTGCTGCACGCAGCCCGAGTTCGAGAAGCCCGGTCCGAGTATGGCGACCTCCGGGCGCAGGCGCGGCTTCGGCGCGCGACGGGGCGCGAGCCGATCGCCACACCGGGAGATGCACGATGACCGTGATTCGCCGAACGGCCCGAGGGGCGGGGGGGAAGCTCATGTGGGCGACGTGTCTGATCGCGTCGACGGTGAGCCCCCTGGCGGCCGGCGGCTGCCGAGGACAAGAGACATCTTCGAACGCGGGACCAGCCGGCGGTGCGCCCCCGTGCGCCGCGCAGATCGTCATGGTCGAGGAACATACCGGTCATCCGACCATTCGGATCGTTGGGGCCGTCGAGCCGCTGCGGCGGGCGAGTCCTGCAGCTCGCGTGATGGCGACCGCGACGCGCGCGGACTTCCGCGAAGGCGATCGCGTGTCACAAGGGCAGGTCCTGGTGCAGCTCGACACGAGAGATCTGACCACGACGAGGCGGCAGGCGCGCACGGCTCGCGACTCCGCGCAAACGGCCCTCGGGCTAGCGCGCGCGAACGTCGAGCGCATGCGCGCGCTTCACGCATCCGGAGACGTTCCTCGACCGCCCCTCGAACAAGCGGAGGCGGCGCTGGCGCAAGCCGAGGCCGCGGCCGCATCGGCGACCGCCGCCGTGGACACGGTCGACGTGAACCTCTCCTACGCGCGGGTCCTCGCGCCCTTCGATGGGGTGGTCGCCCTGCGGTTGGTCGAGGTCGGCAACCTCGTCGCGCCGGGACAACCGGTGGCCGTCATCGAGGACGACGCGCGGCTACGCGTCGTGGCTCCGATCGGCAGTGAACTTGCGACGCGCGTGGTCCCTGGCCGCGAGGTGAACGTGGAGATCGCCGACTCGCGGACGTCGGCCATCGTGGAGGGTGTCGTCTCCTCTGGCGATGTACGCGCGCCGGGCTTGCGCTTGCAGGTCATCATCGAGAACGCCGGCCGTGCTTACCGGCCCGGAATGGTGGCGACCGTCGAGCTTCCGCGAAACGACGAGGGGAGCGACGGGAGCGCCATGGCGCACATTCCGCGCGCCGCGCTCTTCGAGCGGGGACAGCTCACGGGCGTCTTCGTCGTGAACGAGCAGTCGGAGGCGCGGCTGCGTTGGGTCGTGATCGGGGAAGACCGCGGTGACATGGCGCGCGTGTTGTCCGGCCTCCGGGCGGGCGAGCGCGTCGCCGTGGCGCCCGACGGCCAGTGCCTGTCCGATGGGCGGCGCGTGACGGCGGTCACTCGATGAGCGACCGGCAGCAGGCCTTGGGCTTCTCGGCCCGCGTCGCGAGCTTGTTCATTCGCTCGAAGCTGACGCCGCTCATCATCCTCGTGTCGCTGGCTCTCGGGATTCTTGCGACGTACACGACGGCCAGGGAGGAGGACCCGTCGGTCACCGTCACCGTGGCCGATGTGTTCGTCGCGTTCCCCGGTCGCGGCACGACGGACGTGGACGAGCGAATCGCTCGGCCGGTGGCGGCGTGGATCCTCGAGATCCCCACGGTCGAGCACGTCATCAGCTCGGCCACCGACGACGGCGCTATGTTCGTCGTGCAGTTTCGTGAAGGCATCGAACGCGATCAAGCGTTGAGCCAGCTCTACGAGCGCCTGAACGCGAACAGGGACTCGCTCCCGGCGGGTGTCCCTGCGCCGTTGGTGGTGCCAAGGGGCATCGAGGACGTTCCGGTTCTAGCGGTCACGCTCTGGCACGAGACGGACGATGCCGTCCTGGTTCGCAGGTTGGCGGCCGAGCTCGCCACCGAGCTCGAGGGACTCCCCGGGGTGTCCCGCGTGCAGCTCACGGGAGGTGCTCGCCGGGAGATTGTCGTCGAGCTCGACGCGAGCCGGCTCGCGGAACGGGGCCTGGCCGCGGACCGGGTTGTCCAAGCCGTCCAGGCCGCCAACGTTCGACTCCCGGCGGGCGAGCTGGCGGGCCCCAGCGGCGCATTTCGCGTCGAGACCGGTGCGCTCCTCTCGTCGGCCCAAGATGTCGAGGCGCTGGTCGTCGGGGCCACGTCGGGCGGGCCGGTCTACCTCAGGGACATCGCAAGCGTGCGCGACGGCGTGGCTGAGCCACGAAGTTACGTGTCACACCTGCAGCGCGGCGACGGCTGGTCGTCTCATGCCGCCGTTACCTTGGCGGTTCATAAGATCCGCGGAGTCGACGCGGCGGCCCTCACGGAGCGGGCACGGGGCCTACTCGACCGCCTCGGCCCAGAGCTTCTGCCGCGTGACGTCCACCTGAGTGTCACGCGCGACGCGGGACGAACCGCGACGCACCGGGTGGTCACGTTGATCGAGCACATGGCCATCGCGACGCTCGTCGTCGTCATCCTCATCGCGCTGGCGCTCGGTCGGCGCGAGGCCGTCATCGTGGCGATCGTGATTCCGGTGACGCTCGCGATCGTCCCGTTCGTCTACAAGATGACGGGGTTCACGCTGAATCGCATCACGCTGTCGGCGATGATCTTCGCGATCGGCATTCTCGTGGACGACGCGATCGTCATCATCGAGAACATCCACCGCCATTACCAGGAGCGCACCGCCGAGAAGGACCTGGTCCGCGTCACGCTCGAGTCCGTGCGAGAGGTCGGCAACCCGACCATTCTCGCCACGTTCACGGTGGTTGCGGCGTTGATGCCCACCGCCTTCGTCTCGGGCATGATCGGGCAATTCCTGCGCGCGTTGCCGATCGGCGCCTCGGTCGCGATGGTCTACTCGCTGTTCGTCGCCCTCGCGGTGACGCCGTACCTCGCCTACCGTCTGCTGCGACACCCGAGTCGTGAGAGCGGCTCTCAGGATGCGCCGGATGCGGCTGAGGCCGCAGCGATTCCGCGACGTGGTTGGTATCGACGCAGCCTCGAGTGGGTGATGGCGCGTCGCTGGCGCGTGTTCACCGTCTGGGCCGCAGCGATCCTCATGCTCCTCGGATCGCTGGGGCTCGTGGTCGCTCGCGTGGCCGTCGTCAAGATGCTGCCGCTCGGCGATGTGGACGAGATGTCTGTGATGATCGATCTGCCGCCCAGCTCCACGCTTGAGCAGACTCACGGGCGCGTCACCGACGTTGCACGAGCGCTCCAGAAGATTCCGGAGATCGTCTCGTGCCAGGCCTACGTGGGAACGGCGGGGCCCATCACGTTCCAGGGCGTGGCGCGCCACTACATGCTGAGACAGCAAGCCTACCAAGCCGAGCTGCAGATCGAGCTGGCGCCCGGCGGGGAGCGGTCGAGGAGCAGTCACGAGCTCGCCGCCGAGGTGCGCCGAGTGGTGGCTGAGACGCTCGAACACGATCACGCGTGGTTCACGGTGGTCGAGCTCCCTCCCGGCCCTCCGGTTCAGGCCGCCTTGGTTGCAGAGGTCTACGGGCCCGACGAAGAAAGTCGGATGGCGCTCGCGCAACGGGTGAAGCTGTTGTTCGAAACGACCCCCGGCATCGTCGACGTCGATTGGTCGGCGCGCCGCGGTCCTCCGGTGCTGCGCTACGAGGTGGATCAGCAACGCGCCGCCGTGCGGGGCGTCGTTCCGGCGCAAGTGGCCACGACGGTTCGCACGCTGGTCCACGGCGACAGCAGCGTGTGGGCCTACTTGCCAAGGGAACGAGAGCCCGTCGCCGTGAGGCTCCAGCTTGCGCGCGCCCAGCGCGCCAGCGAGGAAGATCTCCGCTCCTTGTACTTCAGCTCGATGCTCGGGCCGTCGGTCCCTGCCTCGGACGTTGGAAGCCTGCACCGCCTGGATGGCACCCACCCGCTGCTGCGCAAGGACCTGCAGCCGTTCATCTCCGTGACTGCGGAGGTCACGGGGCCCGGACCGATCTACAGCGCCATCGATCTGAGTCCGCGACTGCGCGAGGGCGTGGGCCCGGGAGCGCGACCGGTCCGCATCCTGTGGAACTCTGCCGCGCCCGAATCGGACGAAGCCGCCGTACGCTGGGGTGGGGAGTGGACGGTGACCTACGAGCTGTTCCGCGATCTCGGCGCCGCCTTCGCGGTCGTCTTGTTGCTCATCTACGTGATGCTCGTCGCCTGGTACCACTCCTTCCTCGTCCCGTGGATCGTCATGCTACCGATCCCGATGGCCTTCATCGGCGTGGTGCCGGGGCACGTCATTCTTGGCAAGCCACTCTCAGGAATGGCCGTGATCGGGGTGATCGCCCTCGCTGGCCTGATGGTTCGGAACTCGATTCTCCTCGTCGACTTCGCGAAGCAGCGCGTCGAGGCTGGCATGGAGGTGCGAGACGCGGTGCTGCTTGCGGGGGAGACGCGGCTGCGGCCGATCCTCCTGACCGCGCTGACCGTCGTGCTCGGCGATGGCGTCTTGTTCTTCGATCCGCTGCTCCAAGGACTCGGCCTCACGATGGCAGCGGGCGCGCTGTTCGCCACGGCGTTGACCCTTGGGCTAGTGCCGCTCGCCTACTATCAGCTCATGTCGCTCCTCCACCGGGGCCAGCGCGAGACGGGCGCGTGATGCGGCCCGATGTGTCCCGGGCGGGAACCTCGCCAATACCTCACCCGGGCCTCGTGGACACGTTGAGGACCGGCCTCGTCGTCGTGGGCGGCGCTCCGCTGCTCGCGGCATCGCTCGTCAGCGAACTGCGCTGGCCGGTCGACGAGACTCACCGCCTGGCCAAGGCGCAGCAGATAGGACGCCGTGCGCTCTCGCTGCTCGGTGTGGAGCTCGAGGTGCTCGGCACGGAGCGCATCCCCAGCGAGGGCGGCCTCGTCTTCATGTGGAACCAGGAATCGCATCTCGACCACCTGGTGCTTGCGGCGATCATGCCGCGCCCCGTCTTCTCCCTCTACAACAACGAGGTCCGCCGCATACCCCTCTATGGGGAGTACCTGCGGCGCACCGGTCACGTGTGGGTCGATCGCAACGACGAGTCGCAGTGGCGACCAGCGGTGGCCGCCGCCGCCACTCGTGTGCGCGCGGGAGAATGCGCCCTCGTCAGCCCTGAAGGGACGCGAAGCCCCGACGGCAAGCTCTTGCCGATGAAGCGCGGGGCGTTTCTGCTGGCCGAGGCTGCCGATCGCCCGATCGTCCTCGTCACCCTGATCGGAGGGCATCAGCGACTGCCGCGCGGGGCGGCGATCGTCCGACGCGGCCGCCTGCGCGCGGTGTTCTCTGACCCGATCCCACGCCCGCAGGGCGACCTCGAAGAGTGGAAGGTGGCCGTGCTCCACGGTTTCGATGAATGCAAACGGCGAAATGCCCTGCCGTGGACTTGAAGGTCGCCCGATCTGCGGGTCGGCACACCTCGGTCCCGCGGCAGCGCTCGTACCCACACAGCCGGAACCCACCATGGCAGCGGAGCGGCGAGGTCCTCGGCGTTGGTCAGCCGGACAAGGCATGGGCACTTTCTAGCTTGACACTGTATGCTACTCACATCAGTGTCTTGGTCAGATGACCAAGGCAGCACTCAGGACCTTCGACGAAGCCGGGCTCCTCGATACCGCCGCCCGGCTGTTCCGGCAGAAGGGGTTTGCCGCCACGACGCTCCGGGAGATCGCGCAGGCGGCAGGGGTTCTGCCCGGCAGCATCCACTATCGGTATCCGGCCAAGGAGGCGCTCCTCGTCGCGCTGATGGATCGGGCCATCGAGCGGGCCATCGCTGCGGTTCAGACCGCCGCCGCCCAGACCTCCGACCCCACCGAGCGGGTCCGGTTGGGGCTCCGTGCTCACCTGCAGCTCCTGCTCTCAGGGGACGACGGGGTCTACGTCCTGCTGTACGACTGGCGGTCTCTCGCCGGGCGGGCGCGCGAAGAGATCGTCCGCCTCCGCGATCGTTACGAGGCCTTCTGGGACGGGATGCTCTACGAGGCAGCTGGCGCGGGCCGCCTCCGGCCAGGTGTGGATCTCAAGCTCGTCCGGCTGTTCGGGTTCGGCGCCGTGAACTGGGTCGCGACCTGGTACTCGCCAGGAGGCGGCCGCACCCCAGAGCAGATCGCCGACGTCTTCTGGTCGTACATGGCGCTCGGACTTCTCCCGGACGAACAGCGTCGCGACCCCGCGCCGGCGAAGCTCTCGGTGCTCGAGGCTCCGTCACCATCGTCCAAGGAGGGCAAGTAGATGCGACTCAGCAAGATCCTCGTGAACCTCGGCGAGGGAGCCACCTTGGCACGCGACGTAGGCAGCAGCGGGAACCTGCGCGCGCTGGCCTCGATGCTGGGGCCCGCGTTCCGCGGCCTCGTCCTGCAGCGTGGCAAGGGAGAGGCCCTGACCTCGATGAAGGTCGACTACGCGGCGGCGTTCGACTGGCGCTACCGGCGCGAGTTCCCCGCGATGGCGAAGCTCTACGAGGCTGCCAAGACATCGCAATGGAACGCATCGACGGACATCGACTGGTCGCGGACGGTCGATCCGGACAATGTGGAGCGACCTCTTTTGCCAGACTCCTTCCTGCCGATGGCCGAGCTTCCTGGCTTCAAGAAGGCGACGCCAGCGGAACGGAACAAGCAGGTGCACTCGCTGCTCGCGTGGCTCCTCTCTCAGTTCCTCCATGGCGAGCAGGGCGCGCTCTTCGCGGCGGCCCAGGTGACCGAGGCGGTTCCGTGGCTCGATGCCAAGCTCTACGGGAGCACCCAGGTGGTCGACGAGGGGCGTCACGTCGAGGTCTTCCACACGTATCTCACGCAGAAGCTCGGGAAGCTCTACGAGATCAACGACAACCTCTACGTCATCATCGATGCGTTGATGACCGATTCTCGGTGGGACGTGAAGTTTCTCGGGATGCAGATCATGATCGAGGGGCTCGCCCTCGGCGCGTTCGGGACGATCCGGCAGCTTACAGGCGACCCGCTCCTTAGGGACATCCTCAGGTACGTCATCACGGACGAAGCCCGTCACGTCCACTACGGGGTCCTGGCGCTCGGCGAGTTCTACACCCGCGAGCTTTCCGAGAAGGAGCGACGCGAACGGGAGGACTGGGCGTTCGAGGTCGCGCTCCTTCTCCGCAACCGGTTCCTCGTGCACGAGTTTTATGATGAGTTCTACGCGCACGCGATGCCCCGCGCCCTCTGGAACGAAACCGTGAGCGACTCCGGGATGATGGTCTTCTTCAGGAAGACGATGTTCAAGCGCATCATTCCCAACCTGAAGCGCATCGGTCTCTTGAGCGACCGCGTGCGAGCTCGCTACGAACAGGCCGGGCTCCTCGGATTCGAGCACGGCAAGGCGGCGCCGGAACTCACAGCCGAGGATCTCCTGGATGACCGATGAGTCGGAGGCAGGCTTGAATCGAGGCTCGAGCGGCACCTTCGCGTCGACGTCGGAGGTTGGGTGGACACCCATCGACCCGCTCGACTTCGTCGGGACCGGTCGTTCCTTCGTGTCGGGTGAGCCGAGCGGTGACCGCTTGCGCGTGCGCTACTACCGACGGGAGCGAGACGGGGCGCTCGTCGGGAAGATTTGGTTCGGCCCGGGTGCCGAAGGACCACCCGGACATGCCCACGGCGGCAGCATGGCTGCCGTGCTGGACGAGGCGATGGGGGCCGGCGCGTGGCTGGCCGGGCACGCGGTCGTAGCAGCCAAGCTGACCATCAACTTCCGGCGGATGCTCCCGCTGGAGAACGAAGTGCTGCTCGAGACCTGGGTGGAGCAAGTGGACGGCAAGAAGGTGACGACACGCGGGCGCCTCTTCGACCGTGGCGGCGAGCCCTACGCCGAAGGCGAAGGGCTCTTCATCTTGATCGGGGAAGAACGCTTCGGCACGCTGCTCGAACGCGCCTCGAAGACGCTCGACAAAGCGCTCGGGAAGCCTGCCAACGCCGGCGAGCCAGAAGATGTCTGACGATAGCCTCCCGATGCCGTCGCCGGCATCGTGTCTCGCGCCCACTCGATACATCGAGTCCACGCATCCGGCCATCGTCGGCCTGGTCGCGCGGCTTCGCGTCCGCGAACTGCCGCCACCCGCCCGCACGGCCGCGCTGTTTCGGTTCGTCCGGGACGAGATCCGTTACGAGTTCATGGCGAAGCTCTCGCCGGAGGAGTACCTCGCCTCGCACGTATTGCAGGACGCGAAGGGGTTCTGTGTGCAGAAGGCGGTGCTCCTATGCGCCCTGTCGCGTGCCGCCGAGGTGCCGTGCGCGATCGTGCTGAGCGACCTGCTCGATCAGAGCCTGTCCCCGAAGATCGTGAGGGCGCTCGGAACCAACGTGATGTTCCACCACGGTCTGAACGCTTTCTACCTCGAGGAGCGTTGGCTGAAGGTCGACGCGAGCCTGTCGCCCGACGTCACGACGAGGAAGGGGTATCGCGTCGTGGAATTCGACGGCACCCGAGAGGCGCTCCTGCCGGAGACGACGCTCGCGGGAGGGCCCCATGCCACGTACGAGCGGTTTCACGGCACGTACGCCGAGCTACCCTTCGACCAGATGCTGAGCGCCTTCATGTCCGCCTACCAACACGTCGACATGCTGGCGCTGTCTCGGCGCGGGTTTCGCCTGTAGCTGAGCCGCTTCCGCTTTGCGTAACCGCCCGCGCGTCCCGTACGCGCCGACGCGGAGTGACATCTGTTCTGCTGAGAGCGACTCGTGGAGGCGCGGCTGCCTCCGAGAGGGGCGCCTGGCGCTTCTCCTGGTTTGCTAACTTGGTCCGTCCTGGGGCCCCACCCTTCCGAGGCTGGACGGTGCGATCAGAGAGACCCTCCCGGCTCGCGTCAACAGATTCGCACGCAGGCGTTTGCCGTTCGCATCTTCGGCGCTGATGCGAGAACCCGTCCCGCCGAGAGCGCTGCAAACGGGTTAGCGAGCGGCGCCGAAGGCGGGCACCGTTCGGCGCTCCTCGCGAGCCGTCGCCCCGATGATGAACAGGCTCGGCCCCGTCGCAGACGCCGAAGCTGTTGATCAACGGGGCCGACTGTTGATCGCCGGGTACGCTGTTAAACGCCTCTCGGCTTCTCTCTCCCCACGGGACAGGAGAGAGAGCGGGAGAGCCGTCCCACGCGGCGCTCATCGCGCTCGCTCGGCGCTCTCTGCTAGCACGCGCGAGAGCAACGTTGAACGAAGCGCAGCGCGCGAAACGCCCGGAGTTCTGGGGAGAAACGGCGAAGCCCCCTCGGATCGCTCCTTGGGGGCTTCTGTTTACCGACCCTCGCCCCTTGTTGGCGACGAGAGAAAAATGGCTCCGTGTGCGGCGCCGCCCGCGAACGCTCTCGGTAAACGCATTTGGGACAGATTCGGATGTTCGTACTGACCCACGACGGCGCTCGCGCTGCGACTCCGAGAACTTGCGCCGAGGGCGCTGGGAC
>CAADGB010000470.1 GCA_900696455.1 uncultured delta proteobacterium
CGCCGCCCGCCGCGCCGCGATCGAGGCGCCGCGGTCGTCGCCGCCGCGCGCCCGCCCGCTGACGACCGCCGCCGCCGCCGCGGTCGTCGTCGCCGTGGCCGGGCTGACCATGGCCGGGCTCTCCGCCACCGCCCGCGCCGACGGCGCGTCGTCGGGGATCGGCGCGCTCCTCGATCGCCAGCGGGAGGTGGCCGCGCGGGCCCACGCCCAGGTCGAGGCCAAGCGCCAGGCCGCGGCGGCGACCCGCGCCGCCCGGGTGCGCGCCGCCTACAAGCTCCTGCGCGGCGCCGGCTCGCCGCTCGGGGTCGCGCCCGAGCGCCGGCTGGCGGTCGCGCGCAGCCGCGCCACCGCGCGCCTCCTGCTCGCCCGCGATCGCGCCGAGGTCGGGCAGCTCGCCGACGAGGCGGCGCTCCTCGCCGCCGCCATCGCCCGCATCGACGGCGATCGGGCGGCGGCCCCCGCCGTGGCCTCGCCGCCGCCCGGCGCGCTGACCCGCCCGGTCGCGGGCGCGATCGCCCGCCGCTTCGGCACCCTGGTCCACGAGCGCACCGGCGCCGTCCTCGCCCGCCGCGGCCTCGACCTCGAGGTCGCCGCCGCCGCGCCCGTGGTGGCGCCCGCCGACGGCGTCGTCCGCTACGCCGGGCCCATCCGCGGCCTCGACCACGGCGTCATCCTCGACCACGGCCCGGCGCTGGGCGGCGTGATCAGCGTGATCGCCAAGCTGGCGCCGCCCGACGTCCGCGCCGGCGACCGCGTCACCCGCGGCGCGCCGCTCGGGCGCCCGGCGAAGCGCCGGGTCTACCTCGAGGTCCGCGTGCCGGTCGGGCCGGGCGGCACGCCGGTCGACCCGGAGCCGCTCCTGGCCGGGCCGCCGCGATGAGCGCCGCGCCGTCGCCGGTCCCCGATCACCGCGAGGAGGCGCGCGCCCTGGCCGAGCTGGTCGGCGGCGATCACCGCGCCGCCTACGAGCTCGTCGAGCGCCAGCTCGGCGTCCTGGTGCTGCGCACGCAGGTCCTGCTGTCGCTGTCGGGGATCGTCATCACCGTCACCGGCTTCTCGGGGCGGGCCATCGCCCAGAGCGGGGCCGCCGCCCGCTACGCGATCACCGCCGGCATCCTGATCGTGCTGGCGGCCGCGCTCACCGCGATCGGCGGGGTGCTGCGCCTGCGCTGGCTGAGCCAGACCCTGGGCGCCGACGCGCGCGAGACGCTGGAGCGAGGCCTGGCCCTGCGCGACCAGAAGGCCCGCTTCCTGGCGGTCTCGATGGTCCTCTTCGGCCTCGGCTTCGCCGGTTACTGCATCGCCATCGCCCAGCTCCTGATCGACCCGTCCTGACGTTAGCGCCCCCGCCGCCGGCGCGGTACCATTCCGACCGTGTCCCGCGCCTCGCACGTCGCCGCCTTCGCCGCCGGCGTGGCGATGGCCGCGGCGGTGGGCGTGGTCGCGGCCCCGAAGCGGCCCGAGGCCGCGCGCTACCGCACGCTCGACACCTTCGCCCAGACCCTGACCTACGTGGCCGGGCAGTACGTCGAGCCCGTCGACGAGCGCAAGCTGCTCTACGCCGCGGCCCGCGGCATGCTGACGTCGCTCGACGCCTACTCGTCGTTCTTCTCCCCCGCCGAGTACCGGCGGCTGCGCGAGGACACCGACGGCGAGTTCCCGGGCGTCGGCCTCCAGCTCGGCCCCGGCGGCGGCGACGACGCCATGCCCGACGCCCGGTCGTGGCCGATCGTCGACGACGTCCTGGCCGGCTCGCCCGCCGACCGCGCCGGCATCGAGGTCGACGACCGCATCCTCTCGGTCGACGGGGTGGCGACGGTCACCGCCGACGGCGCGGCGGTCGAGGACGAGCGCTACTGGGACGGCAAGCTGCGCGGCGCCGCCGGCTCGCGGGTCAAGGTCGAGTACCTGCGCCCGGGGGCGCCGCCGACGACGGTCGAGCTGACCCGGGCCCAGGTCAAGGTGCCGTCGGTGGCGCACGAGGTGCTGTCGCCGGGCATCGGCTACCTGTCGATCCGCCGCTTCCAGGAGGCCACCGCCGCCGACACCGCCGCGGCCCTGGGCGAGCTGGCGCGCGCCCGCTCCGCCACCGTGATCATCATCGATCTGCGCACCGACTCCGGCGGCCTCATCGACCAGGCGATCGCGGTCGCCGACCAGTTCCTCGACCGCGGGCTCATCGTCACGATCCGCGGCCGCACCGCCGCCGTCGAGACCCACACCGCCCGCGCCGGCGGCCCGGCCACCGGCAGCAAGGTCATCGTCCTGGTCAACGCCGAGACCGCGTCGGCGGCCGAGATCCTGGCCGGCGCGCTGCAGGACCACAAGCGGGCCACCGTCATCGGCATGCGCACGTACGGCAAGGGCGCCATCCAGACGTACTTCGATCTGATCGACGGCTCGGGGCTCAAGCTGACGACCCACCGCTACATCACCCCGGCCGGCCACGAGGTCGAGGGCCGCGGGATCACGCCGGATATCGAGGTCCCCGAGTTCGAGGCCGAGCTGGTGGTCGCAGGTGGGACGAACGGGGGTGCGGTCGCTCCCGGGGCGGCTGGAAATACCGGTGGGAGCCGTGACATACTCGACGCCCGGCTCGCCGAGGACTATCAGCTTCGGATCGCCTACCAAACGGCCCAGCGGTGGCTGGGGTCGAAGTGATACCGACGGGAACGTTGCACTCTGGCGCTAGCCTTTCCAACGGGTTAGCGGGGATGAACAAGCGCCGATGTTCAAGCTGGTGATCCAAGACGACGAGGGGAAGACCACGGTGGTGCCGCTGATCCGTGACGAGATCACGATCGGCCGCAAGGAGGGCAACACCATCCGGCTGACCGAGCGCAACGTCTCGCGCAAGCACGCCAAGATCAGCCGGGCCAACGGCGCCGTCGCCATCGAGGACCTCGGCAGCTACAACGGCGTCCGGGTCAACGGCACGCGCATCTCGCAGCGGACCGTGCTGTCGGTCAGCGACCGGGTGCAGATCGGCGACTACCTCATCGAGCTCAAGGCCGAGGGCGCCGAGCAGCCGGTCCCGTACGAGGACGCCCGCACCCAGCCCATCGAGCGCCTCGACCCCGCCCAGCTCGCCCGCGCCGCCACGCCCCAGCCCATCGCCGCCCAGGCGATGGCGCTGGCCGACACCGCCCCCGGCGCCCGCGCCGCCACCGCGGTGCCGTTGACCCCGGTCGCCGGCCACGCCCGCCTGGTGGTGCTGTCCTCCAACTTCGCCGGCCGCGAGTTCCAGCTCACCAAGCAGCAGATGGTGATCGGCCGGACCGACGACAACGACGTCGTCATCAACCATCGCTCGATCAGCCGCAACCACGCCAAGATCGTCCGCGAGCCGGACACCGGGCGCTACACGATCATGGACCTGCAGTCGTCGAACGGCGTGCGGGTCAACAACGAGGACTACGGCAAGGTCGAGCTGCGCCGCGGCGATCTCGTCGACCTCGGCCACGTCCGCCTGCGCTTCGTCGATCCCGGCGAGGACTTCGTCTTCGGCCGCGACGCCCACATCGTGGACGTGCCCACCAGCAGCAAGAAGGGCTGGATCTTCGCCCTGCTCGGCCTGGTGGTCGTCGGCGGCATCGTCATCGTGGCGGTGTCGAGCGGTGGCGGCGGCGGCCGCAAGCCCGACGAGCCGGCGGTGGCCGCGGGCGGCACCGGCGGCGGGGGCAAGGGTTCGACCGCGGCGGGCGCGGCCGGCGCGGGTGCCGGCTCGCCGATCCCCAGCGCCGGGACGACCCAGGACGGCGCCGGCGGCGGCACCACCGGGGCCGGCGCCGCCGGCGGCGGGGATGTCGTCGAACCCGGCGGGGGCTCGGCGGTCGCGGCGGTCGACACCGCCCAGGTCTCCCGGCTGATGGCCGACGCCCGCTCGGCGATGGAGGCCAGCAAGTGGAGCGCGGCCTCCAACGCCGCCAACGAGGTGCTCAAGCTCGAGCCCGACAACCTCGACGCGCGCGGCATCGCCGACCAGGCCAAGCGCGAGCTGCAGAACGAGATCGAGTACACCAAGTTCCTCGAGGCCATCCAGCGCAAGCAGTACGAGCAGGCGGTGGCCCGCTTCGAGAAGATCGCCGCCGACAGCGTCTACAAGAACAAGGCGCGCGATCAGTACGACCAGATGCACACCCAGTACGGCAACGAGAAGAAGGCCCAGGGCCAGGCCCTGGCCAGGGCCCGCAAGTGCCGCGAGCTGCGCAAGCTGGCCACCGACGCCGGCCGCGTCTTCCCCGATGTCGGCACCGCGATCTCCGGCATCGCCTGCGAGGATCAGGTCGCCTCCGGCGGCGGTGGCGGCGGCGGCGGCGGCAGCGGCAGCGGCAGCGGCGGCAGCGCGACCACGGGTGGCGGTGGCGGCGGCGGCGGCGGCGGCGGCGGCAGCGACGCCGGCAAGAGCGCGACCGACCTCCTCGCCGACGCCGAGGCGGCGGCCAAGACCTCGCAGTGGGCCCGGGCCATGAAGCTGGCCGAGCAGTCGATCGGGGCCAAGGCCGACGGCCCGACCAAGGCCCGCGCGGCCATGGTCGCGGCGCTGGCCGCCTGCAACCTCAAGAACCAGGCGAAGGCCAAGGCCTACTACGCCATGGCGACCCCGAGCAGCCGGACCCTGGTCCGCCAGCGCTGCCTGTCCAACGGGATCGAGGTCCAGTAGTCCGGGTGTAACCGGGGCCGGGCGCGCCGCCACCATGCTGGCAGCGCGCGCCCTGCCGTGCATTGGGAGGCCGGTTCGTTGACCCCCCGGCCCTACCTGGTGTAACTCAAGGCATCCCTTGGGGAAGGTGGCAGGCCGCAGCCCGACCTTCTCGCCATCTCGGAGGCCTCAATGACACGTCCGGCGCGCTTGCCCTGGGTCCTGTCTGCGCTCACCGCAACGCTCGTGCTGGCGCCGTCGCTCGCCCGCGCGCAGGGCGGCGACGTCAACATCAACCCCTTCCATCACGCGATGGACTCGCGCGGCTACCTGACGCTCAACGCGTCGCAGCCGCTCGGTCACAAGGAGTTCTCGTTCGGCCTCGTCACCGACTGGGGCTACAAGCTGCTCGAGTTCGAGCAGGGCGCGAACTTCACGTCGATCGACAACATCATCACGCCGACGCTCATCGCCGCCGCCGGCTTCAAGCTCGGTCCCGCCGAGCTCGAGCTGGGCGTGGGGGTGCCGTTCGTCATCGTGGCCGGTGACCGCGACCCCGACTCCGACGGTGGCACCCCCGGCAACCCCAACGACGACCAGCGCTTCAAGATCGACGGCCAGGGCCTGGGCAACGTCGCGCTCCACCTCAAGACCCGGTTCCTCAAGACCACCCGCGGCCCCAAGGTCGGGCTCGGCCTGGTGGCCAGCGTCTACCTGCCCACCGCCAGCGAGAAGCAGAAGTTCCTGGGCGAGGACGGGCTGACGCCGCAGGTGATGGCCATCCTCGAGAAGGAGTTCGGCCGCGACCGCCGGCTGCGCCTCGGCCTCAACGCCGGGGTGCGCATCCGCACCGGCGCCACGGAGTTCACCGACGACGCCTCCTCGTTCCCCACCGGCAACCCGCCCACGGCCGAGACCCCGTTCACCAACCGGACCTTCACCACCGGCACCGAGCTGCCGGTCGGCGTCGGCCTGGCCTACGCCATCACCCCGCAGAAGTTCGACGTCGTGGGCGAGGTCTACGGCGCGGTGCCGCTGGGCGGCGAGAACTACTTCCCGCTCGAGGCCATCGGCGGCATCAAGGTCTACCTGGCCCGCAACTCGTTCCTCACGATCGGCGGCGGCACCGGCCTGATGCCGGGCAAGGTCGGCAGCGCCAAGGCCCGGGCTTTCATCGGCATCGTCTTCGAGCCCAACATCGGTGACCGCGACGGCGACGGCATCAAGGACGACGTCGACGACTGCCCCGACGATCCCGAGGACTACGACGACTTCGAGGACGAGGACGGCTGCCCCGAGCCCGACAACGACAAGGACGGCATCCTCGACGAGGACGACAAGTGTCCGCTCAACCCCGAGGACAAGGACGGCTTCGAGGACGAGGACGGCTGCCCCGAGGGCAACGTCAACGACCGCGACGGCGACGGGATCCTCGACGACGTCGACCAGTGCCCGGACGACCCCGAGGACTTCGACAAGTTCCAGGACGAGGACGGCTGCCCCGATCCCGACAACGACCAGGACGGCATCCTCGACGTCGACGACCTCTGCCCCAACGACCCCGAGGACAAGGACGGCTGGGAGGACGAGGACGGCTGCCCCGATCCGGACAACGACGGCGACAAGATCCTCGACGTCGACGACCGCTGCCCCAACGAGCCCGAGACCAAGAACGGGTTCGAGGACGAGGACGGCTGTCCCGACCGCGGCCGCGTGGTCGTGACCGACACCAAGATCGAGATCCTCGACAAGGTCTACTTCGAGTACAACAAGGCCATCATCAAGTCGGAGTCGTACCCGATCCTCGACGCGGTGGCGGCCACCCTCGAGGGCAACCCCGACATCCAGCTCGTCGAGGTCCAGGGCCACACCGACGAACGCGGCAACGACGCCTACAACCTCGACCTCAGCGACAAGCGCGCCAAGGCGGTCGTGAAGTACCTGGTCGACAAGGGCATCGAGCAGCGCCGCCTCCAGGGCCAGGGCTACGGCGAGACCCAGCCCATCGATCGCAAGAGCAACGAGGCGGCGTGGGCCAAGAACCGCCGCGTCGAGTTCCTCATCCTCAAGCGCTCGAACGACGACTGAACGACGACTGAACGGGCCTCGGCGGCTCGTGGTGGTCAGGAACCGGCTCCCCGCGGAGCCGGTTTCGCGTTTTCGGCGGTGGGGCGCGGCTACAATCACGGCCCCGGTGCGTCGCCTCCTCCGCTGGCCCGGCAACGTCCTTCACGTCGTCCACCTGTTCCTGGTGGTCGTGCTCGGTGGGCTCCTCTACGCGCTGGGCCGCCTGGGCACGCTGTTCATCTTCCCGCGGGCACGGCGGGCGCGGGCGGTGGGCACGCTGCGCGGCTGGCTCCTGCGCCGGGCCATGACCTCGCTGGGCGCGACCTTCATCAAGATGGGGCAGGTGATGAGCACGCGCCCCGACCTGTTCTCGCCCGAGGTCATCGCCCAGCTCCGCCGGCTCCAGGACCGGCTGCCGCCGTTCCGCTTCGCCCGGGTGCGGCAGCTCGTCGAGGCCGACCTCGGCGCGCCCCTCGGCGAGCTGTTCGAGCACGTCGAGCCGCGGCCGGTGGCGGCGGCGTCGGTGGCCCAGGTCCACCGCGCCCGGCTGCCGGGCGGGCGCGAGGTCGCGCTCCAGGTGCTGCGGCCCGACGTGCGCCGCCAGGTCGAGCGCGACGGCAAGCTCCTGCTCCTGGGCGCCCGGCTGCTGGCGCTGCACCCCCGCGCGCGGCTGTCGGATCCGGTCGGTCACCTCCGCCACTTCGTCGACGCGATCCACGAGCAGACCGACCTCCGCCACGAGGCCGACAACTACCGCCGCTTCCACGCGAACTTCGCGGGCTGGCAGGAGCGGGTGACCTTCCCCGAGGTCGTCGCGTCCCACTCCGGGCCGCGGGTCCTGACCATGGAGTTCATCCACGGGGTCAAGGTCGACGCCCTGCCGCCGGGCAGCCACGCCCGGGTGGCGGAGTCGGTCCGTCAGGCGATGTTCAAGATGTGCTTCGACGACGGCTTCATGCACGCCGACCTCCACCCCGGCAACATGTTCGTCCGCGGCGACGACCAGCTCGTGATCATCGACGTCGGGCTGTGCAAGGAGCTCCACGAGGACGTGCTGGTGCAGTTCATCGACATGTCGAAGTGCCTGTCGATGGGCGACCCCGACGATCTGGTCGGCCACCTCCGGCGCTTCCACGTCTACCTCGACGGCGTCGACTGGGAGGCGCTGCGGCGGGACGTCGACGCCTTCGCCACCCGCTTCCGCGCCCAGGCCATCGGCGAGCTCGACTACGGCACGCTCATCAACGAGATGCTGGCGCTGGGCCGCCGCTACCACGTCCGCCCGGTCACCGACCTGACGATGGTGCTGGTGGGCATCGTCACCTCGCAGGGCATCGGCAAGATGCTGCAGCCCGAGGTCAACGTCTTCGCCGAGCTGGCGCGTTACCTGATGCCGGTGCTGATGCGCCGCAACGAGCGCATCCCCGAGACCGCGCAGGCGCGGGCGGCCCAGGCCTGACCGGCGGCGACCCGGCGGCGGCCGGGGATGGCCGGAATGGCCGGGGCGGGGCCGGGACCGGGGATGGCCGGGATGGCCCGGGCGGAGCCGCCGCGCTATCTTCACGGCGTGATCCGGTTCCTCCTCACCCTCGCCATCGTCGGCGCCCTGATCGTCGTCGGCGCGACCGTGAAGCTGGGCAAGCGCACGTTCTTCGGCCACGTCGCGGCGATCTGGAAGACCGACGAGGCCCAGGACATGAAGGAGGGCATCGAGGAGACCGCCGGGCCCGCGGTGAAGAAGCTCGAGCGCGGCATCAAGGCCGGCTACCGCGAGGCCACCCGCGACGACGGCGACGCCGGCCCGGGCGGCGACGCCGGCTCCTCCCGCTCGCCCTGAGCCCTTCACCGACCGCGGTCGGAGATGGCGGGAAACGAACGGCGAGCCGCATCTCTCCGGTCGGCCTGAGCCGCCCGAGCGTCAGCGAGGGCGTGTCGAAGGCCGACAAGCCGCGGCCGTCGCGCGAGTGATGTCGGGCGCTTGCCGGCGCCGTTCGTTAGGAGCCCTTCACCGACCGCGAGCGAGGCCGCGTCGAAGGGCGCCAGGCGTCACTTCCTCGGGATCTCGCCCACCTTCGTCAGGTTGATCATCAGCAGCTCGCCCGACTCGGTGTTGAGCCGCACGCAGTAGAAGTCCGAGCGCTCGGCCATGTTCACCGCCGAGCACACGGTCTTGTAGCGACCGGCCGGGCCGCTGGCCGTGCCGGTCGGCCCGTTGCTCACCGGCAGGCTGTTGAGATCGACGCGCACGACGTCGCCGCTCCGGGTGTCGGTGCGGACGCAGTACGCGGTCCCCGTCGTGTCGGTGGCCGAGCCCTCGCCCGCCAGGTCGAACGCGCCGTCGCCGGCCACGCTCGCGCCGCCGCCGCCGCCGCCACCACCCCCGCGCCCGCAGGCGGCGAGCGCGGCGAGCGCGGCGAGGGCGAGCGTTCCGAGACCGAGGGCCGGCGGGCGAGCCATGGGCCGACGATACCGCGGCGGCGGCGTCCCGGTCGACTCGTCGGCGCGGCGCGGCTGAGCGTGTGAAGGAATCACACGCTCTGGTCGATCGGTCGGTCCCGGCGAGGACGCCGGTGCCGACCTGAGCCCTGCACCGACCGCGGTCGGAGATGGCGGGAAACGAACGGCGAGCCGATCTCTCCGGTCGGCCTGAGCCCTTCACTGACCGCGGTCGGAGATCGCGGGAAACGAACTCTCCGGTCGGCCTGAGCTCTTCACCGACCGCGGTCGGAGATGGCGGGAAACGAACGGCGAGCTGCATCTCTCCGGTCGGCCTGAGCCGCCCGAGCGTGAGCGAGGGCGTGTCGAAGGCCGACAAG
>CAADGB010000471.1 GCA_900696455.1 uncultured delta proteobacterium
CCGCGCGAGCGCAGCGAGCGCGTGTCGAAGGGCCCGCGGCCCGCGGCCCCCCTCTCCCCGCTCGCCCTGAGCCGCGCGAGCGCAGCGAGCGCGTGTCGAAGGGCCCGCGGCCCGCGGCCCCCCTCTCCCCGCTCGCCCTGAGCCGCGCGAGCGCAGCGAGCGCGTGTCGAAGGGCCCGCGGCCCGCGGCCCGCGGCCCTCCGCCGCTACCGCCGCCAGTGCCCGCTGCGCCCGCCCGACTTCTCCTCGAGCTGCACCGGCCCGATCACCATCCCGCGGTCGACGGCCTTGGCCATGTCGTAGAGGGCCAGCGCCGCCACGCTCACCGCGGTCAGCGCCTCCCTCTCGACGCCGGTCCGGTCCACCGCGCGCACGGTCGCCCGCAGCCGCGCCCGGTCGCGCCCCAGCACGACCTCGACCTCGACCCCGCTCACCCGCAGCGGGTGGCACAGCGGGATGAGCAGGTGCGTCTGCTTCACCGCCTGGATCCCGGCCAGCCGCGCCACCGCCAGCACGTCGCCCTTGCCGACCTTCCCGGCCTTGATGAGCCGCGCGGTCGCCGGCGCCATCCGCACCTCGCCCGACGCCACCGCCACCCGCTCGGTCTCGGGCTTGGCGCCGACCTCGACCATCCGCGCGCGCCCGCGGGCGTCGAGGTGCGACAGCCGCGGCGCGCCGGCGGCCGCCCGCGCTCGCCCCCGCTCACTCAACGGTGACGCTCTTGGCCAGGTTGCGGGGCTGATCGATGTCGGTGCCCTTGAAGTCGGCGACGTAGTAGCTGAGGAGCTGCAGCGGCAGGACGGTCAGGATCGGCTGCAGCTCGACCGAGGTGTCGGGCACCATCACGACCTCGTCGGCGACGCCGCCGATGTCGGTGTCGCCGGCGGTGGCCACCGCCAGGATCTTGCCCTGGCGCGCCTTGACCTCGCTCAGGTTCGAGACCGCCTTCTCGTAGTTCGGATCGCGCGGCACCAGCACCACCACCGGCAGGTGCTCGTCGATGAGCGCGATGGGCCCGTGCTTCATCTCGCCGGCGGCGTAGCCCTCGGCGTGGATGTACGAGATCTCCTTGAGCTTGAGCGCGCCCTCCAGGGCGATCGGGTACTGGGCGCCGCGGCCCAGGAACAGGAAGCCGTCGGCCTGGCCGTAGCGCCGCGCCAGCACCTGGAGCTGGGCGCCGCGATCGATGACGTCCTTCATCTTGCCCGGGAGCTGCACGAGCTCGGCGAGCAGCTCGCGCGCCCGCGCCGGCGCCAGCTTGCCGGTGCGGCGGCCGAGGTGGATGGCGAGGAGCGCCATCGACACGAGCTGGGTGGTGAAGGCCTTGGTCGAGGCCACGCCGATCTCGGGGCCGGCGTGGGTGTAGAAGGCCCAGTCGGCCAGGCGCGGGATCGACGACTCGACGACGTTGGAGATGGCCAGGACCTGGGCGCCCTTGCCCTTGGCCTCGCGCACCGCCGCCATCGTGTCGGCGGTCTCGCCCGACTGGCTGACCGCGACCACCAGATCGCCGGGGCCGACGATGGGATCGCGGTAGCGGAACTCCGACGCCAGCTCGACCTCGACCGGGATCCGGGCCAGGGCCTCGATCATGAACTCGCCCACCAGCGACGCGTGGTACGAGGTGCCGCACGCCACGAAGATCACGCGCTTGACCCGGGCGCCGTCGAGCTTGACCTCGTCGAGGACGACGTCGTCGCGCTCGAGGTCGACGCGGCCGACCAGGGTGTCGGCGACGGCGCGCGGCTGCTCGTGGATCTCCTTGAGCATGAAGTGCTTGAAGCCGCCCTTCTCGGCCTGCATCGCGCTCCAGGTGATGACCTTGGGCTCGCGCGCGCGGACCTTGCCGTCGAAGTCGGTGATCGTGACGCCGTCGCGGGTCACGGTCACCACCTCGCCCTCGTCGATGAACAGGATGCGCCGGGTCTCGCTCAGGATCGCGGTGACGTCGGAGGCGATGTAGTTCTCGCCGTCGCCCAGCCCCACCACCATCGGCGACGCGTTCTTGGCCGCCACCAGCGTCGACGGATCGCGGTCGTTCATGACCACGAAGGCGTAGGCGCCGCGCACCTTGCCCAGGGCCTGGCGCACCGCGGTGGTGAGGTCGGCGGCGCCGGCCTTGACCGCGCGGTCGATGAGGTGCGCGAACAGCTCGGTGTCGGTCTCGGAGGTGAAGGTCGCCCCGGCCGCCGCCAGCTCCTGGCGCAGCGCCAGGTGGTTCTCGATGATGCCGTTATGGATGACCGAGATCGCGCCCACCTTGTGGGGGTGAGCGTTCTCGTCCGAGGGCCGGCCGTGGGTCGCCCACCGGGTGTGCCCGATGCCGATCGTCCCCGGCGCCGGCTCCTGCTGCAGCTTGTCCTCGAGCGCGGCCAGCTTGCCCCGGCAGCGCACCACCCGGCTCTGGCCGTCGGCCCACACCGACACCCCGGCCGAGTCGTAGCCGCGGTACTCGAGCTTGCGCAGGCCGCCCACGAGGATCGGCGTCGCCTGGCGCGCGCCGACGTACCCGACGATGCCGCACATGGCCTACTCGCCGTCGCTGGAGTCGTCGCCGTCGTCGTCGCCGTCGTCCTCGGGGAAGACCTCGTCCTCCTCCGGCGCGGTGAACGAGACCATCGGGTGAGCCGTGGGGACCTTGCCGCCGGGCTTGGCCCCGCAGCCGAGGGTGCCCAGGGAGCCGAGGGCGAGGGCGAGGGCGACCGCGCCAAACGCGAGACGAGTCCGGTACATGGGGGCCGACGCTACCACACCTGCGCCCCCGCCGCCGCCCGCTACCCCGGCCGGGCCTGGTCGGCCCGCGCCGGCTCCGATACATTGAAGCCGATGGCCCAGGATCCACCCGTGGGGGGTGAAGGCGACGGCGGCTGGGTGACCCGGCTCCTGGGCGCCCGCGGCCTGACCGCGGCCGAGGCCGGCGCGGTCGAGCGCGAGCGCGTCGCCCGCAACCTGCTGCGGGCGCGGGCGGCGACGCCGGTGCTGGCCGGCCTCCTGATCGTGGTCGCGGCCCTCATGCTGCTGGTGCCGACCGGGGGCGACACCGAGGCCCGCTGGAAGCTGGGCGTGGCGCTCATCGACCTCGGCGGCGCGGCGGTGCTGGCGCTGGCGACGCTCCTGGCCCGCAGCACCGGCCCCGGCCTGGCCGGCGCCCGCCGCCACCTCGGCGAGGGCCTGATCGTGGTCGGCGTCGCCATCGGCGCCGCGCTGGTCGCCAACTCGATGGTCTACCAGTTCAAGATGATCGCCTGGGTGGCGACGGCGATGCTGGTCGCGGTCGTCTTCCACCCCCGGCCGCTGGTCCACCTGCTGGTGCAGCTCGCCGGCTTCGCCGCGGTCGTGGCGACGGTGTTCGCGGCCACGCCCGACACCGCGTCGCGCCTGGGCCACGTCACGACCGCGCTGGCGGCGCTGGTCTCGGTGCTGGTGGTCGAGCGCCTGACCTTCGCGGCCTTCGTGCGCGAGACCGTGATGCGCCACAAGCTCGGCGAGATGAACCGCGAGCTCGAGCACCGGGTCACGCAGCAGGTGCGCGAGATCGTCGAGAACAACGTCCGCATCGAGGCCCTCAACCGCCAGCTCGCCGGCAAGGTCGCGTCGCGCTCCGAGGATCTGGCGGCGGCGCTGCGCCGCCTGGCCGAGGCCGAGCACGGCGGCGACCCCCTGGCCCCGGGCACGCTGCTCGGCGATCGCTTCGAGCTCAAGTACGTGATCGGCGTCGGCGGCATGGGCGTGGTCTACGCCGCGATCGATCACCTCGCCGACCAGCGGGTCGCGGTCAAGGTCGTGCGCACCCAGTCGGGCGACCTCACCACCGGCGTCCGCTTCCTGCAGGAGGCCTCCGCCGCCGCCCAGCTCGCCCACCCCGCGATCGTGCGCGTGCTCCACGTCGACGTCACCGACGACGGCCGCCTCTACCAGGTCCTCGAGCTGGTCGAGGGCCAGAACCTCGACGGCTGCCGCGAACGCGGCCGCGCCGTCCCGCCGGCGGTGGTCGCCCGCCTCGGCGCCGTCCTCGCCGACGCCCTGGCCGTGGCCCACGCCATGGGCGTCGTCCACCGCGACGTCAAGCCGCACAACATCATGATCACCGCCGACGCCCCCGGCTGCCGGCTCCTCGACTTCGGCCTCGCCAAGCTCCGCGAGTCGCTCTCCCGCATGAGCCTGTCGACCGAGGGCGCCGTCATCGGCACCCCCCAGTTCCTCGCCCCCGAGCAGATCGCGACCCCGCTCGAGGTCACCGGCGCCGCCGACGTCTACGCCCTCGGCACCGTCCTCTACCAGGCGCTCACCGGCCGCCTGCCCTTCAAGGCCAGCGACCCCATGCAGTGGCTCTACGCCCACGTCCACGACGCCCCCGCGCCGCTCGGCGAGCGCGAGGCCCCCGCCCCGCTCCGGGTGCTGCTCGAGCGCTGCCTCGCCAAGTCGCCCGCCGCGCGCCCCGACGCGCGCAGCCTGGCCGCGGACCTGGCGCGGCTGGCCGACGACCTCGACGCGCCCACGCTCGAGGCCTGGGCCGCGACCGTGGACTACGTCGACACGCGGCCGCTGGTGCTGCCAGCGATCGCGGCGCCGGGCGTGGCGGGTGGGGTGGGCGGGGGCGGTCGGGTGGCGGGGGCTGGTGGGGGTGGTGGGGTTCGGGGCGGGGGTGGTGGGGCTGGTGGGGGTGGGGGTGGGGTCGAGGTTGGAGCTGGGGTTGGGGTTGGGGTTGGTGCGGCGGGTGGTGGGGCGGGCCTCGATCGCGCGGGCATGGGCATGGCGGGCGATGGCCTGGGCGGGCTGCCGCCGGGCGCGGACGGTGCGGTTACGCTGGACAGCCCCGCGGCCGTGGGCGCGCTCGCCGCGGCCGTGCGCGCG
>CAADGB010000472.1 GCA_900696455.1 uncultured delta proteobacterium
CCGGCGCCGCCCGCGCCGCCCGCCGCGCCCCGCCCCGCGCCGCCGCCGACGCCGGCCGCGCCGGTGCTCACCCTCGACGCGCCGTCGGTCGACCTCGGCGAGGTCGAGGCCGGCAAGCGGGCGACGGTCGAGATCACCTTCGTCAACACCGGCGGCACGCCGCTTTCGCTCGACAAGAAGAAGCTGCGCTCGTCGTGCAAGTGCCTCACGGCGACGGTCCCGCGCGCGCCCATCGCCCCGGGCGGCCGCGGCGTGATCCGCGCGACCTTCGTGGCGCCGGCCCAGGCGGGGCCGGCCCGGCACCTGCTCCACGTCCGCTACCTGGTCGCCGACAAGGAGGAGCGCCACGCCCAGGTCGAGCTCACGGGCACCGTCAAGAAGCGCCCGCGGGGCGGCTCGCCGCCGCGCTTCCAGGGCCGCGGCTTCATCCTGAGCTGACGCCGGCGGGCGGCGCGCCTGCGCCGCCGAACGACGGCCCCGGGTCGCCTGACGACGACGCGGGGCCGCGCTCAGTTCAGGACCGTCAGCGTCTTGCGGCCGGCCGGGACCGCGGGCCGGCCCTCGACGACGGCGTCGTCGACCTCGGGCGCGGTCTGCACGATCGACTTCTTGCGGGTGGTCTTCTCCGCCGCCTTGCGCGCGACCGCCAGCACGTGCTGGTGGGCGGCCCGCTCCTCCTTCGGGTGCTTGCGGGTCACCAGCTCGACGACCTTGCCCCGCCAGTACGCGACCTTGCTCCGGCGCGCGCCCACCTCGTAGACGAGATCGGCGGTGGTCGAGCCCGAGCGGTGCGGGCTCTTGTGGAACGGGTGCATGAGCGCCGGGTGCTTGGCCAGGTAGGCGCGGACCTCGTCCATGGTCATGCCGACCTCGGCCAGCGCGGTCTCGACCTCGCGCGCCGCCACCTGCTTGGCCTTGAAGAGCTGCATCTGGACGCGGCTGTAGACGTTGACCGCGCCGTCGCCGTTGGTCGCGATGGGCAGGAAGATCGCCTGCGGGTAGAGCTCGGTGATGAAGCTCTGCACGCCGTCGGACACCGACGAGCTGGGCATGCAGCCGAACGGCTTGACCGACAGGGTCATGTTGACCTTGCTGTAGGCCACGTTCTGGATCAGCTTGCCGACCTCCATGTGGCCCTCGCCGCCGCGGAGGTTGTTGTCGTAGAAGGCGTGCGAGACCTCGGCCACCTCGTCCATGTCGGCGAGGTGGAAGTCGTGGAGGCCGAGGCCGGTGGCCACGGTCTGGAACAGGCCGCGCAGCACCTTCTCGCCGGCCCACAGCGACACCAGGCGCTTGCGCACGTCGACGCCCTCGAGGCCGAACTTGGAGCCGCCCTCGGCGTGCTGCTTCTGGTCGGCGCCGCGCAGGACCATGCGCTTGTGGGTGTCGTAGCGGCCCTGCCAGATCATGTAGAGCAGCCAGGCGGTGACGATCTGGATGTCGACCTCGGCGCCCTCGGCCTCGAGGAAGCGCTGCAGGCCGTAGTTGCCGTCGCCCTCGGTGGTCATCGCCCAGAACTCGCCGATGATGCCGACCTTGGGCTTGACCCGGGTGCGGTCGACCTGGACCTTGCCCAGCTCCTGGCGCGCCCGGTACAGCGCCTTGACCAGCGAGCGGTTCTCGGCGAAGGCCTGGGCGATGTAGCCCTTGGCCTTCTCGAGGGCGCGGTCGGTGGCGCCGGCCTCGACCTCGTAGGGCCGGATGCGGTAGCCGAGGACGTTGAGGGCGTCGCCGATGAGCACGGCGCGGACCACGCCCCAGAAGAACTGGGGATCCATCTTGAGGCCGACCTCGTCGCCGGTGGCCTGCTTGAGGCCGCCGGTCTGCTGGAACAGGAGGACGCGGAAGCCGTCGAAGCCGGAGTCGCGCAGGGCCTTGCGGTACTCGGTGACGTAGGTGCCGAAGCGGCACGGGCCGCAGGCGCCGGCGGTGATGAAGACGTGGTTCTTGACGATGTCCTCGGTCTTCATGCCCTGCTCGCGCAGGCCGTCGAGGTACTTCACCAGGTTGCCGACCGTGAAGTAGGTCGGGTTGCACTGGCCGCGGTTGCCGTACTCGCGCCCGAACTGGAGCGCGTCGTTGTCGGGCACGTCGAGGGCGCGGACGTTGTAGCCGATGCCGCGCAGCGCCGCCTGGATGAACAGGTCGTGGGCCATGGTCAGGCCGCACACCAGGATCGTGGTGTGGGCGCGCTGGGCGGCGGTGAACTCGCGCGGGACCTCGTCGATCCAGTGGCGCGCGCCCTGGGTCGGCAGGCCGAGCCGGGTGCGCTCCTCGCGCTCGAACTTCTCGAGCTCGGCCTCGATGCCCTCGATCGACAGCGCGTCGAGCCCCTTCAGGTCGTCATTGATGATGGACATGTGTTCTCCCGTTCCTTACCTGGGTGCGTGCTGGGTGCGTGCTGGGTGCGTGCTGGCTCGACGGCTAGGCGCGCAGGACCGCGAGCGACGCGGGGCGCTTCTGGTGCTTCTGGGTGGCGTGGTGGGCGGCGAGCTGATCCTTCAGCGTGGCCACCGCCTGATCGACGGTGTCGTCGGTGCGACCGACCCCCGCCAGCTTGTGCTGGAGCTGCTCGAGCAGCTCCAGCTTCCTGCGGGCGAGGGCGACGTCGAGCTCCTTGTGCTTCTCGGCCTGATCCTCGAGCTTCTCGCGCAGGAGCATCAGGGTGTGGGCGTAGGTCTTGACCCGGATCTTGATCGACCCCGACGGCTTGTTGGCGTCGATGTCGTGCAGCGCCGAGTAGGCCTTGCCGGCCGAGGCGATGACGCTGTCGATGAGGCCGTAGGTCGGCGCGTCGTGGCCGCACTTGAAGCTCGACAGGTCGAGGACCGCGACGTTGGGGTGGCGGGCGGCGAACTTGGCCGCCCACACCTTCTGCACCGAGTTGACGGAGTAGTTCTCGGGCCAGACGTCGGAGACGTCGCGCGGATCCTCGATGTGCCCGAGCCGCAGGTCCTCGGCGAAGATCGGATCGAGGTAGGCGCGGTCCTTGGGGATCGAGCGCATCGACAGGATGGGGTAGCCCAGGGCCTGGAACTCCTCGAGGACGGCGTGGTTGAGGCCGGGGTCGTTGTGGTACGGGCGCCCGATCAGGAGCAGCGCCACCCGGTTCTCGCGGCTGATCTCCTCGAGCATCGCCCGGCCCTTGGCCTCCATCTGCCGGTCGAACTCGTCGAGGGCGGCGAAGGCCTGGTCGATCGCGAAGTCGTTCTCGTCCTCGGTGATGCCGAGCAGCGGCCCCCACTCGTCGAACATCTGCCGCTTGCACATGAGCGGCTCGTTGAGCGTGACCGCGGTGTCGAGGTAGCTGATGCCGCGCTCGCGGAAGAAGTCGGTCTCCTTGGTGAAGGCGGCGCGGATGACCTTGGGCGTGCCCGACACCACCGGACACGACGCGGTGTCCATCGTGTTGACGTTGTAGGTCGGGACGTGGGTCATGGCCGGGAAGAAGACGTAGTCGAGCGGCTTCTTCTCGTGGTGCTTGAACAGGAGGTTGTGGACGTGGGCCTGGCACACCTTCGACGGGTAGCAGGGGTCGACCGAGCCGTACTTGCAGCCGGCCTGCCACAGCTCCTCGCTGGTCTCGTCGGAGAAGACCACGTTGCGCGAGTCGAGCCCCAGGGCCTCGAAGTAGGCCCGCCAGAACGGCGCCGTCGACCACAGGTTGAGCACCCGCGGGATGCCGACCCGGACCTCGCGGCGGCGGGCGGCGAGCTCGGCCGAGCTGCGCTGGAACGGCCGCTCGATGGCCTTGCGGATCACGCGGCCGGTGAGCGTGCGCTTGACCTGGACGTCGGGGACCGGCGTGCCGGCGGCCGGCATCGGGGCCGGGGTGAAGAAGCTCTTGAAGCAGAGCTTGGCCTCGTAGTCGACCAGGTTGGGGTACTTCTTCATCCGCCCCTGGCGCTCCTTGTTGAGCTTCTTGAGGGCGTCGAGGTCCTCGACCGTGCCCTTCTCGCACGAGAAGCCCGAGATGTAGCGCGCGGTCTTGCCGTCGAGGGTGGCGGTGTCGATGAACGTGCGCGAGCAGTTGTTGGGGCAGAAGTTGCAGCGCGTGGTCTCGTCGTTGGTCGACGTGTAGTTGATGTCGATCGCCTGATCGAGGCCGATGAAGGTCGACGTGCCGCGGCGCTTGGTGACGCGCAGGGCCTCGAACGCGGCGCCGATGGCGCCGGCCTCGCCGCAGTGGGGGTGGAGGTAGACCTCGGCGCCGGGGACGCGCTTCTCGATGTAGTCGACCTGGGCCTTGAGCGCGGCCAGGTTCTTCTGGGTGCCGCCCTGGAGCACGAACACCCGACCGAGCTCGGCCATGCGCGGGATCTGGACCACGTACTGCCAGACGTTCTTGGGCAGGACCAGGGCCAGGCCGGCGAGCAGCTCCTCGCGCGCGTAGCCCTCCTTCTGGAAGTTGACGCGGTCGGAGTCGAGGAAGACGGCGCAGCCGTAGCTGAACTTGGGGGCGAGGCGGGCCTGGAACGCGACCTCGGCGTACTGCTTGACCGGCAGGCCGAACTGGTCGGCCATCGCCTGCAGCAGCATGCCGTTGCCGGCCGAGCACGAGTTGGACAGGCGGAAGTTCTTGACGTCGCCGTGCTGCATGAACAGCACCTTGATGTCCTGGCCGCCGATGTCGCAGATGACGTCGACGCTGGGGAACCAGCGCTTGGCGCTCATCATGTGGGCGACGGTCTCGACGATGTTGGCGTCGGCGCCCAGCGACTTCTCGAGCACGTCGCCGGCGTAGCCGGTGACGCCGAAGCCGGTGATCTCGAGCCGGGCGCCCTGGGCGGTGGCCCAGTCCCGCATCTCCCGGAACATCTCGCGCATGTCGGCGATGGGGTTGCCCTTGGACAGGATGTAGACCTTCTTGAGGATCGTCTCGTGCTCGTCGATGAGCACGCACTTGCTCGAGGTCGAGCCGCCGTCGAGGCCGATCACGCCGCGGTAGGTCTTGCCGGCCTCGAGCACGGCGTCCTCGTAGGGCGGGGTCTGGTACTTGTCCTCGAACGCGACGCGCTGGGCCTCGGCCTCGACCAGGCCGGGGCCGGCCGACTCGCCGAGCTTGGACTTGCGGCCGTGGCTGATGAACTCGCGCAGGGGCTCGAGGCCGCGGAAGACGCCGACGTTGGCCGGCTCGTGGATGCCGAACAGCACCGCGCCGTAGGCGGCGTAGTACTCGCTGTTCTTCGGCACGAAGATCAGCTCGTCGAGGGGCACGTCCTTGGGGTAGTCGTAGCCGCGCTCGGCCCACGCCTCGGGGATGCGGAGGCGCCAGCACTGCTGCAGGAACGGCAGGTAGGTGTTGGGGCCGCCCAGGAGCAGGACCTTGGCCTTGAGGGTGTTGCCGCGGGTGAGCACGGCCAGGTTCTGGCTGACGATGGCGTCGGCCAGCGAGTTCATGATCTCGCCGCGCGGGATGCCGCTCTTGACCAGGTTGACGATGTCGGTCTCGGCGAACACGCCGCACTTGGCGGCGACGTGGTGCAGCTTGGTCGGGTCGAAGACCAGGTGCGGCACCTCCTCGCGCGGCATCGCCACCTTGAGCACGCACTTGTCGATCGTGGCGCCGGTGCCCGACGCGCACTTGTCGTTCATCGAGGTCTGGGCGGTCTTGTCGCCGGTCTCCTCGTTCTGCTTGAACATGATGATCTTGGCGTCCTGGCCGCCGAGCTCGATCACGCTGCCGACGTCGGGGTGGAGCTTCTCCACCGCCATCGTCACCGCGTTCACCTCCTGCACGAACTTGGCGCCGAGCTGGGGCGCGATGGGGCCGCCGCCGGAGCCGGTGATGAACAGGCGGAAGTCCTTGTCCTTGACGTCGGCGAACTCGGCCTTGATGAGCTCGAGCATCTCGAGCGTCTTCTCGGGCTGCCGCGTCTCGTGCCGCTCGTACTTGCTCCAGAGGATCTCGAGCGTCTCGGGGTGAACGACGCACAGCTTCACGGTGGTGGAGCCGACGTCGACGCCGATGATCAGCTTCTGCGGGGTGCTCATGCGGGGACCTCGTCCGGGGGGAGGACTGAACTGACGCGTCAGTCTAGTCGTGGACTGACGCGTCAGTCTAGTTCTAAAACCGTGCGAGATCGCGCCCTTGAAGGTCCGACCACTTCGGTCCAGGCGGGAGTGGGCGCACGCACGATCTGGACGGAATCGGGTTGTGCCCGGGCCCGGCCGCCGCCTACGGTTTCGCAGCCACGGAAGGGGGCTCCATGCGCCGGGGTATTCTCCTGGCGACGGCCACAGCGCTCGTCGCCTGCAAGTCTTCGTCTACACAGGGATCTGGCCCTGGCACGGGCAGCGGCTCGGCGGTGCCACCCACCGCCGACGCGGTACCACCCACCGCGCCGGGCGGCCTGCCCGGCTTCGCCCAGCTCGCCTCGGTGGCCACGGTCCCGGCCGCGATCGCCCGGATGTCGGCGACCGACCCGGCGACCCTGGCCTGGTACCTCTTCCTGTATCTCAACTGGCCCGCCCTGCCCGGCCAGCGCGGCGCGCCGGATCCGGCCGGGAAGCTCGGGACCACGCCGACGGTGTGGCAGACGTGGAAGGAGGTCCACGAGGTCTACCTGGGAGGCGGCGCGCGACCGCTGCCGTGGGACGACGGCGGGCCGGTGGGGCCGCCGCTCCTGTCGCAGGGCGAGATCGACGGCACCACCCTCAGCGACGTCAACGGCAACCCGATCACCTACACGGTGGCGATGAACCAGGGCGCGTTCGAGTACCTGGTGTCGCGTCAGCTCTACGGCTGGGGCGGCCAGGCGGCGCTGCGCCAGGCCGGCGCCGCGCCGGTGGCGTTCCCGACGACCGCCATGGAGGTGAAGGCGTCGTGGAAGATCCTCGACCCCGTCGCCGACCAGGATCGCCTCGATCACTATCTGGTCGCGCAGGCCCGGCTCGTGCCCGACGGTGGCGGCCCCGCCACCACCGTCGCGGTGGGCCTGACCGGGCTGCACGTCACCTCCAAGGCCCTGCCGAGCTGGGTGTGGATCACGTTCGAGCAGATCGAGAACCCGACGACCACCGGCGTCCCGCTCCGGCTGCCCGTCGACGCCGCGACCGCGGCGGTCAACGCCCGCTTCCAGCAGGCGCTGGCCGGCACGCCCTTCGCCTACTACCAGGCCAACGGCGTGCAGACCGAGGCCACGGTCGGCGGCCAGCCCACGCTCCTCGCCAACACCCAGATCGAGACCCGCTTCCAGACCTCGAGCTCGTGCCTGACCTGCCACGCCCTGGCCTCGGTGTCGACCGGCGCGCGGGCGCGCCTCGACTTCTTCACGATGCAGGCCGGCAACCTGGTCGGGCCCACCGGCGCGCCGCCGACGGCGCCGTTCGGGCCCGGCCCCGATCAGTTCACCGCGCTCGACTTCGTGTGGTCGATGCGAGAGGCCCGGCGATGAGCGCCCTCGATCGACCGCGGCTCCACTTCGTCGGTCAGATGGCGGTGTCGACGCCGACGGTCAACAACAACAACTGGGACCTGGTGGTCGAGCCCGAGCAGGCGACCCTCTACCCGAAGTTCCTGGCCATGAGCGACGACCAGTTCCGCCAGGCCATGAAGGAGCTGGTGGTCCTGAACCTCGGGATCATCCACGAGGGCCTGATGCCCACGCTCGAGGGCAACTGGAACTTCTACGGCGACAACTCGGTGGTGTGGAGCGGCGCGGTGGTGACCGGGTACGATCCGCCGGGCGGCGGCCGCGTCACCACCGGCGATCCGGTGATCGGGCAGCCGGTGACGATCGCCGGCAACGCCTGGGGCGACGACACCACGCCGGCGATCATCGTCGACCTCGATCCCACCAGCGACTTCTCGTCGCAGATGTTCATCCCGCGCTTCGCCGTGGGTGACGGCGGCGCCTCGGCCGCGGGCGCCGACCTCGGCCCGCGCCTGATCGCGCAGTCCACCGATCAGGTCGCGATCCCGCGCACCCACGCCCGCTGGCTCGATCAGTTCCGCAACCTGGCGATGTTCCCCGACGCCACGTTCGCCGCCACCTGGCAGCTCCCGCTGCCGGCCGGCACGCTCACGTTCGCGGACGCGGGCTCGCCGGCGGTGGCGGCGCTGGCCGCCGCGGCGACGGCGCCGGGCGCGGCCGGCCTGGTGGTGCGGTTCGCCACCTACTTCTTCAACCGCTCCTACACCGACCCCCAGCTCGCGAAGCTGTTCGCGCTCGGCAAGACCGTCCGCAACGCGTCGATCGGCGTGGTGCTGGGCACGATCGCGCCCTGGCGCCAGGGCGAGTGGGGCACGGTGCCCGCCGGCCGCCGCCTCAACCCGGTGGCCCAGCTCCAGAACCCCCTGCCCGACCGCTTCGTCGGCGCCTACGAGCTGGCGCCGGCGACCGCGGCCCTCACCGCCGACGGCTCGGCGATCGTGCTCGACCTGGTGGCGGCGTTCCGCGACACCGTCCTGCCGCCGCCGCCGCCGCCCGCCGCCGCCCCCGAGCCGACCGATCTCGATCCGACCCCGCCC
The DNA here is from genome assembly GCA_900696455.1 of uncultured delta proteobacterium. Classification (GTDB taxonomy): domain Bacteria; phylum Myxococcota_A; class Polyangia; order Haliangiales; family Haliangiaceae; genus UBA2376. The sequence goes on from CAADGB010000472.1 coordinate 8,474, forward strand.
CCCGATCCGTCGATCATCTCCAAGGCCGATCTCGGCCCGGCGATCCTGCAGGTCGTGGACGCCGCCGGCGTCGTCCATGACCTCGGTCCGGTGCCCTACGACCAGGCGACGTACCTGGCGGGCGCCGGCCTGGTCGAGCTCCCGCTGCCGCCCGGCGTCACCGCCGCCACCGTCGCCGCCGGCACGCTCCAGCTCGTCGCGCCCGAGGCCTCGGCCCAGCCGCTCCTGCTCGAGCGGCCGCTGGTGGCCGAGAGCGACGATCGCGCCACGTACCTCACCCTCGGCCAGCGCGCGACCATCACCGTCAACGTCCGCGCCCGCGGCGTCGCGCCGGCGGAGCCGGTGGGCGTGACCGTGCTCCAGTACCGCTCGCTCGAGACCCTGTCGCCGGCGCCCGACGGCACGCACCCCATCCCGGCCAAGCTGACCCTGCCGGTGCCGGGCCCCGACGGCAAGGTCGCGCCGGTGGTCACGGTGTCGCCCGAGGGCGGCTTCACCGCCGCCGCCGGGAACCTGGCGCTCACGCTCACCGCCGTCGCCCCCGGCATGTGCATCCTCCTGCTCACGCCCGACGGCCAGGCGCCACCGTCGGACCTGAACGGCTTCTCGCCGGCCTGGACCTGGCTCTACTTCGTCCACGTCCGGGTCCTGCCCGCCGACGCCGACCTCGACGCCATCCCCGACGACCAGGTGACGTGGGCGCTCGTCTACGAGCGCGTGCTCCGCTACTTCTACAAGGTCTTCCCGGTGATGGACGACCACCTGCCGCTGAACGACAAGCAGGCGTGCATGCGCAGCGCGCAGATGCTCCTGCTCCTCACCGACCGCGCCACCTGGGACTCGACCCTCTACATGCCGGTCACCCGCGAGCTGTCCGACGGCAAGCGCCGCCTGCTCCACCGCTGGTGCCAGCGGGTGCTGCGCGGCGAGGAGACCTGATGACCGGGCCGGCCGCCTCCCGCTACACCGGGAGCATGGCCCTCGACCTCGTCGCCGAGCTCGAGTCCCTCGTGGACGGCTTCGACCGCGACGGCGTGGAGTACGCGCTCTGTGGAGGCCTGGCGGTCGCGGTCCATGGCCATCCTCGCGCGACCATGGACATCGAGGTGCTCGTCCGCGCCGATCAGCTCGCCGACGCCGTGCGCTCGGCGCGCGCCTGCGGGTTCGATGTCCCGGCGCGCCGGATGACGTTCGGGCTGCGCGAAGGCAAGCCGCGCGAGGTCCAGCGAGTCTCGAAGCTCGACGCCGCCACCGGGGAGCTCCTCCCGCTCGACCTGGTCGTCGCCGGACCGTCACTGACGGCGATCTGGGACGGACGAACGGAGGTGCCGTGGGGCGACCGACGCATCTGGACCGTATCGCGCGCCGGGCTCATCGCGATGAACCGCCTGGCGGCGCGTCCCCAGGACGTCGCCGACCTCGCCGCGCTCGAGGGCCGAGCCGATGACGCCGACTGCCCCCAGCGCCTCGCCGGCCGTCGACATGTCGGCAGGGGCGATCACACGTCGGCTGGAGCCGGTGCGCGCGCTCTACCGGCTGATGGTCTCGCTGCGTGGGATCGCCGCGCCGGGCGCCACCGCGCGGGGACCAGGTGACGCGGACGCGGACCGCGCCGTCGAGGGCGCGGCTGACGGCGACCCGGGCCCCGTCGCCGGGTGAGCGCGCGCCCCGGCGGCTCAGGGCTGGGCGGGCGCCGGGGCGGGCGCGGTCGCGTCACCCGGCGCGGGCGCGGGCGGGCCGTCCCCCGGCGCGGGCGTCGGCGCGGGCGCCGCGGGCTCCTCGGTCGGCACCGTCGCCTCGCGGGCGACCGCCATGTAGCGCTCCTCCATCTGCTTGAGCAGCGCCTCGTCGGCGGAGGTGAGGACCTTGCGCTTGCCCTCGGAGTGGACCAGGGGCATGCCGGTGCCGTCGGCGGTGTTGGGCAGGACCAGGTACGTCTTGTTCTGGGTCGAGCCGGCCAGGGTGCGGTAGACCTGCACCGCCTTGCGCTGGACGTAGAGCGGGTCGAGGGTCTCGCTGATGATGCGCTGCTGCTTGGCGACCTTGAGCGCCTCGAGCACCCGGATCGCCGCCTCCTTACGGGTCTTGGCCAGCACGAACTCCTGGCGCTCGAACTCCTGCTGCTTGGCGATCTTGGCCTGGATGGCCTCGGTCACCGCGGTCGGGAACTCGATCGAGCCGATGTCCACCGACAGGATCTCGACCGGGGTGTCCTGGTACTTGCCGACGAGCTGGTCGTAGATCCGCTGGCGGACCTTGTCGGTCTCGAGCTGGATGTCGATCGCGCTCACCTCCATCACCTCGCGGCGGATGACGGTGCGCAGCGGCTCCTTGACGTTGCGCTCGTACCACTGCGGCCCGCCGTACTCCTCGACCACCTTGCGCACCGAGCCGGTGCGCAGGGCGATGCGGGTCGAGACCTGGAAGGCGACCGAGAGGTTGTCGCGGGTGAGGAGCTGGAAGTCCTCCTTGTAGCTCTTGGCCCGCATGTCGACGTTGACGACGTAGAGCCGCCACGACATGCCGGTCGAGGCCGGGCCGACCAGGGTCTGCTGGTAGGACATCTTGCCCAGGACCAGCGGCGTGCGGAAGACGTAGCCCTCGTGGCCGGCCGGGGTCGACGGGTTGGTGCAGGCGGCGGCGCCGCCGGCGGGCACGACGGCGAGGAGCGCGAGGCGCGAGGTGGTGCGCATGGTCCGGGTCCTCACTTGTCGATGTTGAGCAGGAGCGGCGCGCCGCCCTTGCCCGTGGGCTGGATGATGAAGGTGGCGTTGGGGGCGTTGGCCAGTTCCTCGATGGCGCCCAGCGCCTCGAACTGCAGGAACATCGGGTCGAGGGTGGTGCGGATGATGCGCTGGGCGTCGGCGACACCCTCGGCCTCGGCGATGCCGATGTCGATCTCGCGCTGCGCGATCTTGAGCTCGATGTCCTTGCGCTCGTTGTCCTCGTTGGTCACGAACTTGCGGATGACCGACTCGACCACGACCGTCGGGTACGCGATGTCGCCGATGTCGACCGACAGGAACTCGATGGGGGTCTTGGCGTAGCGATCCTGCATCGACGCCAGCACGGTGTCGGCGATCTCGCCGGACCGCGCCTTGACGCTGAACGCGTCGAGCGACTGGACCTTGGCCCGGACCTCGGAGCGGAACTGCTCGCCGACGTTGGCGGCGTACCAGTTGGCGCCGCCGAACCTCTCGACCACGTCCTTGACCCCGCCGGCGCGCAGGCCGATGCGGGCGTGGGCGCGGAAGGTGAGCGGCAGGCGCTCGGCGGTGATGATGCTCATCTCCTCGCTGAACGTGCGCGGGCGCATGTCGATGTTGACCACCTCCTGCCGCCACACCAGGCCGGTCGAGGTCGGCCCGCGCTGGATGCCGACGAACTCGCCGGCGCCGAGCAGCGGGTTGGACCGCAGGTAGCCCTCGTGGCCCGGCGGGGTGTGCCGGTTGACGCAGCCGACCCGGGCCAGCCCGACGCCGATGACGATGAGGGCGCTGAGCGCCACCCCGACCAGCCGCACCGCGGCCGGAGGGCCGCCGCGCAGCACGTGGATGCGACCGTTTTCCGCCATGGCCCCGACCCTTGCACAACCCGGCCCGAAACCAAGGCGCCCACGGCCGGTTTCGGTCCGGAACCGACCGCGCGCGCCGCGAGGTGCTAGCGTGGGCCGCGATGCTGTCCCGGCTCGACGCGATCCGCCGCCGCGCCCGCGCCCACCCCGCCGCCGCCCGCGCGGTCGCGCTCCTGCGCCTGCTCATCGGCTTCGCCTTCCTGCCCGCCGGCGTGCGCAAGGTCCTCGGCCAGCCGTTCACCGACGCCGCCAACCACGGCCCGTTCCACGACTTCCTGCCCGCCTTCCACGCCACCGGCGGCTTCTACCGCGCGGTCGGCGTCGTCCAGCTCGTGGCCGCGCTCCTGCTCATGACCCAGCACCGGGCCGCCCTCGGCGCCGCCCTCGCCCTGCCGGTGATGAGCGCGATCCTCGCCTTCTGCTGGAGCACGGCGGTCTACCCGACCGCGATCGTCGTGACCCTCATGGTCGCCGGCCTGTGCGGCCTCCTGGTCTGGGAGCTGCCGGCGTGGCGCCCGCTGGTGGCGCCGGCCGCCGGCGCCGTGCCCGCGCCGCCCGATCCGCCCGAGGCCCTCGATCGCCCGGTGTGGGCGGCCGCGGGCCTCGCGGTCGCCGCGCTCTACGCCACCGCCTGCGCCCTCGAGGGCGGCGTCTACCGGCCGCGGGGCATGGACCTCGGCGCGCCCGGCTTCTGGCTGCTCGGCGCGATCGCGCTGGTGCCGCTCGTCGCCTACGCCGTCGCGCGCCGGCGGCGACCGCGCCGCGCCCTCACGCCATCCGCGTCGTGAGCTCCTCGACCGGCACCCACGGCCCGCCGTAGCCCAGGCCCTGGAGGTCGAGCTGGAACTGGGCGATGAAGTACGGCGTGCGCATGGCGGCCGGCGCCGGCACGCCGACCAGCGCCACGCGCGTCCCCACCGCGAGCTCGGCGTCGGCGTTGGAGAACGGCACGCCGGCCTCGGTCAGGTAGCAGAGCAGATCGGGCGCCAGGGCGAGGGGCGCGGGGCGGCGCGAGCTGTACGCGACGAGGTTCTCGTTCTGGCTGAAGACGCGGACGGTGCTGCCGTCGTCGCAGGCGAGCTCGACGGTGGTGTGGTCGAAGCCGCCCGCGGTCTCGGCCGCCACCGCCGCCACCGTGCCGCGGGCGAGCAGGAAGCCGCCGGTGTAGGCGAGCGCGGCCTCGACCTTGGCGTCGGGCGCGGCGGCGCGCAGGGCGGCGCCCAGCCCCCGGGCGTAGGTCGTGGCCTGGGGGATCGAGGCCGCGCGCGCGGCGGCGCCGCTCATCGTCCACGCCGCCACGCCGGCCTCGTTGCCGAAGCCCTCGGCGCCGCCCACCACCGCGCGCAGGACGTTGTCGGCGACCGCCGCGCTCGACACCGTCACGCTCATGACGTCGGTGGGCGAGGCCAGCACCATGGGCGAGATCGCGAGGCCGGCCTCGGCGAAGGTGGTCTCGGCCAGGCTGGGCACCGCGCGCCGGGCGCCGGCGGCGTCGAGCACCGGCAGGGGCGTCGGCAGGCTGGCCGCCACCGCCAGCGGGATGAAGCTGTTGCCGCCGCCGAGCTCGACCGGGACCACGAACGAGAGCGCCGGCTCGCCCGCGCGCTGGGCCCGCGCCGACAGCTCGGCGAAGGCGCGGGTCGCCGGCGACCAGTCGAAGGTGCCGGAGGCGGCGTCGTCGGGTGAGCCGGCGAACGCGCTCATCGCGCCGCAGGCCCCGTCGTCGAGGTCGGCGGGCGCGACCAGCACCGGCAGCGTGCCGGCCGCGACCAGGCTGTCGATGATCATCTGGCCGACGACGCGGGGGCCGCCGCCGCCGGAGCCGAGGAAGGTGGCGCCGGCGAGGAGGTCCTCCAGCGCGCAGCGATCGAGCGGGGTGGTCTTCATGTCGGGCGTTCCTCCAGGCGCGCCAGGAGCGCGCGGGCGCGGCGCAGGTCGACGGTGTCGCCGCCGTCGCGCACGCGCTCGAAGGCGGGGACCAGCACGGCGCGGGCGCTCACCCGGTCGCCGGCGTCGAGGTCGAGCGCCGCCGTCGCCACCGCCACCCGCAGGACGAGGGTGTCGGCGCCCAGGGCCTGGGCGTCGCGACGGGCGGCGGCCAGGGCGGCGCGGGCCGCGGCCGGCGCGCCCTGCGCCGACAGCGCCCGGCCCTCCAGGCACAGGAGGTCGGCGCGCAGCGGCCGCTCGTTGCGCGCCTCCGACCACGCCACGCCCTCGCGCGCGACCGCCAGCGCCTCGGCCGGCTCGGCGAACAGGAGCAGGGCGTCGGCGAGGAGCCCGGTGATGAGGGTGTGGCCGGCGCCCTGCCCGATCGCCTGCCACTCCGCCCACACCGCCCGCATCTCGTCGAGGTAGCGGCGATCGCGCTCGCGGTGCGCCAGGGCCCAGGCCCGCAGGGTGCGGGCCAGGATCATGTAGGCCGGGAACGGCGCGCCCAGGCGGATGAGGGTCTCGCTGCCCTCGAGCGTGGCCTCGACGTCGCGGCGCAGCGCGGCCAGGAAGGTCCCGACCTGGATCGCGATGGCCTCGGTGAAGCCGTGGCCGAGCTCGCGGGCCAGCGCCACCGCCTCGTCGGCGCGCTGGCGCGCCAGCTCGGGCCGGCCGCTCGCCCACGCCCCCCACGCCCCGCCGGTCATGCAGGTGATGCGCGGGACCTGGCCGAAGCGCTCGGCGTGGAGCGGCGCGCGCGCGTCGCTCCACAGCGCCAGCACCCGCTGCACGTTCTCCTCGCAGCCGGCCAGATCGCCGGCCCAGAACTGGGCGTTGGACAGGGCGAAGCGGCCCTCGAGCTCGAGGTCGACGTCGCCGGCGTCGCGCGCGATCTCGAGCGCGCGCTCGGCCAGGCGCAACGACGACGTGATGTCGCCGCGGAACAGGTGGACCGCGGCCTGGCCGAACAGCACGGCGAAGGCCTGGGCGCCGCCGGCCACCCCCAGCGACTCGCACAGCGCCGCCGCCCGATCGTAGGCGGCGGCGGTCGCCGGCGAGCCGAAGCCGTCGAGGATGAGGGCGCAGGTGCCCCGGCCGAGCTGCAGCGCGAGCTCGGCGCGATCGCGCTCGGCGCCGGCGAGGCCGCGGTCGTCGAGGAGCGCGAGCGCCCGCTCGAACGCGATCCGGGCCCGCGGGTACGCGGCGCGGGTGAGCAGCGACTCGCCGGCGGCCGCCGCCCACGCCGCCTCGCGCGCCCGATCGCCGGCCTGCCCCCAGTGCCAGGCCAGCGCCACCGGATCGCGGCGCCGCGCGTCGAGCCAGCCGGCGACGCGGCGGTGGAGCTCGGCGCGCCGCGCCGGGGCGATGCCCTCGACCAGCACCTCGCGCACCCGGTCGTGGGTGAAGCGCCAGCCGCCGACGTCGGCGTCGACCACGCCGGCGTGCTCGGCCGCCCCCAGCATCGCCGCCAGCCCGGCGCCGGGGCCGAGCGCGGCCAGCATCTCGAGATCGAGCTCGCGGCCGGCGATCGCCGCCAGCTCGCACAGCGGCAGGACGTCGCCGGGCAGCCGGGCCAGGCGATCGCGCCGCGCCTGCTCGAGCTGGGCGACGGTCAGCGCCGGCGGCAGCCGCATCGTCGCGATCCGATCGAGGCCGCCGGCCTGGCTGGCCAGGAGCCGCAGGGCCTCGACCACGTACAGCGGCACGCCGCCGGTGCCGTGGTGGAGGAGCTCGACCAGGTCGGCCCGATCGCCGAGCGGCCCCAGCACCGCGGTCGCCAGCTCGGCCAGCTCGCGGCGCTCGAGCGGCGCGAGCGCCACCACCTCCACCCCCGGCCCGCGCACCGCGGCCGCGGCCTCGGTGCGGGCGGTGGCGACGACGAGGAGCGGCGCCTGCGCGGCGACCCGGGTCATGGCGCCGAGCAGGGCCAGGCTCTCCGGTCCCGCCCAGTGCAGGTCCTCGAGCAGGATGAGCGTCGGGCCGCGGGCGGCGCGCACCAGGGCCTCGACCGCGCCGAACAGCATCACCTGCAGGGTCTGGGGATCCATGGGCGGCGGCGCCAGCGGCCCGGCGCCGATCAGCTCGCCGACGTCGGGCACGACCAGCGCCAGGAGCGGCCACGGCACCGCGGCGCCGGGCGCGGCCTCGAGCGCGAGCAGGCGCACCGGCTCCTGCCACGCCTGGTAGGCGCCGCCGCCGGCCGCGACCTCGCCGCCGACCATCACCGCGAAGCCGGTGACCAGGGCGTGGGTGCGCAGGTCGTCGATCAGGCGCGACTTGCCGACGCCGCTGTCGCCGGTGACCGCCACCACGCCGCCGTGGCCGCGGCGGGCGCGGGCCAGGGCCTCGCGGAGCTGGGCGCGCTCGCGGGTGCGGCCGACCAGCCGCGCCGCGGCGACCAGGCTGCGCTGGGCGTCCGCGTCCTCGCCCTCGCCGAGCACGCCGGTGCGGGCGAGCAGGCGCAGGGCCTGGGCCGCGCTCGACGGCCGGCGTTCGGGAGCGTGGGCGAGCAGGCGCTCGACGGTGTCGACGAGGGCCGCGCTCGCCGCCGCCGGCAGCGACGGATCGTGCAGGGTCAAGGTCGGCGGCAGGCCGCTGGCGCGCAGGAGATCTTCCTCGCTGCGCCCGAACGGGTGGTGGCCGGCCAGGAGCTCGTAGGCGACGATGCCGGCGGCGTAGAGATCGGCGGCGACCGTGTGCGGCTCGCCGCGCATGACCTCGGGCGCGATGTAGCCGAGGGTCCCGGCCGGGCGGTGATGCTCGCCGCTCTCCAGCGCCAGGCCGAAGTCGAGCACGCGCACGCGGCCGTCGGCGACCAGCACGTTGGATGGCTTGAGGTCGCGGTGGCGGATGCCGCGCCGGTGCAGGTAGTCGAGCGCCTGCAGCATCTGGGCGATGAAGGCGACCCGCGCCGCCAGCGGCAGGCCGCGGGCGGCGGTGGTGATCGGGCGCGCGTCCTCCAGCAGCTCGAGCACGAGGAACGGCCGCCGCTCGTCGTCGAAGCCGTAGTCGAGGACGCTGATGATCGACGGGTGGCGGAGCGAGGCCAGGATGCGGAACTCGGTGGCGATGGCCAGCCGCATCGCCAGCGCGCTGTCGCCGTCGGGCCGCGGCGACGGCGACGGCCGCTCCTGCCGCGTCGGCGCCTCGTCGCCGCGCTCGGCGACCGCGGCCCGAGCGGCGGGCGTCGCCGCCAGCGTGTGCCCGGCCGTGTCGAAGGCCGGATCCGTCACCGCCGTCCCGACCTCGCCGCCGGGCGCGCCGCCGATCTCGCCGCCGATCTCGCCGCGGGGCGGCGCCACCGCCGGCAGCGTGACGCCGGGCCGCGACCGCACGGCCAGCCGCTTCACCGCCACCTCCGCGCCCGTCAGCCGGTCCACCGCCCGGTACACGGTCCCCATGCCGCCCTCCCCGAGCATCCCGGTGAGCGCATATCGACCCGCCCCGACCTGATCCGTCGATTCTGCCATCCCCGGTGACCTCGACCGTAGGCCGGGCCCGCCGGGGTGTCAAACCGTCCCATCGCCTCGATCCCACCTCGGGCGCGGGCTCGGGGTGGGGCTCGGGCTCAGCGCGCCAGCACGCCGACCAGCGCCAGGTCGATCAGCTCGCGGGTCACGTCCGCGATCGGCTGATCCAGCGGCTGGTCCACCGGCCGGGTCACGCAGTGCTCCACGATCCCCCGCACCAGCCCGAGCAGCGCCGCCGCCGTCCGCTCGGGGTGACAGCGGCGGATGAGGCCGATCTGCATCCCGGTCTCCAGCGACAGCGCGATCACCTGCCGGACCTCGGCGTAGAAGCCGGCCAGCCGCGCCGCCGCCTCGGCGTCCGGCGTCGAGCTCGACGACAAGAGCACCGCCGCCAGCGGCCGGTCGGCGACCACGAACGCCAGGAGCCCCGACAGGCTGTCCTCGAGCTGATCCTTGGGCGAGCGCGCCCCCGGCCCGGTGTCGATGCGCACGATGCGGTGCCGCAGCTCCGTCATCGCCTCGTCGAGCAGGGCCCCGAAGACCGCCTCCTTGCTCTCGAAGTAGAGGTAGAAGGTGCCGCGGGCGATCGCCGCCCGCTCGATGATCGCGTGGATCGACGCCCCGTGGTAGCCGGCCTCGGCGAAGACCTGCTTGGCGGCGTCGAGGATCTGGCGGCGGCGCTCGGCGCGGGCGCCGAGCGCGCGGACGTCCTCGGCCGGCACGCTGGAGCGACCGGCCACGCTAGCCGCCCTTCCGCGACTGGTAGGCCATGATCGCGGTCTCGAGGCCGCTGGCCAGCCGCTTGTAGCGGACCCGATCGTCGACCACCTCGCCCTCGGCGGCGTGGCGCGCGATCTCGTGCTCGACCGCCTGGGCGAAGCCGGCGTGGTCGGCGTACAGGTTGATCTCGTCGTAGACGCCGTGGGAGATGCGCGTGAAGTTGGCCGAGCCGATGTCGACGACGCGGTGGTCGATCACGACCACCTTGGAGTGGACCATGCGCGGCAGGTGGACGATGCGCAGGTGCTCGGGGGCCCCGGTCAGGCGGCGCAGCGTGTCGCAGGTGGCGCGGTTGACGTTGCCCAGCACGTCGGCGCGGGCCGCGGTGACCAGCGTGACCTCGACCCCGCGGCCGACGGCGCGGGCCAGGGCCTGGGTGAAGCGGCGGTCGCCGAGGTAGGCCATCTCGATCGTCAGCGACGTGCGCGCGCTGTCGAGGAGCGCCAGGCGGTGGGTGAGCATCGGGCAGGTGCGCGGGCGGTGGGCCTCGCGGCTGTGGACGAGGAAGTCGATGCCGCGCGACGGATCGAACTCGTCGTCGCCGGCCATGCGCTGGCGCAGGCGAGCGACGTGCTGGGCGCCGTCGAGCTCGACCATGAGATCGACCCAGTCGTGGAGGTGGTTGTCGCCGATGCCCATCGAGCCCAGGCACATCCACTCGTCGTCGACGATGTAGACCTTGGAGTGATCGAAGCGCTTGCGGTGGTGCTCGACCGTGATGTTGGGGTGCTCGAGGATCGCGGCGGCCAGCGGGTTGGGGCGCTGCTTGAACGAGCCCTTCTTGCGGAAGACCGCGCCCAGCACCCAGGCCTGCATGCCGCGCACCGGATCGACGCGCTTGTGGAAGAAGCTCTGCTTGTTGCCGCCGGCGTACTCGTAGACCGCGGCGATCCGGTCCTTGTGGATCGTCACCCGGGCGCCGCGCTCGGCGGCGGCCAGCACCGCCTCGCCGAAGACGTTGCCGGCGGCGTCGTCGCGCCACAGGAAGGCGCGGATGTCGACCGAGCGGGTGGCGCCGGCGATGCGCTCGACGATCCGGCGGAAGGCCACGTCGCCGGTGCCGACCACCCGCGGGGTGTCGACCGCCGCCGCCGGCTGGGACGCGGCGAGGAGATCGAGGTCGACGCCCAGGCCCGGAGGGAGCTGACCGCGCGCCGCCTTGCGCCCGAACAGGCGCGGCCGCGTCGAGGCGGCGCGAGGCGCGGGCTTGGCACGACGGGCCATGATCGGCCCACCGTCGTACCCCAGCCGCGCCGGCCGCGCAACGGAATCAGGTCGGCGCCGCGCGCCGGGCCACCGCAACGGCGTCACGGCGTCAGGGCGTCACAGGCGGCCCGACAGCCCGACGAACGGCCACGGCATGATCTCGGGGCCGTCGTCGTAGCAACCCGAGCAGCTCTGCGCGCCGCCGAGCTGGCCGCCGAAGCCGACGCCGGCGTCGAGCGCGAGCTTGCCCAGGCCCCAGCGACCGCCGACGTAGCCGGCGACGACGCTGTCGTGCTCGTCGTCGGTGACGTGGAGCTCGCCGACCAGCTTCGTGCCCCGGCCCATCGACCACGACACCCCGCCGAACACCGGGGCCTCGTCCTCGCCGGCGATCGCCAGCGCGGTGAGGTGGAGCGAGACCAGGGTGTTGCAGGCGTCGCCGTCGGCGCACAGGCTGGCCACCAGCGACGGCACGAAGAGGGTCTCGTCGTCGTCGGGCGGCGCGAAGATGTCGAGGCTCGCCGCCAGGGCGGCGCGGCGGCTGCGCAGGAGCTGGACCTTGCCGTTCACCGCCAGCACCCTGCCCTCCTCGGCGATGCCGATGCCGCCGACGCCGAGCTCGAAGCGGCCGAACGACGCGCTGACCTGCCCCAGCGCCACCGGCGCGATCGGGGCCCGGAGCTGGAAGGTCACCGCGCCGCTGGGCGCGATCAGCGCGCTGCGGGCGAGGTAGGCGCGGTCGGCGCCGACGTCCTCGACCTGCCGCTTCTCGATCCCGACCAGCGGCGGCGCCGCGTCGGCGGCCGCGGCCGGGGGCGGCGGCACCGCGTAGGCCGGCACCGCCGGCACCGGCTCGGCGCCTGGCGCGAGGCCGGGCTGGGCGGCAGCGAGGGCGGGGGCGAGGACGAGGGCGGCGGCGGCGGCGGGCAGCGTGCGCATGACCTGCGCATCAGCAACGGCCGTGCCGGCGTCCCGAGAGACCGACGAGCGGCGCAACCACCTGGAACCATGACGCCACCCGGCCCCGATCCCACGGAAATCTGTCGCGGACCGGTGCGGGCCTCCACCACCCTCCCGCGCCGCGACCGCGACGCGGCTGCCGCGGCCCCGACCGGTGCCCGCCATGTTTCTGGCGCGAACGCCGCTCGCCGTCCCGTTGCGATCGGCAACGGGATCGCGGCCACCTGGCGCGCCAACTCCGGGTGATCAGTGAGCTTCTCGGCGTGGCAAGGAGGTTGCTATCGTCCGGGCCAACATGTGCGAGGTACGGCTCTCGGGCATCCGCAAGGTCTACGACGGCGCGCGCGCGGCGCGGCCGGCCGTCGACCGGCTCGACCTGACATTCACGTCCGGAGAGCTGGTCGTCCTGGTCGGCCCGGCGGGCTGCGGCAAGTCGACCACCCTGCGCATCGTCGCCGGGCTCGAGGACCCCACCGAGGGTCACGTCCTCATCGACGGCCGCGACGTCACCGCGATGCCGCCGGCGCAGCGCGACATCGCGATGGTGTTCCAGAGCTACGCGCTCTACCCCCACATGAGCGTGTTCGAGAACCTCGCCTTCGCGCTGCGCATCCGCAAGCTGCCCGAGGCCGAGATCCGGACCCGGGTCGAGGAGGTGGCCAAGAACCTCGCCATCGACAGCTACCTCGACCGCCGGCCCAAGGCGCTCTCGGGCGGGCAGCGGCAGCGGGTCGCGATCGGCCGCGCCGTCGTGCGCCGGCCCAAGGTCTTCCTCTTCGACGAGCCGCTGTCCAACCTCGACGCCAAGCTGCGCGGCGACATGCGGCGCGAGATCGCGCGCATCCACCGCGAGTCGGCGACGACCTCGCTCTACGTCACCCACGACCAGATCGAGGCCATGACCCTGGCCGACCGCATCGTCGTGCTCAAGGACGGCACCCTGCAGCAGGTGGGCACGCCGCTCGAGATCTACCAGCGGCCGGCCAACCGCTTCGTCGCCGGCTTCTTCGGCACCCCGGCCATGAACTTCCTGTCGGCGGCGCTCGAGGACGCCGGGGGCGCGCGCGCCGCCCGCGGCCTCGGCTTCCAGGTGCCGGTGCCGTCGCACCTCGACGGCCTGGGCAAGGACGACCGCGGCGACGTGGTCATCGGCATCCGCCCCGAGGACATCGGCCTCGATCGACGCGCCGACCGGGTGCCGCTGCCCGGCGCGGTGCAGCTCCGCGAGGTCCTGGGCGCCGAGGTCGTGCTCCACGTCGCGTCGCCGGCCGGCGAGGTGACGGTGCGCGCCGACGCCCGCACCCCCGGCCGCCCCGGCGACGCGGTCACGCTGTGGCTCGACCCCGGCGCCGTGCACTGGTTCGACGCCCGCTCGGAGCACCGGCTGGCGTCATGACCGCGGCGCTCTCGAGGTCCCGGCCGGCGGCGCGAGCCGCCGCGCTGGCCGCCGCCTTGGCGCTGGCCGCCTGCGGCCGCGCCGGCGACGACGCGGTCACGCTGTGGCACGCCTACAGCGGCGACGAGCGGGCGGCGCTCGAGGACGAGGCCGCGCGCTGGAACCGCGACCACCCCGAGCGCACCGTGCGCCTGGTCGCGGTGCCCTACGACGCCTTCGCCGACAAGATCACGAGCGCGATCCCCAACGGCAACGGCCCCGACCTCTTCGTCTACTCCCACGATCGCGTCGGCGACTGGGTGGCGTCGGGGCTGCTCGAGCCCATCGAGTTCTGGATCGACGGCGACACCGCCGCGACCTGGGCCGACGACGCGCTGGCGGCGATGGCCTACCGCGGCTCGCTGTGGGGGCTGCCGCTGGCGGTCAAGTCGCTGGCCCTCTACGTGCGCACCGACCTGGTCGCGGCGGCGCTGACCACCACCGACGAGCTCTTCGCGATGGCGCCCGGCCTGCGCGCCCGCGGCGTCTTCCCGCTGTCGTACCCGGTCGACGATCTGTACGGCCACGCCGCGTGGCTGCACGGCTTCGGCGGCCAGACCCTCGACGCCGACGGCCGGGCCGCGATCGCGACCCCCGAGGCGGTGGCGGCGGCGGCCTTCGCCCGCGAGCTGGTGGTGCGCGAGGTCGTGCCGCGGGACGCCGACGTCGCCCTGACCGCGACCCTGTTCAACGAGGGCAAGGCGGCGATGGCGATGTCGGGGCCCTGGTTCCAGGGCGACATCGCCGGCGGCGTGCCGTGGACCGTCACCACCTTGCCGGTGGTGTCGGCGACCGGACGCCCGGCGGCGCCGTTCCTGGGCGCCGAGGGCGTGCTGATGTCGGCGCGGGCCCGCGACAAGGACGCGGCGATCGCGGTGATGCTGGCCCTGGCCGGCGACGACGCCGCCGGCCGCCGCGCCCGCCGCGCCCGCCAGGTCGTGCCCAACCCGCGCGCCTACGACGGCGACCTCGCCGCCGATCCGGTGCTCGACGCCTTCCGCCGCCAGCTCGACGCCAGCGTGGCGATGCCGGCGGTGCCGCTCATGCGCGCGGTGTGGACGCCGTACAAGAACGCCCTGGGCAGCGTGGTGTCGGGCGCCAGCCGGCCGGCCGACGCCCTCGACCGGGTGGCCAGCGAGATCCGGACCTACGAGGCGCCGTAGTACCGTGACGCCCGAGATGACCTCGACGCCCCCGCCCCGGCCGCCGGTGCGCTCGGCCCTGCGCGACGCCGCGGTGGCCGCGTTCGCGCTGTGGCTGGTGCTGTTCACGGCGTTCGTGCGCCACCGCAACCACGAGCTGGCCGACCGCGAGCGGGCGCGGGCCCAGGCGGCGGCGGCGGCGGTGGCCGCCGGCGAGGCCCCGCTCCACGCCACCAGCGCGCTGGGCGTGGTGCTGCCGGCGGAGCCGGACCCTCGCCACCCGTTCCTGGCCCGGCGCGCGGTGGTGGACGCCGCCGGCACCCGCGCCCTGGGCGGCGCCGAGGCGCCGGCCGCCGACAAGCTGCTCTACGACGCCGCCGCGCGCTTCGATCGCGAGGGGCCCTTCGTCGGGCTCCTCACCGACGGCAGCGGGCGGGCGGTGGCCGCGATCGCGACCCCGCGCGGGCCGGCGATCGCGGTGACCGCGCCGCCGGGCTCCCCGGCCGGCCTGCCCTGGCTCATGATGATCGGGCTCCTCGGCCTGGGCGCGGCGCTGGTCACCGCCGGCGCGCTGTCGGGGCGGGGCGCCCTCGGCGTCGGCGCCGGGCTCGCGGTGCTGGTGGTGCCGGCGTGGATGTGGGGCGGCGTGGCGCTGGCGGCGGTCGCCGGCGGGGTCGCAGCGGCGGTCGCCGTCGCCCACGGCCGCGGCGCCACCGAGCGCCTGGCCGCCGGCCTGATCGCCCACCGGGTGGCGCTGTCGTTCCTGACCCCGGCGGCGGTCGCGATGGCGGTGCTGGTGCTGGTGCCGTTCCTGGTCGGCCTGGTGATCGGCTTCTACGATCACCAGCACGGCACCTGGACCTTCGTCGGGCTCGACAACTTCGCCCGCATCCTGTCCGGCGACGGCCGCGCCTTCGACGACCCGCTCAACTTCTGGTTCATCCTCGGCGTGACCGTGCTGTGGACCGGCGCCAACGTGCTGTTCCACGTCGTCATCGGCACCACCCTGGCCCTGGCGCTGCGCCAGCCGTGGCTGCGCGCCCGCGGCCTGTTCCGCGTGCTGCTCATCGTGCCGTGGGCCATCCCCAACTACATCACCGCCCTCATCTGGAAGGGCATGTTCCAGGGCGAGTACGGCGCGATCAACTCGCTGCTCGAGGGTGTGGGCGTCGGCGGCGTGTCGTGGTTCTCGTCGTGGGCGACCGCGTTCGCCGCCAACGTCGCCACCAACACCTGGCTCGGCTTCCCGTTCATGATGGTGGTGGCGCTCGGCGCCCTCGAGTCGATCCCGCGCGACCTCTACGAGGCGGCCGAGGTCGACGGCGCCAGCGCCTGGCAGCGCCTGACCCAGATCACCCTGCCCCACCTGCGGCCGGCGCTGGCCCCGGCGGTGATCCTGGGCTCGATCTGGACCTTCAACATGTTCAACGTCATCTACCTGGTGTCGGGCGGCAAGCCGGGCGGCTCGACCGACATCCTGGTCACCGACGCCTACCGCTGGGCCTTCGAGCGCGGCGAGCGCTACGGCATGGCGGCGGCCCTGGGCACGATCATCTTCCTCATCCTGCTGCTGTGGACGGTGTTCGGCACCCGGGTCACCCGCCGGACCGAGGAGGCGCCATGACCGCCCCGTCGCCGCGCGCCGGCACCCGGCGGCCCCGGCCGCTGCTGATGATCGCCGTCTACGCCGCGCTGTCGGTGGCGACGGCGGCGGTGCTGTACCCGGTGCTGCTCGTCATCAAGAAGGCGTTCGAGCCCGGCCGCCAGTTCGCGCTGTCGGCGTCGCCGGTGCCCGAGGACGTCACCCTCGAGCACTTCCGCGGCCTGCTCGGCCAGCGCGGCGCCGGCGGCGAGCTGGCGTTCCTCCAGCACGCCCTGGCCTCGGTGGCGGTGGCGCTGGCCACCACCCTGGTCGGCATCGCCCTGGCCTGCACCGCCGCCTACGCCCTGTCGCGCTTCCGCTTCCCCGGCCGCCGCACCGCGCTCACCACCTTCCTGGTGGTGCAGATGTTCCCGGCCTCGCTCCTGATGCTGCCGCTCTACGTGCTCCTCGATCAGCTCCACCTCCTCAACTCGCTCACCGGCCTGGTGCTGGTCTACTCGACCACGGCGATCCCGTTCTGCGTGTGGACGCTCAAGGGCTACTTCGACGGCCTGCCCCGCGAGCTGCTGGAGGCGGCGCGGGTCGACGGCGCCGGCCCCGCCCGCATCTTCTTCACGATCGTGCTGCCGCTGGCCCGCCCCGGCATCGCCGTCACCGCCCTGTTCTCGTTCATGACCGCGTGGAACGAGTTCATCATGGCCTCCACCTTCCTCACCGACGAGGGCAAGTACACGCTGCCGGTGCTCCTGCAGTCGAGCGTCGGCCAGTTCTCGGCCGACTGGGGCCGCTTCGCCGCCGGCGCCCTGGTCACCAGCGTGCCGGTGATGGTGCTGTTCTACGTGCTGCAGAAGTACCTGGTCGGCGGGCTGACCGCCGGCGCGGTCAAGGGCTGACCGCCGGCGCGGTCGGCGCGGCGGCGGGTCAGGCCGCGGCGCGACGCGGGCCGCGGCGTCGGGTCCGGACCAAGGCGAGCGCGCGCAGCGCGGCGGCGCCGGCGATCAGCGCGGCCAGGACCGCGGCCAGGACGCTGACGCCGGCCCGGCCGCCGTAGCTGACGGCGAAGACCGCCCACAGCGTCCACATGCCGGCGGTGTGCAGGGCCCGCCAGCGGCGCCGGCCGAGCCAGGCGGCCGCGCGATCGGTCGAGGTCGCGGCCATCGCCGCCAGGAGCGCGTAGGCGAGGCCGCCGGCGAGGAGCGTCCCCACCTCGCGGTCGGCCCAGAACGCGGTCGGCGCCACCGCGGCGAACGCGACGATCGCGGCGAGGTGACCGGCGTGGGACACCGCCAGCCCCAGGCCGAGGTAGCGACGGTTGCGCAGGAGCCACTTGCTCGCCGGCGACGGCGCCACCGCCACCAGCGGCCGGGCCACGAACGCGAGCAGGAACCAGGCGAGCGAGGTGCGCGCCGTCACCCGCAAGAGCTCGCCGAGGCTCGCCGTCAGCGGACCGGTGGCCAGGGTGGCGGCGGCCTCGACCGCGAGCACGGCGGCGGCCAGGGCGACCAGCCGCGGCCCGTCGAGCGCGGTCAGGCGCGCGCCGACGTCCGGCGGCGACGACGACGACACCGAGGGGGACCCTGCCGAGGACGTGCGCGTCATGGGGGCGACCATGACCGGCGGCCGCGGACCCGACAATGGGTCAGGTGGCCGATCCGGCCCGGCGCGCGTCGCGGGCCAGCGCCCGCCCCTCGAGCCAGCGGTAGAGCACCGGCACCACCAGCAAGTTGAGCGCGGTCGAGCTGCCGAGGCCGCCGAGGATGACCACCGCCATCGGCGCCTGCAGCTCGTTGCCCGGCTGCTCGGCGGCGAGCACCAGCGGCACCAGGGCGAGCCCGGCGCACAGCGCGGTCATGAGGATCGGGCTCAGCCGCTCGAGGCTCCCCCGCCGCACCGCCTCGTCGAGCGACGCGCCCTCGGCGGCGCGCAGGTGCTCGTAGTGCGAGACCAGCATGATGCCGTTGCGGGTGGCGATGCCGAACAGCGTGATGAACCCGACCAGCGAGCCGACGGTGAGCACCGGGTCGCTGGCGAACACCGCGATCACGCCGCCGATGAGGGCCAGCGGCAGGTTGACCATCACCAGGAGCGCGCGCCGCACCGAGCCGAAGGCGAGGTGGAGCACCAGGAAGATGGCGAGGACGACGCCGGCGGCGAGCACGGTGAGGGTCCGGCTGGCCCGCTCCTGGCTCTCGAACTGCCCGCCGTAGGCGACGTGGTAACCCTCGGGCAGGACGATCTCGCGGGCGATCCGGGCCTGGAGGTCGTCGACCACCGAGCCCAGATCGCGGCCGGCGACGTTGGCCATGATCACCATCTTGCGCTGGGCGTTCTCGCGCGTGATCGTGCTGGGCCCGACGTCGCGCCGGATCGTCGCCAGCATCGACAGCGGCAGGAGGCCGTGGCCGGGGACGGCGAGCGGCGTACGCCCCAGCTCCTCCAGCGAGTCGCGGCCGGCCGGATCGTAGCGGACGACGACGTCGAACGTGCGCTGGCGCTCGATCACCTGCGTCACCTTGCGCCCGACCAGCGCCTGCTCCATGGCCTCGGCCAGCTCGCCGCGGTGGGTGCCGGCGCGCGCCACCCGGTCGAGATCGAAGTCGACGACGACCTGGGGGATGTCGACCTGCTGCTCGATCGAGACGTCGACCGCCCCGGGCACGGCGGCCAGGACGCGCCGGATCTGCTCGGCGTGGGTGCGCAGGGTGAAGAGGTCGTCGCCGAACAGCTTGACCGCGATCGCCGCCCGCGAGCCCGACAGCATGTGGTCGATGCGGTGCGAGATCGGCTGACCGATCGTGATCGCGACCCCGGGCACCGCGCCCAGGATCCGCCGCAGCTCGTCGAGCAGGCGCGCGCGCGACCGGCCCGGCCGCAGCCGGGCCTCGATCTCGGTGACGTTGACGTCCTGGGCGTGCTCGTCGAGCTCGGCGCGGCCGGTGCGGCGCGCGGTCGAGACCACCTCGGGGACCTCCAGCAGGAGCTCCTCGAGCCGGCGCCCCATCGCGTCGCTCTCCGCCAGCGAGGTCCCGGGCACGGTCACGGCGTTGATCGTCAGGGCGCCCTCGTTGAACTCGGGGAGGAACGAGCGGCCCAACCCCGGCACCAGCGCGGCGGCGCCCACGGTGAGGGCGAGCGCGGCCGCGACCGTGAGCCGGCCGTGGCGCAGCGCCGGCGCCAGCGCCGCGGCGTAGGCGCGCTTGAGGCCGCGCACCACCAGCCCCTCGCGGTGGCGGCGGGCGGCAGCCCGCGGCAGGAGCAGCAGGCACAGGGCCGGGGTCACGGTCAGGGCCGTGATCAGGGAGGCGAAGATCGCGATCAGGTAGGCCAGGCCGAGCGGATCGAGCAGGCGGCCCTCGACGCCCTCGAGGAAGAACACCGGCACGAAGACCAGCATCACGATCACGGTCGCGAAGACGATCGAGCCCCGGATCTCGCGACTCGCGGCGTAGACCACCTCGAGCGCCGGCCGCCGCGCCGGCGGAGGCCGCTGCGCGTTCTCGCGCAGGCGCCGGACCACGTTCTCGACGTCGATGATCGCGTCGTCGACCAGGGCGCCGATCGCGATCGTCAGCCCGCCCAGGGTCATGGTGTTGATGCCGGCGCCGACCCAGGCCAGGACGATGACCGCGACCAGGAGCGACACCGGCAGCGACAGGGCCGAGATGAGCGTGGCCCGCGGATCGACGAGGAACAGGAGGATGATCGCCACCACCAGGATCGCGCCGTCGCGCAGCGCGGTGGCCACGTTGTCGACCGCGGCGGCGATGAACTCGGCCTGGCGGAAGAGCTGGCGCTCCACCACCATGCCCTTGGGCACGGCGGTGACCAGGGCGTCGAGCTCGCGCTCGATCGCGCGGGTCAGCTCGAGGGTGTTGGCGCCGGGCTGCTTGCTGACCGCCATCACCACCGCCGGCCGGCCGTCGACCGAGCCCTCGCCGAAGCGGAGGCCGGCGCCGACCTCGATCGTCCCGAGCTGACCGACGGCGATGGGGACGCCGTCGCGGCTGGCCACGATCACCGCCGCCAGGTCGTCGCGCGAGCGGAAGCGGCCGAGGCCGCGGATCAGGTGCTGCTGCGGCCCCCGCACCAGGAAGCCGCCGGTGGCGTTCTGGTTGGAGGTCTCGAGGGCGTGGGCGACGTCGTCGAGGGTGAGCCGCCAGCGGCGCAGGCGCTCGGGATCGAGCAGGACCTGGTACTGGCGGACGCCGCCGCCGATGGCCACCACCTGGGCGACCCCCGGCACCGCCAGCAGGCGGCGGCGCACGACCCAGTCCGCCGCCTCGCGCACCTCGAAGCCGGGGTGGACGTCGCTGCGCAGGCCGACGAACATGATCTCGCCCATCACCGACGACACCGGCGCGAGCTGGGGCGGCGGCAGGTCGGGCGGGAGCTGGGGCAGCGCGAGCTGGAGCTTCTCGCCCACGAGCTGGCGCGCGCGCACGATGTCGGTGCCCCACGCGAACTCGACCCACACGATCGAGATGCCGACGCCCGAGGCCGAGCGCACGCGGCGGACCGCGGTCTGGCCGTTCATCGCGGTCTCGATGGGCACCGTGACCAGGGACTCGACCTCCTCGGGGGCCAGGCCGTGGGCCTCGGTCACGATCGTGACCGTCGGCGCCGTGAGGTCGGGGAAGACGTCGATCGGCATGCGCCAGGCCACGACCGCGCCGTAGATCGAGAGGGTCGCCGCCGCCGCCAGCACGAACGCGCGGCGGGTCAGCGACCAGCGGATGAGGCCGTCCATGAAGGTCATGGCCGGGTCCTAGTGGGCGTGACCATGGGAGGGGACCGCGGCGCCGGCCCCGGCCAGCTTGACGGCGTAGGCGCCGCGGGTGACGACCCGCTCGCCGGCCGCGACGCCGTCGACGAGCTCGGTCCAGCCGCCCGAGCGGATGCCGGTGGTGACCGGGCGCCGCTCGAAGCTCTCGCCGCCGGCCTGGACGTAGACCACCTCGCGCCCGGCGTCGTCGACGATCGCGTCGTCGGGGACCGCCAGCGCCTGGCGGGGCGCGCCGGTGGCGATGAAGACCGTGGCGAAGCTGCCGACCCGCAGCCGGCCCTCCGGGTTGCCGACCTCGACGATCATGGGGACGGTGCGGCTGTGGCGATCGACCAGCTTGCCGACCGTGACCACGCCGCCGTCGGGCGGCGCGATCTCGAACGGCTGGGCGTGACCGTCGATCCGGAAGGTGGCGCGGGTCGCGCCCTCGACCCGCGCGATGTCGGGCTCGAAGATGTCCGCGTGCACCCACACCCGCGACAGGTCGACGACGGTGAACAGGAGCTCGCCGGCCTCGACGCTCTGCCCCGAGGTGGCGCGGAGCTCGACCAGGGTGCCGGCCACCGGCGCGCGGAGCTGGAAGCCGGCCCGGCCCCCGCCCCGGCCGCTGGCGCCGGCGTCGAACTGCGCCATCCGCCCCTCGGCGCCGGCCAGCCGCGCGCGCGCGACCTCGAGCCGGGTGCGCGCCTCGTCGAGCTGGCGGGCGGGGATGGCGCCGTCGGCGGCCATCCGCTGGTCGCGCGCGACCTGGCCCTCGGCGGCGGTGACCTCGGCGCGGAGCTGGCGGAGCTCGGCCACCAGCGTCGGGCGGTCGACGGCGTCGGCCAGGCGCGGCGCGACCGTGCCCAGGAGCTGGCCCCGCTCGATGGACATGCCGAGCACCGGCGGCGGGGTGGCCAGGACGACGCGGCCGCCCACCGGCGCGGTGAGCCGGGCCTCGCGCCCGGCGGTGGCGCGGATCTCGCCGCTGGCGCGCAGGGTCGGCGTGAGGTCGCGCGGCCCGACGTCGTCGACCGCGAAGTCGCGGGTCCACGCCTGATCCTTGAGCAGCGTGATGCGGCCGGCGGGCTCGTCGGGCGCGGCCGGCACCGCCGCCGCGCTGGCGTGGACCACGCAGTCCTCGACGTCGACGCGATCGGCCGTGGCGACCGCCGGGTCGCCCACCGCCGGCGAAGCCGGCGAGAGCGGCGGCGGCTCCAGGCGCACGGTGAGCGTGCACGGCCCGGCCGCCGTCGGCACCAGCTCGGGGCGGAACAGGCCGGCGGACGCCGGCGCCTCGGCGCGGGCGGTGACCACCGCGCCGTCGGCCTGGCGCAGCTCGGCGACGACGACGCCGGCGGTGATCGGCCGGTGGCCGGCGCGGCGGGTGACGTGGGTGGCGAGGCGCGACGCGCCGCCGACCACGAACGGCGGGTGCTCCGCGAAGACCTCGTGGGTCGCGGTCCAGCGGGTGAAGGCGACCGCCGGCGCGTCGCCGTCCTCGCCGTGGTCGTGGTCGGCGCGGTCGGCGTGTCGCTCTCCGCATGCGGCGGCGCCGAGCGCGCCCAGCGCCGCCAGCGCGACCGCGCGCGGCAGCGAGGCGCCGCGGCGCCAGCTCCCCGGGCTCATGGCGCGCTCCCCTCGGCGCGGTGGAGCTCGAGGCGCGCCAGCTCGGCCTCGAGGCGCAGGTCGAGCGCCTGCAGCTCGACCTCGCGCGCGACGCGGTGGGCGTCGATGACGTCGATCAGGTCGCGGGCGCCGCCGGCGTGGGCCGCCCCCATCCGGCGCGCCAGCGCGGCGGCCCCGGCGCGGGGCCCGGCGTCGAAGCGCTGGCTCTGCGCGATCACCGCGAGCAGGCGGGCGCGGGCCCGACCGCGGTCGGTCCCGGCCTCGGCGGCCAGGGCCGAGGCCTCGGCCTGCCACGCCGTGGCCTCGGCGCGGGCGCGCCGGACCGCCGCGCCTCCGGCGTCCGCGAGGGGGAGCTCGGCGCGCACCCCGAGCAGGTAGCCAGCCTCGGTCGCCGTGGCGTCGCCGGCGAGGACCAGCCCCGCGGTCAGCTCGACCGCGGGGACCCAGCGGCGGGGCGCGGCGCCCGCGGCGTGGCCCGCCGCCGCGCCGCGGTGGCGCGCCGCCGCGACGTCGCGGCGGTCGAGCTCGCCATCGGCCGGCACCGCCGGCAGGGCCAGGTCGTCGACCGCCACCAGGCCGCCGTCCTCGCCGAGCGCGGCCGCGAGCTGGCGCTCGGCGTCGTCGCGCTCGCGCCCGGCGCGGGCCGCCAGCTCGTCGAGCAGCGCCAGCTCGAGGCCGGCGCGGGCGGCGTCGAGATCGGCGGCGTCGCCGCCGCGCGCGCGCGCGACGAGGACCTCGACCAGCGCCGCCAGGTCGGCGCGCGATCGCGCGAGCACCTCGCCGGCCTGACGGGCGTGGGCGGCCCGCGCGTAGGCGCCGTGGGCGCGTAGCGCGCGCTCGAGGCCGTCGTGGGCCTGCTCGGCCGCGGCCGCGGCGTGGAGCGCCCGGGCCGCCGCGACCCTCCGCCGTCGTTGACCGGCCAGGTCGAGCGACCAGCCCAGCCGGAAGAAGTCGTCGTGGGCGTCGCGGCCGGGCACCGCCTCGCGCTCCCAGCTCAGGGCGGGGTTGGCGCGGACGCCGGCGGTGGCGACCTCGGCGGCGGCGACGTCGACGCGGGCGGCGGCGGCCCGCGCGCGGGGCGTGGACGCGCCGAGGCGCGCGGCGAGCGCGGCGCGGTCGAGCGGGCGATGCGTGGCGGGAGACGTGGACGAGGGGCGATCGGCGCGAGCGGGCGCCGCCGCCGCGATGGACGCGACGACGACGGCCCCGATCGCACACCAGGGGCGGGCGGGCATGGTGACCTCCGGGTTCGGGCGCGAGCGGTGACGGGCCGAGGTCAGCCGATCGGAGGTCGGAAGGCGGGCTCGCGGGCGGACAGGTCGCGCAAGGTCGAGGCCGGCAGCGGAGCCTCGCTGGCCAGGCGCTCGCCGCGGCGCAGCGCGACGACGTCGGGCGCGAGCGCCAGCGTGCGGTGGCAGGCGCAGACATGGATGAGCCCGGTGCAGCCGTGCTCGCAGTCCTCGGGGACCTCGTCGTGGTGCGCCGAGTGGGCGCCGTCCTCGCCGGCGAGGACGTGGCCGACCAGGTGCTCGACCTGCTCGCTCACCTCGGCCACCGGCAGGAGCGCCAGCACCAGGAAGATCGCCAGGAGGCGCGCCGGCACCGGAGCAGCATGCCGGAGGGTTGACGGCGGATCAACTCCGCCGGCCACCGCGCGTGAGGCGCGCCGGGCCACCGGGAGACCGTCGCGCGGGCTCGGAACGCACCGCACGAGGACGTCGCGGCGTCGCGCGGCGCCCGATCGCGCCCGCCGGGAGTCAGGCCCGCGCGAGGCGGAGCAGCGCGGCGGCGGTCAGCGTGGTGGCGAGGCCGGCGGGCACGGTGAGCCACCACCGCAGCTCGTGCTGCGAGGCCTGGGCGAGCAGCTCGCCCCACGACGGGGTCGGCGGCGGCGCGCCGAGGCCGAGGAACGACAGCGCCGCCTCGGCCAGGATCGTCGTCGCCGCGGTGACCGCGGCGGCGGCGGCCAGGCCGGGCGTGGCGTGCGGCAGCGCGTGGCGGACCAGCACCCGCGTCGGGGTCGCGCCGGCGGCGCGCGCCGCCACCGCGAAGGGCTCGGCCAGGGTCGCGCGCAGGGACGCCGCCACCACGCGCGCGGTGTCGGCGCCGCGCGGCACCGCGACCAGGAGCGCGAGCGCGGTGACGCCGCGCACGCCGGTGAGGCCGCCGACCGCGATCACCGCCAGCAGTGCCGGGGCGGCGGCCAGCGCGTCGCACGCCGCGAGCGCCGCGACCTCGGTCGCGCCGCCGGCGCGCACGGCCAGGAGCGCCAGCAGGAGGGCGAGCGCCGTGGCCAGGGCGGTGGCGACCACGGCCGCGCCCAGCGAGGTCCGCGCGCCGTGGATCAGCCGCGCCGCGACGTCGCGGCCCCGGTCGTCGGTGCCGAGGCGGTGGCGCGCCGAGGGCGCGGCCAGGGGCGCGAGCTCGCCGGCGGTGCGCACGGCGATCGGATCGGCGGCGACGGGCGGCCACAGCGCCCAGTCGTCGGGGCCGAGGGTGGCGCGCAGCGCGTCGCCGCGCGGGCCGTCGGCGGGCAGCCACACCCGCTCGCCGCCGCGGGCATAGACCAGCGGCCGATCGGACGCGACGAGCTCGGCGCCCAGCGCCACGAGCGCCAGCAGCGCCAGCCAGCCGAGGGCGAGGCGCCGGGTCACGGCGGCGCCGCCTCGGCGTCGGCCAGGCGCGGATCGGCCCGGCGCGCCAGGGCGGCGGCGGCGACCGAGGTCGCGGCGACGGCGGCGGCGGCCAGCGCCGCCAGCGCCGCCACCACCGGGACGTCGCCGGCGGCGGCGGCGTCGGCCAGGACCCGGCCGGCGCC
>CAADGB010000473.1 GCA_900696455.1 uncultured delta proteobacterium
CATGTGGGACCAGCGCTACTCCGAGCCCGGCTACGCCTACGGCACCGCGCCCAACGACTTCCTGGTGGAGGCCGCCGGCCGCTACCTGCCGCCCGGCGGCGAGGTGCTGTCGCTGGCCGAGGGCGAGGGCCGCAACGCGGTCTACCTGGCGCGTCACGGCTTCCGGGTCACCGGCGTCGACAGCTCCCGCGTCGGCCTCGACAAGGCGCGGGCCCTGGCCGCCCAGCACGGCGTCGAGCTGGCCACGGTGGTCGCCGATCTCTCCAGCTTCCCGCTCGGCGACGAGCGGTGGGACGGCATCGTCTCGATCTGGTGCCACACCTCGCCGGTGGTGCGGACCCGGCTCCACCGCGCGGTGGTGGCGGCGCTGCGCCCGGGCGGCGTCTTCCTGCTCGAGGCCTACACCCCGGACCAGCTCGGCCGCGGCACCGGCGGCCCGCCCGACGCCGCCCTGATGATGACGCTGGCCGGCCTGCGCGCCGAGCTCGACGGCCTCGATCTCATCCACGGCGAGGAGAAGGTGCGCGCGGTGCACGAGGGCCGCTACCACGACGGCCCGAGCGCCGTGGTCCAGGTGGTCGCGCGCAAGCCGTAGCGCCCCCGCGCCCCCGCCCGGTGTCAGCGGCGCCTGCGAGAGTCGGCGGGCATGGCGAGGATCGCCTCCACCGTGACCGCGCCGCGGCCGGCCCCGCCGGTCGGCGTACGGGCGGCGGTCGACCGCTTCCTGCAGCGGCCGGCGGTCGACGTCGCCATCCTGGTCCTCATCGTGGCCTCGGTCGGCATGCTCGTCGGCGAGCACGTCGCCGCCGAGGGCTCGGCGCTGCGGCTGTGGCTGACCCGGGTCGGCGACGTCGTCACCGGGATCTTCATCGTCGAGCTCGTCGCGCGCTTCTGGGTGGCGCGCCGCAAGCGCCGCTTCTTCCGGCGCTACTGGCTCGACATCCTCGCCGTCCTGCCCCTGGCCCGCTCGTTCCGCCTGCTGCGGGCGCTGCGCCTGCTGCGCCTGTTCCGGGCCGGGGTGCTGCTGTCGCGGCGCATGAACGCCTTCGGCGGCGTGTTCCGCGGCGCCTGGCCCGAGCTCACGCTCCTGTCCACGATCACCGCCACGCTCATCATCGCGTCGTCGATCGTGCTGTTCCTGGCCGAGCGCGGCGCCAACCCCGACCTCGCCGACCTCGAGCACACGGTCTGGTTCAGCGTCTACAGCCTGATCGCCGGCGAGCCGGTGGGCGCCAACCCCGAGACCAGCCTCGGCCGCGCGGTCACGCTGGTGGTGGTGCTGGGCGGCCTGACGGTGTTCGGCGTCTTCGTGGGCACGATCTCGGCCTCGGTCACGGCGCGGCTGTCCGGCCGCATGGGAGCCAACGACATGGATCTGGAAGAGCTGACCAACCACGTGGTGGTGTGCGGGTGGAACCGCGCCGGCAAGAACGTCCTGCGCGAGCTGCTGGTGGGCAGCCGGGCGGAGGTCGTGCTCGTCACCGAGGGCGCGCACCTGCCCGACAACGTCCCGCCCGAGGTGCTGCAGACCGGGCGCCTCTACCACGTCAGCGGCGACTACACCCGGGTCGAGGTCCTGGAGTCGGCCAGCGTGCGGGCGGCCTCGGCGGCGGTCCTGCTGTCGGACTCGCTGAGCCCGCGCAGCGACCAGGATCGCGACGCCCGCACCGTTCTCGCCGGGCTCACGCTCGAGCGCATCGCGCCCCACGTCTTCACCTGCGCCGAGCTCACCAACCGCGAGAACGCGTCGCTCCTGCGCCTCGCCGGCGTCGACGAGATCATCGTCCCCCACGAGTACTCGGGCGCGATCCTGGGCTCGGTCAGCCGCACCCGCGGCCTGGTCGACGTGCTCGACGAGATCCTGACGATCAACTACGGCAACGCCTTCCACAAGGTCGCGCTGCCCGCGGCCCTGGTCGGCCGCACCGTCGGCGAGCTCCACCGCGAGCTCAAGGAGCGGCACAACGCCATCCTGGTGTCGCTGGAGCGGCCGGGGACGTCGAAGAACCCCGACCTCCTCGTCAACCCGCCGGTGGACGCCACGATCGAGGCCGGCGACCGGGCCCTGGTCATCGCCGATCACGACATCACGCTGTGAGGCGCGACGCGCGCCGCGCGCATGCGCGTGACGTCGTGCGTGACCGCCGCCGTGGAAGGTTGGCATCGTCACCCCCCCGTGGTAGGAGTAGCGACTCCCCTCTCGCTTCGAGAGCTCCCAGACGGAGCGCGAGATGGCGACCTCGCCCGCATTCGCGGAGCGGACCATCTGATGCGCGAACCCACGCCGATCCCCCAGCTCACCGCCCCGCCCGAGCGCATCTTCGTCTCGGTGGACGAGAGCACCGGGCGCTCGACCCTGTCGTTCGCGCCCGCCGGGATCGCGGCCACCATCAGCCACGACGACGACGGCCAGGGCGAGCAGGCGCTGCGCATCGCGCGCGCGCTCCTCGCCACCTACCCGAGCTGCACCATCGTCGGCCCGCACTTCCATGCGTCGGCCGCCGCCCGGGGGCGGCCCCGCAACCGGCGCCGGCCCTAGCGCGCCTCCAGGAGCACGATGTCCACCAACCGCAAGGCGACCATGGCCAAGCGTCAGCGCGAGCTGGCCCAGAAGGACCGCGTCAAGGACCGCGAGGCCCGGCGCGAGGAGCGCAAGGCACGGGCGGCGGCGCGGGCGGCGAGTGGGCTGGGCGGGCCGGACATGGGCGAGCCGGAGCCGAGCCTGACAGATGGGGGCGATGAGGGGGGCGAGGGCGAGGGCGGCGAGGGGGAGGGGGAGGGGGACGAGGGGGCCGGGACGGGTCCGGCAGAGACCCATCCGGACGTGTCACAAGCCGCTGGCGTTCGCTGAGCTTCCAGGCTAGGGTGCCCGGCGAACACGTAGCCGCGCGAACTGGCGTCTTTCTCCGAATCGTCTCGGGACTGCGACCGTCGTTGCGATACGAAGTCACGAGATTCAGGAGAACGTCATGAGCACCCGTCTTTACGTCGGCAACCTTTCCTTCAACACCACCGGCGACACCATCCGTGCCCTCTTCGGCGAGCACGGCACCGTCAACGACGTCCACGTCGTCATGGACCGCGACACCGGCCGCCCGCGCGGCTTCGCGTTCGTGACCATGGGCTCGCCCGCCGAGGCCCAGGCCGCGATCAACGAGATCAACGGCCGCAACGTGGACGGTCGCCCGCTCCGCGTCAACGAGGCCGAGGAGCGCGCTCCCCGCGGTGGCGGCGGTGGCGGCTTCGGCGGTGGCGGCGGCGGCCGCGGTGGCTACGGCGGCGGCGGTGGTGGCGGCGGCGGTGGCCGTGGCGGCCGTGGCGGCGGTGGCGGCGGTCGCGACCGCTACTGAGTCGCGCCGCTGACGGTCCGGTCACTCCCGTGGCCGGCCCCGGTGAGCACCAGACGAAACGAAGACCCCGCCCGACGGTCACGCCGGGCGGGGTTCTCGTTTTTCGGGACGGCCGGCGCGGCGGCCCTCGGCCGCGCGCGACCGGCACCTGGCCAGCCGCGGGCGAGCGCGGGCGACTGCCAGCGGCCGGGGACCCAGACGTAGCGGTCGCCCTGCTTCTCCCAGCGACCGTCGATCCAGCGCTGGTTGGCCTTCTGCCGCTCCCAGTGGCCGGGGATCCACACGTAGGCGCCGTCGCGCCACTCGTGGTGGCCGGCCACCCAGATGTAGCCCGGGCGCGGCGGCTGCCGCTGCTCGGCGGGTGGCGCCGGCGGGGGCTGGGTCGGGTGCTGCGGCACGTCGTCCCAGGCATCGGCGAGCCACTCGAAGCGGTCGCCGCGCTGCTCCCACTTGCCCGGGCGCCAGCGCTTGCCGGGCCGCTCCTGCTCCCACTTGCCGGGGATCCAGACCCAGTCACCGCCCTGCCAGTCCCAGCGGCCCTCGACCCAGACCATGCCGCGGCGGGTGCCCGGCGTCTCGGCGCGTGGCGGCGGCGGCGGCGCGGTCGGGAAGCGCGGCAGGTCGAGCCAGGCGTGGGCGATCCACTCGAAGCGATCGCCCCGCTGCTCCCACCGTCCCTGCTGCCAGCGCTTGCCCGGCTGCGCCGGCTCCCAGCGGCCGCGCACCCAGACCCAGCTCCAGTCGCGCCAGTCCCAGTGACCGGCGACCCAGACGAAGCCCCGGCGCGGCGGCGGCGTGCGCTCGGCGCGCGGCGGCGGCGGCGCGACCGTCGGGTACGCCGGCAGATCGATCCACGCGCCGGGGATCCACTCGTAGCGATCGCCGCGCTTCTCCCAGCGGCCTTCCTGCCAGCGCTTGCCGCGCGTCTCGCGCTCCCAGCGCCCGGGCGCCCAGGTCCAGTCGCCGTCCCGCCACTCCCAGTGGCCGGCGACCCAGACGAAGCCGCGGCGCGGCGGCGGCGTGCGCTCGGCCCGCGGCGGTGGCGGCGGCGCGGTCGGGAAGCGCGGCAGCTCGATCCACAGGTCGGCGATCCACTCGAAGCGATCGCCGCGCCGCTCCCAGCGCCCGGCCTGCCAGCGATGCCCCGGCCGGGCGGTCTCCCACTTGCCGGGGATCCACACCCAGCTCCAGTTCTGCCAGTCCCAGCGGCCCTCGATCCACACGAAGCCGGGGCGCGGCGGCGGCGTGCGCTCGGCGCGCGGCGGCGGCGGCGGCTCGGTCGGGTACGCCGGCAGGTCGTCCCACGCGTCGGCGAGCCACTCGAAGCGATCACCTCGCTTCTCCCACTTGCCGGGGCGCCAGCGCTTGCCGGGCCGCTCCTTCTCCCACTTGCCCGGGACCCACACCCACTGGCCGCGCTGCCAGTCCCAGCGCCCCTCGACCCACACCATGCCGCGGCGGACGCCAGGGCGCTCGGCGCGCGGTGGAGGGGGGGGATCCGTCGGGTGCGCCGCGGGCGGCGGTGGCTGCGTCCGCCGGTCGCGGACGCTGCCGGGCTGCGCCTCCGCGCGCGAGCCGAGCTCGGGGGCGGCGCCGAGG
The DNA here is from genome assembly GCA_900696455.1 of uncultured delta proteobacterium. Classification (GTDB taxonomy): domain Bacteria; phylum Myxococcota_A; class Polyangia; order Haliangiales; family Haliangiaceae; genus UBA2376. The sequence continues at coordinate 4,950 of CAADGB010000473.1, forward strand.
ACGAGCCCGAACAGCAGCGAGCTCGCGAGGGTCAAGGTCAAGCGTCCGTGCATCATGTCTCCTTGATGGCCATCGATCGGCGCGGGGCAACGCCTGCCTGTCGACCCCGCGACCGGCGCGAAGGTTCACACGATCCGCGCCGAGATCGACGTCGATCGCGCTGCAGGATCTGCACGCGTTCTGCAGGAGCTGCAGACCCCCGCGCCAGGTGACTGATCATGTGGGCGCTCCCGCGCCGCGACCGCGTCGGTCATTCGTGTCGCGACGCGTGTGGAGAGCTCCGGGCCGGTCGTGCGCCGGTCGTGCGCCGGTTTCAGCGCCGGGCGCGCTCAGGCGGCCTCGAGGGTGTCGAGGACCTCCCGCACGGTGCGCAGGAGCGTCTCGGGCGCGAAGGGCTTCTCGAGGTGGCCGTCCTCCGCGCCGAGCGCCGGCATGCGCCGGAGCGCGTGCCGGGTGTAGCCCGACATGAACAGCACGCGCAGCCCGTCGTGGCGCGCGCGGAGGTGGCGCACCAGCTCGGGGCCGCTCATCTGCGGCATGACCACGTCGGCCAGCAGCAGGTCGAGGGCGCCGTCGTGCTCCCTCGCCAGCGCCAGCGCCTCGTCGCCGTCGGGGGCCGTGAGCACGACGTAGCCGTGGCGGCGGAGGATGTCGGCGCTGACCGCGCGCAGCTGATCGTCGTCCTCCACGACGAGCACGGTCTCGCGGCCACGCAGGGTGGCGACGTCGAGCGCGGGCCGGGGCGCCGCCGCCTCGCCGTCGAAGCGCGGGAAGTACAGCTTGAAGGTGGTGCCGTGGCCGGGCTCGCTGTAGACCCAGATCGTCCCGCCGCACTGGCGCACGATGCCATGGACCGTCGACAGGCCGAGGCCGGTGCCCTTGCCCGGCGGCTTGGTGGTGAAGAACGGCTCGAAGATGCGCGCCCGCGTGCATGCGTCCATGCCGTCGCCGTCGTCGCTGACCGCGATCATGACGTGGGGGCCCGGGGTCACGCCGAGGTGGTGGACGGCGTGGCTGCCGTCGAGCTCGACGTCGCGGGTCTCGATGGTCAGCGTGCCGCCGCCGGGCATGGCGTCGCGGGCGTTGACCGCGAGGTTGAGGAGGATCTGCTCGAGCTGGCCGGGATCGAGGCGGATCTTGCCGGTGCCGGGGGCGAGCAGCGTCCGCAGCGCGACGTCCTCGCCGATGAGGCGCCGGATCATCTTGCCGAGCTCGGGGATGAGCTCGTCGAGCGCCAGGACCCGCGGCGCCACCGGCTGCGGCCGGCTGAAGGCCAGGAGCTGGCGGGTCAGATCGGCGGCGCGCTCGGCGGCGGTGACGATCTCGTCGAGGTCGCCGCGCAGCGGGTGGTCGTCGGGCAGGTCGGCCTGGGCGAGGCCGGCGTAGCTGAGGATGACGGTCAGGAGGTTGTTGAAGTCGTGGGCGACCCCGCCGGCGAGGCGTCCGACCGCCTCCATCTTCTGGGCCTGGTGGAGCTGGGCCTGGCTCTCGGCCAGCGCCCGCGCCGCCCGGCGCTGCTCGGTGATGTCGAGCGACAGGACGCAGACCCCCTCGGCGACCGGCACGAAGCGCAGCTCGAACCAGCCGGTGGCGCCGTCGGGGTAGGTGAACTCGTTCTCGAGGCGCTCGTGCAGGCGCTGGGTCATGCAGCGCGCGAGCACCGCGAACATCGGCGTCGCCTCGATGCCGGGGTAGCACGCCATCATCGTCCGGCCGAGGAGCTCGTCGCGCGTCTTCCGCCCGTGGGCGAGCACGGCGTCGTTGACGTAGACGTAGCGGTACTCGAAGTCGATGACCTGGCAGCCCTCGAGCAGGTGGGCCCGGACGTCCCCATCGTCGATCATGACCATCTTGCCCGGCCAGATGATCCCCGGGAAAACCGTCCAAAGCAAGCGATCTCACGGTCGCTTTCCTCGTCGCCACGCGGGCTTGCACGACGCCGGCCGGCCCGATGAACGGCGTCCGCAACTGCTCTAGCATCTCGACCCATGGGCAACCCCTTCGTCCACCTCGATCTCAGCACCTCCGATCCGGCCGCCGCCCGCGCGTTCTACGGCGCGGTCTTCGACTGGAAGTTCCAGGAGTTCCCCCAGATGCAGTGGACCGGTATCGTCGTCGGCGACGGCGTCGGCGGCGGGATCAGCGCCAGTCCGGATCCGGCGCAGCCGACGTCGTGGACCGCCTACGTCGCGGTCGACGACGTCCCCGCGACGATCGCGCGGGCCGAGGCCGCCGGCGCGAAGATCGTGGTCCCGCACATGGAGGTGCCGGGCATGGGCTGGCTCGGCGTCTTCGTCGATCCGCAGGGCGCCACGATCGGCGTGTGGCAGTCGATGAGCCCGCCGCCGGCGCCGAAGGCGGAGAAGAAGGCCGCGAAGGCGGAGAAGAAGGCCGGCAAGAAGGCCGCGAAGGCGGAGAAGAAGGCCGGCAAGAAGGCCGCGAAGGCGGAGAAGAAGGCCGGCAAGAAGGCCGCGAAGGCGGCGAAGGCTCCCGGGGCCAAGAAGGCCAAGAAGAAGTGACGTGACGATCGCCGGCCCGGCGGCGCCCACCGCGCCGTGAGCGGCGGGCGCGGTCACAGCGGCGCGCGCAGGGTCGCCGCCATGGTCTCGCGCAGGTAGCGGGCCGCCAGGCGCGTGGTCCGGCTGGCGCCGCGCGGGATCTGACGCAGCGGCGGCGCCACCTCCATGATGTCGCCGCCGATGAGGCCGATCTCGTCGCCGACCCGGCGGACCAGCCGCACCAGCCACTCGGGATCGAGGCCCCACGGCTCCGGGGTGCCGGTGGCGTCGGCGTGCTCGGCGTCGGTGCCGTCGATGTCGTTGGACAGGTAGACGCCGGTGGCGCCGACCGCTCGCAGGTGGGCGACGATGGCGTCGATCGTGCGCGCCGGGTGGGCGCGGCACTCGGCGGCCCAGAACTGACGCACGCCCAGGGTCGACTCCCAGTGCGCCTGGTCCTTGCCCGAGGCCCGGGTCCCGACCTGGACCAGGCGGCCGTCGCGGCCGAACAGCTCGTTGGCGTGATACGACCACGTCGCGAAGCAGTAGCGGACGCCGAGACGGTGCTCGAGCAGATCGGTGTGGGCGTCGGGCTGGAGGATCGCCCAGCGATCGCGGCGGGCGCGGGCCAGCGCCGCCACCACCGGCCACGCCGTCGAGTGATCGCCGCCGATCACGAACGGCGCCACGCCCGGGTTCTGGGCCAGCACCAGGTCGAGCGCGCGCTCGGCGATCGACAGCGGCGACACCGGCAGGCGCGCGCGCTGGTCCGGCTCGACGTCGGGGTAGAGCGCGGCGCGGGTGGCCTGCTTCTGGGGCTCGGCCAGCATGTCGTCGTGGAGGAGCTGGGGCACGACGAAGACGTCGCCCAGGTCGACGACGCCGGCGGCGGCCAGGCGCGCCGGCCAGTCGGGCGCGGCCTCGAGCAGCGCGGCCCGGATCACCTGCGGGCCGAAGTTGGCGCCGCGCACGACGCCGGCGCCGACGTCCGACGGGATGCCGAGCACCACGCCGCGCGCGGTGGGGACCTGGGCCAGGGCGGCGCGGAAGCGGCCCCGGACCTCGTCGAGGTCGCGGGCGCCGTAGAGCTGGCGCTGGAGCCGCTCCTGGGTGGCGCGGCCGGTCGACACCGTGTGGATGCCGCCGCCGGCCGGCCGCAGGAGGGTGGCGAGCTCGTCCAGCCAATCCATGCCCGCACTGTACTCGCGATCCGGCGGCGGCCGGGCGAAGCTCGGCGCACCCCATGTCCTCCGCGCCGCCGCCCCCGCCCCCGCCGCGGATCGCGCCGTGGCCGGCGATCCGCGCCGGGCTGATCGCCCTGGCGATCGCGGTCGGCCTGCTCGACGGCTGCCCCATCCCCACCGCCAGCGAGCGGCCGATCATGGAGCGTCGCCTGACCCCGGGCATGGTCGACGCGGTCGACGCCCTCGATCGCGTGCGCCTCGTCCTGCTCCGGCCCTTCCGCCGCGTCGGCGAGGTCACCCGCCTGCGCCAGCGCTGGAAGCTGTTCTCGGGCGCGTCGCGCCACCGCTTCCGCACGCGGGTCGAGGCCCGCAGCGGCCCGACGGCGCCGTGGCAGCTCGTCTACCGCGTGGGCGACGACGAGCACGCGTTCATGGCCAGCGCCATCCAGTACCGGCGCGTGCGCGGGGCGTGGAGCCCCCACACCACCGACGGCAACCGGGCCGGCTTCCCGTCGTTCGTGCGCTGGATCGGGGCCCAGGTCTTCGCCCGCTACCCCGAGCACCACGAGGTGCGGGTGATCCACGAGAAGATCGTGATCGGCCCGCGCGGCGGCTACCGCGCCACCGGCGAGCTGGTCGACGGCCTGATGGTGCGGCGCGCCGACGTCGCCGCGGTGAGGCCGGCGCGATGACGCTCGTCGCCCGCGCCGCCCGGGCCTGGGTCGAGCTGTGGGACCGGCGCGAGCCGGCGACCGCCCTGGCCGTGGTCCGCATCCTCGTCGGGCTGTGCCTGCTCGGCGATCTCCTGCAGGTGGCGTGGCTCGACCTCGTCACGGCGGCGTGGGCGCCGCCCCCCGATGGCCTCGGCCACGGCGCCGGCGCCCGGCCGTGGGTCGTGCGCTGGCTGGGGGCGGGGCCGGGGACCGCGCACACCCTGTGGTGGGCGGCGACCGCGGCCGCGGCCGCGCTCACCCTCGGCCTCGCCACCCGGGTCGCGGCGGTCGCGGTCGTGCTGCTGTCGGCGCAGCTCGCGATGATCAGCCCCGACGGCGATCGCGGCATCGACGCGGTGCTGCGCGCCGTCACGCTCGTGCTCGCGTGCTCGAGCTGCCACACCCGGTGGTCGGTCGACGCCGCGGTGCGCCGGGCGGTGGGCCGGCCGTTCCCGGCGCTGGTGCCGGCGTGGCCGCGCTACCTGCTGGTGGCGCAGATGGTGTGGATCTACTTCTCGGGCGGCCACAACAAGACGATGCCGGAGTGGACCCCGGTGGGTGACTTCGCCGCGCTGGGCCGCGTGCTCTCGGATCCGCACTTCGCGCGCTTCGATCCCGACTGGGTGCCGGCGGTCTTCCCGCTGCCGGCCTGCGCCACCGCGGTGACGATGCTGTTCGAGTGGGGCGCGCCGCTCCTCCTGCTGGTGCTGTGGTACGAGGCCACCGCCGAGCGTCCGGGGCGGCTGCGCCGCTGGTGCGTCCGCCTCCGCGTGCGCTGGATCTGGATCGCGACCGGCGTCCTGTTCCACCTCGGCATCGCCCTCACCCTGCGCCTGGGCGTGTTCCCGTGGGGGATGCTCGCGCTCTACCCGGTGCTCCTGCGCGCCGACGAGCTGGTGCGGCTCGAGGGTTGGCTGCGGCGCCGGCTCGGCGGCGGCGCGGCTCAGGCCGGGCCGGCGGGCGGCTCGTCGCCGCCGGCGGGGGGCTCGTCGCCGCCGGCGGGCGCGGCCGCCGGCGCGTCGTCCGGCACCGGCCCGAGCTGACGCGCGGCCCGGGTCGGCGGGGTGAGGGGCACGGGCACCGGGCGGTTGCCGTGCAGGCGGTCGCGCCCGGCGGTGATGCCCTCGGCGAGCTGGAGCTGGAGGCGCTCGTGATCGCGGCGGCGGATGTCGGCCACGAGCTCGGCCGCCTCGAGGGCGGGCACGCCGAGCGCGCGCAGCGCCGCCTCGCCGAAGCGCAGGGCCGACTCGAAGGTCTCCCGGATCTGGTAGTCGACCCGGTGGCGGGCCAGGGCCAGGACGTGGACGCGATCGTAGGCGCGGGCCAGCAGGCGGGCCTGGGGGAACTCGTGGCCGGCCAGCTCGACGATGCGGGTGGTGGCCGCCGGGTCGTCGACGCACACCGCGATGGCGGCGGCCTGCGCGGCGCCCGACGCCCGCAGCACGTCGAGGCGGGTGCCGTCGCCGTAGTAGATCTTGAAGCCGAAGCGCTCGGCGTTCTTGATGCGCTCGACGTCGTTGTCGATGATCGTGACGTCGACGCCGCGGGCGAGCAGGGCCTGGCTGGCGATCTGGCCGAAGCGGCCGAAGCCGACCACCAGCACGCTGCCGGCCAGGCCGTCGGCGACCTCGACCCCGTCGAGGGAGACCCGGGCCCGCGGCTGCAGGAGGCGGACGGCCAGCACCACCAGCGGGGTCAGCGCCATCGACAGCACGACGACCGCGGTCAGGGTGGCGTGGATCGACGGGTCGATGACCCGGCCCTGGGCGGCGGCGGTGAAGAGCACGAACGCGAACTCGCCGCCCTGCGCCATCAGCACCGCGCGATCGAGGGCGTCGCGGTGGCTCGAGGTCAGCAGGCGGGCCACGGCGTAGACGCCGACCGCCTTGACCGCCATCAGCGCGCCGACCAGGGCCAGGACCTGGGGCCAGCCCGCGGTCACGACGTCGACGTCGAGCGACATGCCGACCGAGAGGAAGAACAGGCCCATGAGCAGGCCGCGGAACGGCTCGACGTCGGCCTCGAGCTGGTGGCGGAAGGTCGACTCCGAGAGCAGGACGCCGGCGAGGAACGCGCCCATCGCCATCGACAGCCCGCCCAGATCCATCAGCAGCGCGGCGCCCAGCACCACCAGCAGCGCGGCGGCGGTCATGACCTCGCGGGCGCGGGCCAGGGCCAGCAGCCGGAACAGCGGGTCGAGCAGCCAGACGCCGGCGGCGACCAGCGCGGCCAGCGAGCCGGCGGCCAGGCCGACCGCGGCCAGGCGCGACCCCGAGGCGCCGCCGTCGTCGACCGCCATCAGCGACACCACGACCAGGAGCGGGACGATCAGCAGATCCTCGAACAGCAGCACGGCGACGATCTGCTGGCCGCGGCGGTGGGCGAGCTCGCCCCGCTCGACCAGGAGCTGCATCACGATCGCGGTCGAGGTCAGGACGAAGCCCCAGGCGCCGATCACGGCCTCGGGCAGGGTGTAGCCGAGGGCGAGGCCGACCCCGGTGAGGGCGGCGCCGCAGGTGATGATCTGGGCGGCGCCCAGGCCGAAGATGTCGCGGCGCATGCCCCACAGGTGGGACGGCCGCATCTCGAGGCCGATCACGAACAGGAACATGACGACGCCGAGCTCGGCGACGTGGAGGATGGCCTCGGGCTCGGTGAACCAGCCCAGGCCGAACGGGCCGACGGCGAGCCCGCCGGCGAGGTAGCCGAGCACCGAGCCGAGGCCCAGGCGGCGGAACAGCGGGACGGCGATGATGGCGGCGCCCAGCAGGGCGACGACCAGGGCGAGCTGGCTGGCCACGGGAGCCTGGTTGTAGCCCGCCGGCGCCGGGTCGGCGCGGGCCGCGCGCTACTTGTTCTGCGGGAAGCCGAGGTCGACGCCGCGGAAGCGCGGGTCGGGCCAGCGGCTGGTGACGGCCTTGGTCCGGGTGTAGAAGCGCACGCCGTCCCGGCCGTAGATGTGGAGGTCGCCGAACAGCGACGCCTTCCAGCCGCCGAACGAGTAGTAGGCCATGGGCACCGGGATCGGGACGTTGACGCCGACCATGCCGACCTCGACCTCGGCCACGAACTTGCGGGCCGCGCCGCCGTCGTTGGTGAAGATGGCCACGCCGTTGCCGTAGGGGTGGGCGTGGACCATGGCCATGGCCTCGTCGTAGGTGGCGACGCGGACCACGCCCAGCACCGGGCCGAAGATCTCGTCCTGGTAGATCGACATCTCGGGGCGGACGCCGTCGAACAGGCACGGCCCGAGGAAGAAGCCGTCCTCGTGGCCGGCGACGCGCAGGCCGCGGCCGTCCATGACCAGCTTCGCGCCCTCGCCGACGCCGGCGTCGCCGTAGCCCTTGACCTTGTCGCGGTGGGCGCCGGTGATGAGCGGCCCCAGCTCCGAGCCCGGATCGCTGCCGGGCCCGGTCTTGAGGCGGGCGATGCGCTCGCGCAGGGCCGGCACCAGGCGCTCGCCGGCGTCGCCGACCGCGACGATGACCGAGATCGCCATGCAGCGCTCGCCGGCCGAGCCGTAGCCGGCGCCGACCGCGGCGTCGGCGGCCAGCTCCATGTCGGCGTCGGGCAGGACGATCATGTGGTTCTTGGCGCCGCCCAGCGCCTGCACCCGCTTGCCGTGGCGGGTGCCGGTCTCGTAGATGTAGCGGGCGATCGGCGTCGAACCGACGAACGACACCGCCGCCACCTGCGGGTGCTCGAGGATGCGGTCGACCGCGACCTTGTCGCCGTGGACGACGTTGAGCACGCCCGGCGGCAGGCCGGCCTCCATCATGAGCTGGGCGCAGAAGTTGGCGGCCGACGGGTCGCGCTCGCTGGGCTTGAGGACGAAGGTGTTGCCGCAGGCGATCGCCAGCGGGTACATCCACATCGGCACCATCGCCGGGAAGTTGAAGGGCGTGATGCCGGCGACCACGCCCAGGGGCTGGCGGATGGCGTAGCTGTCGACCTCGGTCGAGACGTTCTCCGAGTACTCGCCCTTGATCAGATCGGCGATGCCGCACGCGAACTCGATCACCTCGAGGCCGCGGTTGACCTCGCCCAGGGCGTCGCTCGGCACCTTGCCGTGCTCGCGGGTGAGCAGCGCGGCGATGTCCTCCTTGCGGCGGTCGACCAGCTCGCGGAACGCGAACATGATCTTGGTGCGGCGCGCCAGCGAGGTCGCGCGCCACGCCGGCAGCGCGGCGGCGGCGGCGGCGATGGCGTCGTCGACCACCGCCGGCGTGGCGAACGCCACCCGGGCCTGGACCGCGCCCGTGGCCGGGTTGTAGACGTCGCCGTGGCGCTCGGCGGCGCGGTCGTACGGCTTGCCCGCGATCCAGTGAGGGATGGTCTCCATCGCCTGTCGCTACCACGGTTCTCGCGGCGGTGGAACCGTTCACTTGAACCCGGTTCGCCGGGCGTGGTACCTGAGCTGTTCGCCAACATCTCAGGGGAGGGCCTCGTGACGAAGTCCGTCGATCTGTCGATCACCGTCAATGGCATGAAGTTCGAGAACCCGTTCTTGCTGGGGTCGGGACCGCCCGGCACCAACGGCAAGGTGATCGCGAAGTCGTACGATCTCGGCTGGGGCGGCATGGTCTGCAAGACCTTCTCCCTGGACGCCAGCAAGGTCATCAACACCACGCCGCGCTACGCCAAGCTGCGCGGCCGGACCTCGGAGGAGGTCATCGGCTTCCAGAACATCGAGCTCATCTCCGACCGGCCCTACGCCGACTGGCTCGACGATCTGCGCCAGCTCAAGCGCCAGTACCCGACCAAGATCCTGGTCGCCTCGATCATGGAGGAGTACCGCAAGGAGACCTGGCAGCAGATCGTGCGCGAGGTCCAGGCCACCGGCGTCGACGCCTTCGAGCTCAACCTGAGCTGCCCCCACGGCCTGCCCGAGCGCAAGATGGGCATGGCCATGGGCGAGAACCCCGACATCGTCGAGGAGGTCGTGGGCTGGGTGAAGGAGGTCGCGACGATCCCGGTGTGGGCCAAGATGACGCCCAACGTCGGCAACCCGACGGTGCCGGCGGGGGCCGCGGTCAAGGGCGGCGCCGACGGCATCTCGATGATCAACACGATCCTGAGCGTGTGCGGCATCGATCCCAAGACCCTGCGGCCGATGCCGACCGTCGAGGGCCACAGCGTGCCCGGCGGCTACTCGGGCCAGGCGGTGCGGCCGATCGCGCTGCGCCAGGTGATGGAGGTCGCGCGCGCCCACCCCGGCCTGCCGATCTCGGGCATGGGCGGCATCGAGACCGGCTGGGACGCGATGCAGTTCTTCCTGCTCGGCGCGTCGACGGTGCAGGTCTGCACCGGCGCCATGCTGCGCGGCTACGAGATCATCGCCGAGCTCCAGGACGAGCTGGCCAGGAACATGAGCGACCGCGGCTTCACCCACGTCGGCGAGCTGGTCGGCAAGAGCCTGCCGTACTTCACCAGCCACCACGATCTGGTCGACCGCCAGCGCGCCGCGCGCGAGCAGAAGGAGTCGGCGCGGGCCAAGGTCGCCGCCGGCCGCGACGTCGAGACCTGGAAGGGCGACATCGCCCGCGAGACCACCGACCTCGTGACCAACTGACCGCGACCCCCGACCCCCGACCCCCGACCCGCGACCCGCGACCCGCGACCCGCGACCCGCGACCCGAGGAGCACCCCATGGCCCGCACCGTCCTCTCCGGCCTGATCCAGGCCTCGAACCCCATCAACGACGAGACCCGGTCGGTGGCCGAGATCCAGGCCGCCATGCTCGAGAAGCACCTGCCGATGATCCACGACGCCGGCAAGCAGGGCGTCCAGATCCTGTGCCTGCAGGAGATCTTCAACGGCCCGTACTTCTGCCCCGGCCAGGACCGGCGCTGGTACGACGCCGCCGAGCCGGTGCCCGGGCCCACGGTCGAGAAGCTGGCGCCGCTGGCGGCGAAGTACCAGATGGCGATGGTGGTGCCGCTCTACGAGCGCGAGCAGGCCGGCGTCTACTACAACACCGCCGCCATCCTCGACGCCGACGGCACCTACCTCGGCAAGTACCGCAAGACCCACATCCCCCAGACCTCGGGCTTCTGGGAGAAGTACTTCTTCCGGCCGGGCAACCTCGGCTACCCGGTGTTCAAGACCCGCTACGCGACGATCGGCGCCTACATCTGCTACGACCGCCACTTCCCCGAGGGCGCGCGCGCCCTCGGCCTGGCCGGCGCCGAGATCGTCTACAACCCGTCGGCGACGGTGGCCGGGCTGTCGCAGTACCTGTGGAAGCTGGAGCAGCCGGCCCACGCCGTGGCCAACGGCTACTACATGGGCTGCATCAACCGCGTCGGCACCGAGGCGCCGTGGAACATCGGCAGGTTCTACGGCAACTCGTACTTCGTCGATCCCCGCGGCCAGATCCTGGCCTGCGGCTCCGAGGATCAGGACGAGCTGGTGGTGGCGTCCCTCGACCTCGACGTGATCGAGGAGGGGCGCCGGACCTGGCAGTTCTTCCGCGATCGCCGCCCCGACGCTTACGGTCCGCTGGTGGAGGACTGACGGTGCGGACGCTCATCGCCGACGGCACGGTCGTCACCGCGTCCGACACCTTCGCCGCCGACGTCTGGATCGAGGGCGGCAAGATCGTCGCGCTCACCCACCCGTCGCAGCGCGCCGCCCTCGGCCAGGCCGAGCGCACGATCGACGCCGCCGGCAGGTACGTCATCCCCGGCGGCATCGACGCCCACACCCACATGGAGCTGCCGTTCGGCGGCACGACCTCGTCGGACGACTTCGGCAGCGGCACGGTGGCGGCGGCCCACGGCGGCACGACCACGATCATCGACTTCGCGATCCAGGCCAAGGGCAGCTCGATGCGGGCCGGCCTCGACGCCTGGCACGCCAAGGCCGAGGGCAAGGCGGCGATCGACTACGGCTTCCACATGATCATGACCGAGGCCAACCCGGGCACGCTCGAGGAGATGACCGGCCTGGTGCGCGAGGGCGTGACCAGCTTCAAGATGTTCATGGCCTACCCGGGGGTGTTCCTGGTCGACGACCAGCAGATCTTCCGGGCCATGCTGCGCGCCGGCGAGCTGGGCGCGCTCATCACGATGCACGCCGAGATCGGCCTGCCCATCGACGTGCTGGTGCAGCGGGCGCTGGCCGCCGGCCACACCGCGCCCGTCTACCACGCGCTGACCCGGCCCGAGGTCGCCGAGGCCACCGGCACCGAGCGCGCGATCGCCCTGGCCGAGATGGCCAAGGTGCCCGTCTACATGGTGCACCTGTCGGCGCAGCGCGCGCTCGAGCGGGTCATGGAGGCGCGCGATCGCGGGCTGCCGGCCTACGCCGAGACCTGCCCCCAGTACCTGTTCTGCTCCGAGGACGACCTGCGCGGCGACCCCGGCGACGAGTGGAAGGGCGCCGGCTACGTCTGCACGCCGCCGTTGCGGCCGGCCCACCACCACGATCACCTGTGGCGCGGCCTGCGCAACTACGACCTGCAGGTGGTCGCGACCGACCACTGTCCGTTCTGCATGAAGGATCAGAAGGAGCTGGGGCGCGGCGACTTCTCCAAGATCCCCAACGGCATGCCCGGGGTCGAGACCCGGCTCTACCTGCTGTGGGAGGGCGTGCGCGACGGCCGGATCTCGATGAACCGCTTCGTCGAGATCACCTCGACCGCGCCGGCCAAGATCTTCGGCCTCCACGGCAAGAAGGGCGCGGTGGCGGTCGGCGCCGACGCCGATCTGGTGGTGTGGGATCCCCAGCGCGAGAAGGTCCTGGGCAAGGACACCCTGCACATGCGGGTCGACTACTCGCCGTTCGAGGGTCGCAAGGTGGTGGGGGCGCCGGCGGCGGTGCTGTCGCGGGGCGAGGTCATCGTCGAGGACGACCGCTGGGTCGGCACGCACACGCGAGGGCGCGGGCAGTTCCTGCGCCGCGGCACGTTCGGCCTGTGATCCGGTCCCGGGCCGGAGGAGATGCGAGGACATCATGACGACGAACCAGGAAGTCGCGGCGAAGCAGAAGGAGCTCCTCTTCCCGTGCGTGGCCACGTACTACGAGGAGCCGATCGCGTTCGAGCGCGGTGAGGGCGCGCGGCTGTGGGACGTCGAGGGCAACGAGTACCTCGACCTCTTCGGCGGCATCCTCACGGTCTCGCTCGGCCACGCCGAGCCCCGGGTCACCGACGCGGTCGTGGCCCAGGCCAGGAAGCTGGTCCACACCTCGGCGCTCTACCCGATCCCGGCCCAGGTGGCGGCGGCCGAGCGCCTCATCCAGATCTCGCCCATCAAGGGCAAGCAGAAGGCGTTCTTCACCAGCAGCGGCACCGAGGCCGACGAGACCGCGCTGGTGCTGGCCAAGGTCTTCACCAAGACCACCGAGATCATCGCGCTCCGGCACTCGTACTCGGGGCGGACGCTGGTGGCGATGACCAACACCGCGCACGCGAAGTACCGGGCGCTGCCGGCCCAGGTGCCGGGCACGGTCCACGCCCACGCCCCGTACTGCTACCGCTGCCCGTACGGCCTGGCGTACCCGTCGTGCGAGGTGCGCTGCGCCCAGGATCTCGAGGAGCTGATCGCGACCTGCACCACCGGCCACCCGGCGGCGTTCTTCGCCGAGCCCATCCTGGGCGTGGGCGGCTTCATCACCCCGCCCCGGGAGTACTTCCAGATCGCGGTCGGCATCGTGCGCAAGCACGGCGGCCTGTTCATCTGCGACGAGGTCCAGACCGGCTTCGGCCGCACCGGCGAGCACTGGAACGGCATCGAGCACCACGGCGTCGAGCCCGATCTGGTCACCTACGCCAAGGGCATCGCCAACGGCTACGCGATGGGCGCGACCCTGGCCCGGGCCGACATCGCCGACGCCTTCACCGCGGGCTCGATCGCGACCTTCGGCGGCAACCCGATCTCGGCGACCGCGGCGGCGGCGACGATGTCGGTGATGGCCGACGAGCGCATCCCCGAGCGGGCGGCGCGGCTGGGCGCGCGCCTGCGCGGCCGGCTCGAGCAGATGAAGGAGCGGCACGCGGTGATCGGCGACGTCCGCGGCAAGGGGCTCATGCAGGCGCTCGAGCTGGTCGAGGATCGGACGACCAAGCAGCCGGCGCCGGGCGCCACCAACCGCTTCGCCGAGGCGTGCAAGCGGCGCAAGCTCCTGGTCGGCAAGGGCGGCCTGTACGGCAACACCGTGCGCATCGCCCCGCCGATGCTGATCGGCGAGGACGAGCTCGACGCCGCCTGTGACATCATGGACGCGGCGCTCGCCGAGATCGCCTGAGCGCGCCCGGACGGGGTATCCTGGCGGCGCATGGCCGTCCCCGACGACGACGAGCGCGCCTCGGAGGCGGGGACGGCGGCGGCCACGGGGGAGGGGGCCACCCGCGACGGCGCGGGCGGGGGGACGAGGGCGGGCGCGGGCGACGACGACGTGCTCGACTCGCTCGCGTCGCCGGGCGGACTGACCACGGTCGACCCGCTGCTGGCCCAGCTGGCGCGGACGCCGTCGGTGTCGCTGCGGGCCAAGGTGGCGCGCGAGGGCGCCCAGCTCGGTCGCTTCGTGGTCGAGCGCGTGCTGGGCCAGGGCGGCATGGGCGTGGTGCTGGCGGCGCACGATCCGACCCTCGACCGCAAGGTCGCGATCAAGCTCCTGCGCACCAGCGATCCGGGGGCGGCGGCGCGGGCCCGCCTGGTGCGCGAGGCCCAGGCCGCGGCCCGGGTCGAGCACGACAGCATCATCGCCATCCACGAGGTCGCGACCGTCGACGACCAGGTGTTCGTGGTGATGGAGCTGGTCGACGGCGAGACCCTGGCCCGCTGGCAGCGCGGGCGGCCGTGGCGCGAGGTCCTGGCCGCGTACCTGCGCGCCGGCGAGGGCCTGGCCGCGGCCCACGCCGCCGGGCTGGTCCACCGCGACTTCAAGCCCGACAACGTGCTGGTGGGCAAGGACGGCCGCCTGCGGGTCACCGACTTCGGCCTGGTGGCGGCGTCGGGGGCCCGCCTCGACGACGACGGCGCGCCCGCCGCCGACAGCCAGCCGCCGGCGGCGGTGCAGGTGCCGCTGACCCGCACCGGCGACGTCATGGGCACGCCGGCGTACATGGCGCCGGAGCAGCACCGCGGCGAGCCGGCCGACGCCCGCGCCGATCAGTTCAGCTTCGGCGTCGCGCTGTGGGAGGGCCTGTACGGGCTGCGGCCGTTCGACGCCGGCTCGCCGGCGGAGCGCCAGCAGCGCATCGCGCGCGGCGAGCTCGCCGGTCCGCTCGCCGGACGGGTGGTGCCGGCGCGCTTCGACGCCATCCTGCGCCGCGGCCTGGCGGCCGAGCCGGCGGCGCGCTGGCCCGACATGCCCGCGCTCCTGGCCGCGCTCGCCGACGATCCGGACGCCCGGCGGCGCGCGCGCCGCCGCGCCGCGCTGGTGGCGGCCGGGGTGGTCGCCCTC
>CAADGB010000474.1 GCA_900696455.1 uncultured delta proteobacterium
CGGCCGGCTACGCCGCGGGCGGCAAGAAGCCGCTGGCCCGGGTGCTGGGCGCGTTCTCGAACCCCGGCGACCGCCGCTGGGGGACGCCGTCGTACTCGCCGGCGATCAACCGGCACGCCCGGGCGCACCGGGCGGCCCAGGGCAGCGCGCCGCCGTCGCCGTGAGCGCCGGGTCCGCCGAGGGCGGCGCGCCGGCCGGCGCGCGCGTCGACTGATCGACCGCCGGCGCGACCTGCTCCACCGGCGGCCGCTCGGGCGGCGGCGCCGGCGGCGGCGCCGGCTGCTGGAGGTGGCGGACCAGGAGGATGATCCCGACGACGAGCGCGATGGCCGCGATCACCGCCGCCGCGATCTTCCACGCGCTCCACGGCCGGTCGCCGGCGACCTCGCCGGTGCGGGCGTTGACCACCACCCGGTAGACCTTCTCGTCGTAGCGGAAGGCGCTCACCCACACCGGCAAGAGCAGGTGCTTGAAGGTGACGCCGCGGTGGCGGACGTCCATGCGGTGGATGCGCTGCTCGTCGCCGCCGATGTCGCGGCGCACGGCCTGGGTGATGCCGCGCTCCATGATCTTCTCGGCCTCGACGAAGCCCTCCTCGAGGTCGAGCGAGTAGCGCTCGGCGACGAAGCCGGCCAGGTAGGCGCCGTCGAACGGCCGGCAGTCCTCCAGGTGCCAGGGCTCGAGCTGATCGAGCCGCGTCCGCGGCATGCCCTTCGACGCCGGCACCAGCACGTCGTCGAAGCGGACCTCGACCGTGCCCGACGCCGGGTACCACCGGGTCTTGCGCACGCGCCGGGTCTGCCGCTGCCCCTTGCTGTCGGTGTAGTACTCGGTGACGTAGTAGTGCTCGCCGCGGGCCCCGGTGTAGCGGGTGGTGGTGTCGGAGTCGTAGGTCCAGTAGGGGACGTAGACGCCGTCCATGCCCTGCTTGTGGGCCCGCCGCTGCATGTCGCCGGGCGCGAACCAGCGCGAGCGCATCCACCGGCTGAAGCGCTCGGTGGCGGCGGCCTGGTCGAGGTGGAACGGCAGGACCGCGTCGGGCAGCACGGTGTCGGGCTCGGCCTCGATCTCGACCACCAGCGGCTCGTCGCAGAACTGGCACCGCGCGGCGTGCTGGGCGGTGATGGCGCGGGCGCCGCACTGCTTGCACTGGACCTCGCGGGCGCCCTGGACCAGGTCGGTGGCGGGGCCGCGCCGGACCCGGCGCCGCGCCTCCTCGAAGTCGTGCTCGTGGATGGGCTTGACCGGGGCGTCGATCGCGACCAGGTGACCGCAGTGGGCGCACGCCAGCGCCTCGCTCCCGGGCGCGAGCGTCTGGGCGGCGCCGCACTGCGGGCACTTGTAGCTGGTGTGATCGGTGGGCCGGGCGGCGGGGGCGTCGTCCACGCCGCGATGATAGCGCGGCCGGGTCGACCCCGACGCGGGCGGGCGGCGGGCGAGACCCGCGGGCCGGCTCGGCCGTATGATCGGCCCATGGCGCACCCCTTCCCCTCGCCCCGGGGCGAGCTCCGCGACCGGCTCCAGGACGGGTCCCCGGGCCGCCGCGGCGGGCTCGCCGCGCGGGTCGCGGCGGCCGCGCTGACCGTGGCCGTCGGCGTCGCGGTCGTGACCGCGACGCCGGCCGCGGCCGACGAGCGCCGGGTCTGGGTCAAGGCCGTCGCCGACGCGCCGACCTGGGAGCACTACTCGCGCCGCCTCAACGCCGACCAGTTCGGCAAGTTCGTGATCGACGTCCGCTCGAACGCCATCTACTACATCGACGTCAACCTGTTCGAGCTGCACGCCGACTTCGTCCTCGGCGTGCTCCTCCAGCAGGCGTGGACCGCCGACAACATCCGCGAGTACAACAAGAACTACGAGCGCGACAAGCCGCGCTTCATCCTCGGCTACGTCACCCACCACACCAAGATCGACCGCTGGGTGTTCTCGTTCTGGGAGGGCGACAAGATCGCCGCCGCCGACGTGCTCCGGGTCAAGCGCCGCCTCGACGAGTCGTTCTTCGTCAAGCACCTCGCCTTCCGCCCCGACTCCCCGGCCCAGGAGAAGATGGCGAAGGAGGTCGCGCGCAAGGGCGTGAAGGTGGTGACCAACGACGAGATCTACAAGGCCGCCGACTTCCAGGCCTTCCACAAGGGCTGGAGCGTGGGCCGCCTCAAGGTGGTGCCGGTCGGCACCCCGTACGAGGACCTCCTCTTCGACCGCGGCGACATCGTGCTCCTGCAGGAGAGCTACCCCGACATCAGCCCGGTGTCGGGCGTGCTCGCGACCACCTTCTCGACGCCGCTCTCCCACGTCAACCTGCGCGCCGCCTCGTGGGACGTCCCCAACGCCGGCTACAAGAAGGCGCGCGAGGAGTTCGGCGCGCTCGACGGCACGATCGTCCACTACCAGGTCACCGACAGCCGGGTGGCGATGCGCGAGGCCACCGCCGCCGAGATCGCGACCTGGGAGGCCGAGCGCGCCCGGGTCCGCACCGTCGAGGTGCCGGCGGTCGACCTCGCCGAGGCCCGGCTGGCCATGCTGGGCAAGCTCCGCAAGCACGACGTCCGCGCCTACGGCACCAAGACCGCCAACCTGGGCGAGATCGTGAGCGCCGGGCTGCGCGACGTCCACGTGCCGGCCGGCTTCGGCGTCCCCTTCGCCTACTACGTCCGCCACCTGCGCGCCCACGGGCTCGATCGCCGGATCGAGGCGATGCTGACCGACCCGCGCTTCGCCGGCGACGTCGCCTGGCGCAAGCGGGCGCTGGAGGAGCTCCGCGCCGCCATCGTCGCCGCGCCGCTCGAGCCGGCGGTGCTCGACACGCTGTACAAGCGGGTCCGGCTCAAGCTCGGCGGCAAGGGCGTGTTCGTGCGCAGCTCGACCAACGCCGAGGATCTCCCCGGCTTCAACGGCGCCGGCCTCTACGACACCGTGCCCAACGTCCGCGGCAAGGCGGCGCTCGGGACGGCGGTCAAGCAGGTGTGGGCGTCGCTGTGGAACCTGCGCGCCGTCGACGAGCGCGCGCTGTTCGGCATCGATCACCGCAAGGTCTACGCCGCGGTCATGATCCAGGTCGGCGTGCCGGCGACCGCCGCCGGCGTGCTGATCTCGACCAACCTGTGGGACGAGCGCGACGACGACGGCTTCACGATCAACGCCAAGTGGGGTCTGGGCATGCGCGTGGTCGAGGGCCAGCGCATCCCCGAGCAGATCATCTTCGACGCCACCAACGACGGCACCCGCATCATCTCGCGCGCCGACGACGCCACGATGCTGGTGTTCGATCCCGCCGGCGGCATCCAGGAGATCGCGGTGCCGGCGGGCGAGATCATCCTGACCGAGGCCCGGGCCAAGCGCCTGGTGACGGCGGTGCAGCAGCTCGTCCCGCTGTTCGATCGGCGGGCGCCCCTCGACGTCGAGTGGGTGCTCGAGGGCGAGACCATGTGGATCGTCCAGGCCCGTCCCTTCGTGCGCGCCGGCCGCTGAGGCCGGCGGGAGGTCGTCTCATGCGTCACCCCAGCTCGCCATCCGCCGTCCACCCCCACCGCCACGTTCGCCGTCCCGGACGCTCGGACGCGGCCCCGGACCCGGATCCGGACTCGGATCCGGACTCGGATCCGGACTCGGACTCGGATCCGGACTCGGACTCGGCCTCGGCCCCGAACCCGGCCCCGACCTCGGCCTCGGCCCCGGCCCCGAACCCGGCCCCGACCTCGGCCCCGGCCCCGGTCTCGGCCTCGGCCTCGGCCTCGGCCCCGGCCCCGGCCCCGAACCCGGCCTCGGCCCCGGCCCCGAACCCGGCCCCGACCTCGGCCTCGGCCTCGGCCCCGACCTCGGCCTCGGCCCCGGCCCCGAACCCGGCCCCGAACCCGGCCCCGAACCCGGCCCCGACCTCGGCCTCGGCCTCGGCCCCGGCCCCGAACCCGGCCCCGGCCTCGGCCCCGGCCCCGAACCCGGCCCCGACCTCGGCCTCGGCCGTGGCCCCCCTCCCCGTTCGCCCTGAGCAAGGCCCCGGAGGGGCCGCGTCGAAGGGGCCCGCGCGTCCCGCGAGGGCGCGACCGCCGGGGCTCACCCGCAGCCTCGCCGCCGCCGCCGCCGCCGCTGCTGCTGCCGCGCTCGTGGCGTGCGGCGGCGCCGCCCCCCCGGCCCGCGCGCCCGACGCACCCGACGACCTGCCGCGGGGCGGGGCCACCGCCGGCCCCGACGGCACGGCGCCCGCCGCCCCCGGCGCGAGGGACAGCCCGCCGGCGATCTGCGCCCGGGTCTTCGAGCTCAAGGCCGAGGCCTGCCCCCTGGCCGCCGACTACGACCTATCCGTCGCCGAGTGCGAGGAGGACTTCGCGCGCTCGCTCGACCAGCGCGGGCCCGACGCCCGCACCGTCACCCTCGCGCTCGCCGCCTGCCTGCTCGACAACGCGAGCTGCGCCGCCGCCAGCCAGTGCGTGGCCGCGCTGGCCCCGGAGCGGGGCGAGTTCCGGGCCTGCGGCAGCGAGGGCACCGAGCCCGTGGCCATGGCGCGCGCGGCGTGGGCGACGCGCAAGGCCGCCACCGTGACCCGCTACAGCCAGGCGACCTCGACCAAGGAGGCGCCCATCGAGGTCTGCGGCATCGGCGATCCCGAGGGCCAGCTCGCGTGGCTGGTGGCGATGACCTGCGACGACGGCAGTCGCCCCTTCCGCAGCCCCGACCACGCCCACGCCGCCCGCGTCGGCAACGTCGGCGCCGGCGGCCGCTGCGGCTCGATCATCGATCTCTACGAGGTGCGCTGCCCCGAGCGCACGTACCAGATCTACCTCGACGCCTACGTCTGCCCGCGCGACTGACGCGCCTCACCCGCGCCGCTCGACCGCCGGCGCGCGCAGGCGCTCGCCGAGCGCGCGCAGCAAGAGCGCGGCCAGGCCCGGCTCGTCGTCGACCAGCTCCTCGAAGTCGACGCGCGCCACCCGCACCACCCGGGTCGGGAGCCGCGCCACCACCGGCGCCGGCAGCGGCCGCGGCGCCATCGGCGCCAGCTCGTCGACGGCGGCGCCGGCGCTCACCGTGCGCGCCCCCACCTCCAGCTCGCCGGTGGCGACCAGCACCAGGGCGTCGAGGAGCTCGCCCTCGGCCTGCAACACCTGGCCGGCGGCGAGATCGACGACCTGGGCGCGCTCGGCGAGGGCCGCGATCTGCGGGGTCGTCACGCCGGCCAGGAGCGGCAGGCTGGACAGGAGCACCATCTTCTCGACCGCGGCCGGCACGTCGCCGTCATCGTCGTCGGGTTCGGTGATGCGGCGCAAGAGGTCGAGCGGCGAGACCTCGGCGGCGGCGGCGCGGGCGGCGTCGGCCAGGGCGGCGCGGTAGCGCGCGCGCTCGGCGCCGAGGGCGCGCACCAGCAGGTGGCGGAGCAGCGGATCGGCGCCCGTGAGCTCGGCGCGGATCGCCGCCTCGCGCGGCGGCGGCTCGGCGCGCAGGCGCTCGCGGGCGGCGCGGGTGCGGGCGACCAGCTCGCCGCCGTCGAGCGGCGGCAGGAGCCGGACCGCCACCGCGCGCGGCAGCGCGGCGTCGAGGGCCTCGAGCGCGCGGCCGCGCTCGTCCTTGCCGCGGGCGTGGCGGAACAGGCGGGCGCCGGCCGCGATGTCCGCCGAGCGCTCGCGGGCGGCGATGAGGAGGAGCGCGGTGTGGCCGATCTCGTCGAGGCGCTCGCCCAGGCGGCGGCGGATCCACGGATCGTGCAGGGGCGCCAGCGCCGCCGCGCGCAGGACCGCGGCGTCGAGCGCGTCGAGCTCGGCGGCGACCAGGCGATCGAGGAGCGGCGTGGTCACCGGCAGCTCGCGCAGGAGCGCCAGCGCGCGATCGCGCGCGGCGCGGCGGCCGAAGCCGGCGGCGCGCGCGAGGTCGGCCGCCGCCTCGGCGCCGAGCCCGCGCAGGACCGCGGTCGCGGCGTCGCGCACGTCGTCGTCGCGATCGCCCAGGGCGTCGGCCAGGAGGTGGACGTCCTCGGCCGCCATCGGCCGCCACGACCCCAGCGCGGCGAGGGCCGCGGTCGCGACCGGCGGCGGCGCCGGCTCGTGCCGGCGGTCGGCCAGGCGGCGGCACAGCTCGTAGGCCTCGCTGCGGAACAGCACGGCCTCGGCGCTGTCGATGGCGCGGGCCACCGCCGCCAGCTCGCCGAGCGCGACCACCGCCCGCGCCCGGTCGACGGCGGTGCCGAGCTGGCCGCGGCGGGCCAGGCGCAGGAGCCGGCGTCCCAGCTCGAAGGCGCGGGCGCTGGGCGCGGCCACGGCCGTGGCCACCGCCGCACCCGGCAGCCGCTGGGCCCGGTACGACGCCACGCCGGCGGCCGGGCGCATCGACAGGAGCGAGGTCGAGGGCAGGGGCTCGTCGTCGGCCGCGCCGGCTGTCCGGCCTCCGGACTCGGGGAGGGCGGCGGCGGCGGCCAGGCCGACCTCGACCGCCAGCTCGCGCAGGCCGACGGCCTGGACCTCGGGATCGTCGTCGTCGAGGGCGCGCGTCACCACCTCGTCGACGGCGTCGGCCTGCTCCGCCACCCGCGCCCGCGCCACCGCCAGCGCGACCTCGACCACCGCCGCCC
>CAADGB010000475.1 GCA_900696455.1 uncultured delta proteobacterium
CCGGCGCCGTCCACGCCACCGCCACCGCCGCCGCCGGCGCTGCCCACGACACCACCGCCGCCGCCGCCGGCGCCGCCGTCGACGCGGGGGCGGCCGTGGCGCAGGAGGCCCAGGACGCGGCCGCCTGGGCCGCCGCCCAGCTCCCCGACGCCCCGCCGGCCTTGACCCTCGGCGGCAGCCTCGCGGTCGACGCCGAGGTCGACCTCGGCGGCGCCGAGGCCTCGCTCGACCTCGACGTCAGCGCCGAGGTGACGATCGATCCCGCGGCCGCCGCCCGCGCGCTGTGGGACCGCATGCAGGCGCAGGCGACCGCCGACGTCACGACGGCGATCCAGACCGCGCAGGCGCTCGCGTCCACCGCCCGCGGCCTGATCGCCACCGGCCTCGGGGAGAGCCAGCGCGCGATCGCCGCCGCCGACCAGGCCGCGCAGGCGGCGGTCGGCCAGGCGGCCGCCGCGGCCACGGGCGCGACCCAGGCCGCGCAGGTCGCCCACGACCAGGCGGTCGCGACGTCGGCCGCGCTCGTCACCGCCGCCCGCGAGGAGGCCCGCGGCATGGTCGAGGCGGCCCGCGATCGCGCCGCCCAGGGCGCGCGCCAGCTCGCGCAGCAGCTCTTCGGCAAGCAGGCCGTGAACGAGGCCGAGAAGGCGCTCCGCCACGCCCGCCGGGCCGCCGACGCCGCGATCGAGCACGCCGCCGCGAGGGCCGAGAAGCAGCGCGAGGCCGCCGCCCGCCGGCGCGAGCGCGCCGAGAAGCAGGCCGCCGCCCGCCAGCGCCAGGCCGAGGCCCGCGCTCGCAAGCGCCTGGCCCAGGCCCGCCGCCGCGCCCAGAAGGCCCTGGCCCGCGCCCGCCAGCGCGCCCAGCGCCTGATCCGCCGCGCCCGCCAGGCGGTGATCGCGGCTCGCCGCCGCGCCCTGGCGCGCTTCGCCCGCGTCCAGGAGCGCTTCGAGCGGCTCGGCGAGGAGCCGCCGGAGATCCTCCTGCCCGAGCTGCCCGACCTCTCGCTCGACGTCTCGGCGGCGGCGTCGGCCGAGGCCGAGGCCGGGGGCGGCGAGGCCTCGGCCTCGGTCGCGGCCGAGGCCACGATCGCGGCCTGACCCTGACCCGGATCAACGGCCCGGCGGCCCGGCGCGCGCCGACCCGCGCGCGCCGCCCGCGCGCGCCGGCTAGAGCGCGCCCGCCGGCGGCGTGACCACGACCTCCTCGACGGCGATCGCCGGCCGGGCGACGATCGCGACCACGAAGCCGGCGACGTCGTCGGGCTTCATCATCTTGCCGCGGTCGAAGCCGGGGCGATCGTCCCAGATCGGGGTGTCGGTGGCGCCCGGCATCACCGTGGTCACGCGCACGTCGTAGGGGCGGGCCTCCTCGGCCAGCACCCGCATCAGCCCGAGCTGGCCGGCCTTGGCCGCGGTGTAGCCGCCGCACTCGGCGAAGCCGCGCAGGGCGGCGTGGGAGCCGATGGCGACGACGTGGCCGCGGCGGCGCGGCTGCATCTGGCGCAGGGCCTCGCGCGCCGGCAGGAAGGTGCCGAGGACGTGGACGTCGAGCATCGCCCGCAGGTCGGCGGTGGCGGCGGTGCGCAGCGGCGCGAAGTGGCCGACCCCGGCCGAGCACACCAGGACGTCGACGCCGCCGGCGTGCTCGAGCTCGGCGAAGCGCGCCCGCACCGCGGCCTCGTCGGTGACGTCGAGCTGGATCTCGACGACCTGTCCGGCGTCCGGACGCCGGGCCAGGACCGGGGCGGCGAAGCGGCGGGCCAGCCCCACCACCGCCGCGCCCTCGCGGGCCAGGGCGCGGGCGACGGCGTGGCCGATCCCGCTCGACGCGCCGGTGACCACCGCCAGCTTGCCGAGGAGCCGGGTCACGCCGCGCTCTCCGGCCGGCCCGCGCCCGCGCCCGCGCCCGCGACGACGACGGCGGCGCCGCCATCGGCCCAGGCCGCGGCGTCGCGCGCCGCGCGCTCGAGCTGGAAGCGGCGCCGGCCCTGCTTGTCCTTGGGGTGGAGCGCGATCGTGGCGGGGGGCAGGAGGCCGAAGTTCCCGTTGGTGGGAGCGTAGCGGTAGTCGCCCTCGCGCGGGGCGGTGACGTGGTGGTAGAGCGCGCCGATCATCGTGGTCGGCGGCGGCGGCGCCGGCGGCCGCCCGGCCAGCTCGTCGGCCAGGAGCCGCGCGCACACCAGGCCCATGGCGCAGCTCTCGATGTAGCCCTCGACCCCGGTGAGCAGCCCGGCCAGGCGCAGGCGCGGCTCGCGCCGCAGCTCGAGCGCCGGCCCCAGCACCCGCGGCGCGTCGACGTAGGTGTTGCGGTGGATCGAGCCGAAGCGCAGCCACTCGGCGCGGGCCAGCGCCGGCACCATCGCGAAGATCCGGCTCTGCTCGGGGTACGCCAGGCGGGTCTGGAAGCCGACCAGGTTGTAGGCGGTCAGGTAGCGGTTCTCGGGCCGGAGCTGGACCACCGCGTACGGCCAGCGCCCGGTCCGCGGATCGGTGAGGCCGACCGGCCGCATCGGCCCGTAGCGCAGGGTCTCGCGCCCGCGCTCGGCCATGACCTCGATGGGCAGGCAGCTCTCGAAGTAGCGCGGCTCCTCGAACTCGTGGGGCGTGACCTTGCGCCCGGCCAGCACCGCGTCGACGAAGGCCTCGTAGGTCGGCCGGTCGAGCGGGCAGTTGAGGTAGTCGCCGGCGGCGCCGTCCTCGCCGGCGGCGGCGGCGCTGCCGTCCTCGCCCTCGCGCTGCCAGCGCGACGAGCGGAAGGCGTGCTCGAGCTCGATCGAGTCGGCGCTGACGATGGGCGCGATCGCGTCGTAGAAGTACATGCGATCGCCGCCGAGCTGGCGGCGGATGAGCGCGCCCAGCGGCCCGCCGGTGAGCGGCCCGGTGGCGACGATCACCGGCCCCGCCGGCAGCTCGTCGAGCGGGCGGCGCTCGATCCGGACGTTGGGGTGGAGCGCCAGGGCCACGGTCAGGGCCCGCCCGAAGCCGAAGCGCTCGACCGCCAGCGCCTGCCCCGCCGGCACCCGGTGGCGATCGGCCAGCCCGATCACCAGCGAGCCGGCCAGCCGCAGCTCGTGCTTGAGCAGGCCGGCCGGGGTGTCGCGATCGTTGGAGCGCAGCGAGTTCGAGCACACCAGCTCGCCCAGGAGCGGCGTCTGGTGGGCCGGCGACATCGCCGCCGGCTTCTGCTCGACCAGGGCCACCCGCAGCCCGCGCACCGCGAGCTGCCACGCCGCCTCGCAGCCGGCCATGCCGCCGCCGACGACGGTCACGTCGGGGTCGCGCCAGGTCGCCATCCCCCTCACCCTAGCACCGGCGCCCGCGCCCTCACGCCGCCGGCGCGGCGTTCTCGTCGCTGTCGTCGGCGCCCGACGACCAGTCGCAGGTCATGCAGCGCAGGGTGATCCCGCGCTTGTTCTCCTTCTTGACCACGAACTTGGCCCCGCACGCCGGGCACGGCTGCGGCATCGGGCGATCCCAGGTCACGAACTCGCAGCCCTTGGACTTCCAGTGCGAGCAGCCGTAGAACGGCTTGCCGCGGCGCGAGCGCTTCTCGGCGAGCTGACCGCCGCAGCCCTCGCGCGGGCACTTCACGCCCAGCGAGATCGGCTTGGTGGTCTTGCAGTCGGGGTAGCGGGTGCAGGCCAGGAACGAGCCGAAGCGGCCGCGCTTGACGGTCATCGGCGCGCCGCAGGTCTCGCACACCTCGTCGGTGGTCTGCGGCGGCACGATCTCGTAGGTGCCGTCGAGGTTCTTGACCACCTCCTTGGTGTTGCGGCACTCGGGGTAGCCCTGGCAGGCGAGGAACGAGCCGTTGCGCCCCCACTTGATGACCATGGGCTTGCCGCACTTCTCGCACACGAAGTCGGTCGCGATCTCCTCGCGCTTGACGTCGCGCATCTCGACCTTGGCCCGGGCCAGCTCGTCCTTGAACGGGTCGTACCAGTCGGCGAGCAGCGCATGCCAGTCCTGGGTCCCCTCCTCGACGTGGTCGAGGGTGGCCTCCATCTTGGCGGTGAAGTCGATCGAGACGATGCGCGGGAACGACTCGACCAGGAGGCTGTTGACCAGGATGCCGAGCTCGGTGGGGAAGAAGCGGCCCTCGCGCTTCTCGACGTAGCCGCGGTCGACGATGGTCGACATGATCGACGCGTAGGTCGACGGCCGGCCGATGCCGTCCTCCTCCAGCTCCTTGACCAGCGACGCCTCGGTGAAGCGCGGCGGCGGCTGGGTGAAGTGCTGCTCGGGGCGGACCTCGGTGAGCACGACCCGGTCGCCGACCTCGAGCGCCGGCAGCAGGTGATCGGCCTGCTCGGCGGCGTCGGCCTTCTCGTCGTCGGACTCCGAGACCTCGTAGACCTTGGTGTAGCCGGCGAACTTGAGGACCTGGCCGTTGGCGCGCAGCACGGCCTGGCCGCGATCGAGGTCGACCGTGGTCCGGTCGTAGACCGCCGGCACCATCTGCGAGGCGACGAAGCGCTGCCAGATGAGGGTGTAGAGCCGCACCAGGTCGTTGGTCTCGGGGTTGCCGGCCGCCAGCAGGGCCTCGCGCACCCGCTCCGGCGTCCACTCCATGAGCGTGGGCCGGATCGCCTCGTGGGCGTCCTGGGCCCGCTCGCGGTTGCCGTAGGTGTTCGGGCCCTCGGGCAGGTAGGCGCCGCCGTAGGTCTCGAGGATGTGAGCGCGGACCGCGGTCATCGCGTCGTCGGAGATGCGGGTCGAGTCGGTGCGCATGTACGTGATGAGGCCGGTCGGCCCCTCGGCGCCGAGCTCGACGCCCTCGTACAGGCGCTGGGCCAGCGCCATCGTGCGCTTGGCCGAGTAGCGCAGCTTGCGGGCCGCGTCCTGCTGCAGGCGCGAGGTGATGAACGGCGCCTGCGGGCGCTTGCGCTGCTCGCGCTTCTCGACCGAGGCCACCACGGCGTCGCCGGCGCGGAGCTCGGCGGCGATGGCGTTGGCCTCGTCCTGGGTGCGCGGCGCCGCCTTCTCGCCCAGCCACTTCCAGATCCGGGCGTCGAACGGCGGCGGCGTCGGCCCGGCGCAGGTGGCCTCGACCGACCAGTACTCCTCGGGGACGAACGCGCGGATCGCGTCCTCGCGCTCGACCACCAGCCGGACCGCGACCGACTGCACGCGCCCCGCCGACAGCCCGCGCTGGACCTTGTTCCACAGGATCGGGCTGATCTCGTAGCCGACCAGGCGATCGAGGATGCGCCGGGTCTGCTGGGCGTAGGCCTTGTTCATGTCGAGCGCCAGCGGCGCCTGCAGCGCCGCCGCCACGCCCTTCTTGGTGATCTCGTGGATCAGCACCCGCTGGATGTTGCGGTTGACCGGCTTGAGCTCCTCGGCGATGTGCCAGGCGATGGCCTCGCCCTCGCGATCGGGGTCGGACGCCAGGTAGACCTTCTCGACCTCGCGCGCCGCCTTGCGGATCTCGGCGACCACCTTCTTCTTGCCGTCGATGACCTCGTAGACCGGCGCGAACTTGTTCTCGACGTCGACGCCGATCTTGCTCTTGGGCAGATCGCGGACGTGGCCGACCGAGGCCTTCACGGTGAAGCCGGAGCCCAGGTACTTGCCGATGGTGCGGGCCTTGGCCGGCGACTCGACCACGACCAGGGCCGAGCCCGGCTTGACCTTGCGCGGCTTCGCGCTGAGCGCGAGCTCGGCGTCGAGGTCGAGGTCGTCGTCGCCCGCGGCCTGCTTGCCCTTGCCCTTGCCCTTGCCCTGGCCCTTGCCCTTGCCCTTGCCCTTGCCCGGCGCCTCGGCGGCCTTGGCCTTGCCGGCCTTCTTCGTCGGGCTCGGCGTCGGGCTCGGCGTCGGGCTCGGCGTCGGGCTCGGCGTCGGGCTCGGCGTCGCCTCGGCCGCGGCGTGCCCGTTCTTCTTGGACCGTGAGGCGACCTTGGCCTTGGCCTTGGCCTTGGCCTTGGCCTTGGGCTTGGCCGGGGCCTTGGGGGCCGGGGCGGTGGCGGTGGCGGTGGGGTTCGGTTTCTCGGCCACGATGACCTCAGGGAGCGCGGACGTAGGCGGATCCGGGGACGGCGAAGGCCCAGCCGGTCGCCTCCAGATCGGAGAGGAGCGACATCGCCCGGGCCAGGGAGAGCCCGAGCTGGTCGGCGACGTCGCCGGCGTCGCGTGGCAGGCGCGGATCGAGCGCCGCGTGGGCGCGAGCGTGCTCGCCGGCCAGGGGCGGCCGCACGGTCGCCGGCGGGGCGCCGGCGAGCACCCGATCGAGATCGTCGGGCGAGGTCACCGCGGCCGCGCCGGCGGACAGAAGCGCGCGGGTGCCGGCAGTACCCGGCACCGCGGCCAGGGCGCGGCCGAAGCGCCGGGCGTGGCCGGCGGTGTGGAGCGAGCCCGAGGTGCCGGTCGCCGCCACGACCACGACCGCGTCGGCCAGAGCCGCGACCAGGGCGTTGCGACGGACGAAGTGACCCGCGCGCGGGCCGCTGCCGGGCGGGAACATCGAGACCAGCGCGCCCCCGGCGGCGACCACGGCCGCGAACAGCGGAGCGTTGCGCTCCGGATAGAGGACGTCGAGGCCGGTGCCCAGCACCACCGTGGTCGGTCCGCCACCGGCCAGGGCGCCCTGGTGGGCGGCGGTGTCGATCCCGAGCGCGCCGCCCGAGACCACGCCCCCGCCCCGGGCAGCGACGTGACGGGCCAGGCGCCCGGCCATGGCCATGGCGTCGCTGGCGGCGGCGCGCGACCCGACGATGGCGACGGTCGGGCTCGATTCGCGAAGCGTTCCGGCGACGTGCAGCGTCGGCTGGACGCCGCGGACGTCGCCCAGACGACGCGGATAACCGTCCTCACCCGGCGCGATGCGCTGTGTCCAGCCGCTGGTCACGAGGGGGTAGCCTTTAGCGACCGCGGCGGCCCGAGTCAAGGGGCGTCGGCCCGGACCCCGTGATCTCGCACGGTTGCGTGACCGGGCGGCCGGGGCACTGCTTGCGCATCATCACCAGGTCGCCCACGCCCATCTCCTCCACCGCCAGGGTGACCAGGCCCACCGACACCGTCTCCCCCACGTCCACGATCATGACCTCGCCCAGGGCGCGGGCCGGGAAGTCGCGGTCGTCCTGCCCGACCATCTTCTCGGGAGTGGTGCGCGCCGCGAACGCGTCGCCGCGGCGGACCACGTACAGCCGGTTGCCCGCCTTGACCCCGCTCTTCTTGCCCACGTCCAGGAACACCACCTCGCCGTGGCCGATGAGCTGGTCGGCGGTGAGCATGGCGATGATCGTCGCCTGCAGATCCACCTCGTTGCGGGTGGGTGGCACCGAGCGGAACTGGCGCTGGAGCGGCCCGACCCGCGATCCCCGCTCGATCTCGCTGGTGGCGCCGGTGATCCGGGCGCGCGCCCGCTTGCCCTCCTTCACGCTCACGATCTGGAGGTCGCCCAGCACGCGCACGTAGCTGCCGACGGTCTTGCCGCCCGCGGGGTGATCGACGCGGCGGTCGGGAGCGTAGATCGAGAAGCGCTCGCCGACCTTGGGCACCTGCTTGTCGGGGTAGCTGACGTAGACCTCGTCGCCGGTGGCCAGGAGCTCCGTGTCCTCGACCGAGCCGACGATGAACAGGCTCGAGTCGAGGTGCTGCTTGTCGATGAAGGCGACCTGCCGGACCGTGGCCTCGCTGCGGCGGACCGGCGCCGGGGTGTCGACCACCGCGGTCGCGCCGCCGTCGGTCTCCGGCTCGAGGCCCGGCTCGTTCAGCCGGGCCACCGGGGCGAGGAAGCCCCGGGGCAGGAGCCGCACCAGGTCACCGGGGTAGATGAGGTGGGGGTTGGTGATCTGGGTGTTGTACGACCAGACCTTGGGCCACTGCCACGGATCGTTGAAGTAGTACCAGCAGATGTCCCACAACGTGTCGCCGCGGCGCACGACGTGGAGCTCGGGCGTGGGGCCGCCGTGGAGGACGATCGTGTCGTCGTCCGCGCCGGGGAGCTGCATGTCGTCGTAGTGGACGACGCCGCCCGGGCCCGACGAGGTCGGCGCCACCGGCTTGCCGTCGGGGCCGATCGTGATGATGGTCGGCGCCGGCGCCGGCGCCGGCGCGGGCGCCCGCCGCCCCAGCGGCTGGCCGGGATCGTAGTCGGTGACCTCGGGCTGGGCGTGGGCGGTCGCGGCCGCGCCGGCGACGAGGGCCCCGGCCAGCGGCACGGCCAGGGGCAGGGACAGCGAGCGACGACCGATCATGCTCATGGCAGCCTCTCCAGCCGCGCCGCCGCGATCGCGGCCGGCGACGATCCGGGGTAGAGCGACACCACCTGCTCGAGCGCGGCCCGGGCCTGGTCGGCCTGCCCCAGCGCCTGGTACGCGAAGCCGATCTTGAGCAGGGCGTCGGGGGCCTTGTTGCCGCGCGGGTAGCGGGTGACGGTGGCGCGGAACTCGGTGATGGCGCGGGCGTAGTCCTTCTGATCGTAGAACGCCTCGCCCAGCCAGTACTGGGCGTTGTCGGCGTAGTCGTGGGCGGGGAAGCGGCGGACCAGCTCGCGGAACAGCGCGATGGCGGCGGCGTGCTCGCGCGCCCGGAGCGCGCTGGTGGCGCGGCGGTAGAGCGCGAGCGCGGGATCGCCGCCGACCTCGTCGTCGTCGGCGGCGGCGGCGGTCGGAGCGCCGGTCGCGACCGCCGTCGGCTCGCGCCCGTCCGGCGGCGCCGTCGCGCCCAGCTCGGCCGAGGTCGGCAGCTCGCGCAGCGGGGCCCGCCGCGGCGTCGGCGCGCGGGCGGCGCGGGCGGCGCG
>CAADGB010000476.1 GCA_900696455.1 uncultured delta proteobacterium
CCAGCGCGCCTTCGGCCACCACGACGTCTCGGGCGTGCGCGCCCACGTCGGCGGCGCCGCCGCCGAGGCCTCGGCGGCCATGGGCGCGCGCGCCTACGCCGCCGGCGACGCGGTCGCCTTCGCCGACACGCCCGACCTGCACCTGGCCGCCCACGAGGCCGCCCACGTCGTCCAGCAGCGGGGCGGTGTCCGGCTCTCGGACGGCGTGGGGCGGGCCGGGGAC
The DNA here is from genome assembly GCA_900696455.1 of uncultured delta proteobacterium. Classification (GTDB taxonomy): domain Bacteria; phylum Myxococcota_A; class Polyangia; order Haliangiales; family Haliangiaceae; genus UBA2376. Next base: position 224 of record CAADGB010000476.1, read on the forward strand.
GAGTACGAGCGCCACGCCGACGCGGTGGCCGACGCCGTGGTCCGCGGCGAGAGCGCGCACCCGCTGCTCGACGGCATGGCCCACCGCGGCGCCGCCGGCGGCCCGGCGGTGCAACGTCAGGACGGGCCTGCAACGACCACTCGCGGCCACCGGCCGGCATCCACACCGGGAGAAGGGCCAGCCGCCACACCAGGAGAAGGGCCAGCCGCCACACCAGGAGAAGGGCCGGGCGCTGGCGCAGGCGATCGAGCTCAGATCGACCGCGCGCTCGATCTCGCCTGCGATCAGTACTTCAACACGACTGGCGGGGTCACTCACCGGCGTGGGGATGCGATCGCCGAGTTCGGCAACGCGATCACGAACGCCGAGACTTCGAGCGACTCATCGCTGCTTGCGACGGCGGCATCCGCGGCGCTTGGGTTGGCCACGGGCCAGATCGGCTCGCTCGTCGGTACCCTCCTGACGCGACATCTCGCCTCGGTCGCGAGTGACGCTGCAACCGCCCTGAACGAGTTCATCAAGGACTTCGTGGGGAATGCTCTCGAGGAGGCCGTGACCGATGCCCGGGACACGCTCACGCAAGATAGGACACGTGCCGCGGCGCGTTTCCTCAGCGTACAGCAGCGTGCCGTGGCTGCTGCCTCGCGGAGGGGGCGCGCAGCGTTCGAGCCGCGGCGGGCGGCCTTCTACTCAGCGCCCGATGGACTGAGTCAGGCGCAAGCACTTGCGCGCGCTTACCACGAGGCTGCGGATCCTGCGTATGAGGCTCAATGGAGGGCGACGTCGGCGCAGTGGAATCGCCTCCTCCAGCAGACCGAGGGGTTGGGTAGTCGGGTCGAGCGCAACGTTACGGGGGCACCGCCTCCGGGAGTGCTGACGATCCACTTCGATGCGAACAACCTCCGAGCCACGCGTGCGACAGTCCCCGAGTTGTCAGCAGAGGCTCGCGCGATGTACCGCGATCGAACTGGGACGCTCGGAGACCTGTTCGCGTCCGGGCAGGCGATCTCGTGCCGCCTGGCACTTGCGAGCTGGCGTCCCATGCGTGGCTCGATCGAGGCAGGCATCACGGCGTCACGTCCGTCCGTGACAGGAGAGGCGCACACCGGCCTCCTTGCGTTTGCGAACGAGCGCTACGGGACGAACATCGATCAGAGCCAGCCGAACGCCTACGATCTCGCCGCCAGCATCATCTGGGGAAGGGATCTGTGCCGTGTTGCGATCCGTGACCTTCCCGAGGTGCAATGAGCCTTGGAGCGGGCTCGATCCGCAGCCGCCGATCAGGACCGACGTGGCCTCGACGGCGTCGAGGATACACTCGAGCTTTCGGGTCGGACTCGACGTCGAGTGATCGCCAACGCGCCCACCAGCGCTCGCCAGTGCCGACGCCGCCCTCAGCCGTGCAGGCGCTCCTGGTAGATGCGCAGGATGTCGGCGGCGGTCTCCTCGATGGCGCGGTTGGTGACGTCGATGACCGGCCAGTTGGGGTGCTTGCGGAAGACCTCGCGGGCGTAGTTGATCTCGGCGTCGATGTGCTGGCGCTTGCCGTACTCGGACTCGCTCGACATGCCGAGGTGCTTGAGGCGGGCCTGGCGGATGCGCATGAGGGTGTCGGGGTTGATGATGAGCCCGAAGACCTTGCGATCGTCGACCTGGGCCAGCTCCTCGGGCGGGTCGATGCCGAGGACCAGGGGCACGTTGGAGACCTTGAGGCCGCGCTGGGCGAGGTAGGTCGACAGCGGGGTCTTGGAGGTGCGCGAGATGCCGACCAGGACGAGATCGGCCTTGGGCAGGTTGCGGGGCTCGGCGCCGTCGTCGTTCTTGACCGCGAACTCGACCGCCTCGATGCGGCGGAAGTAGTCGTCGGTGATGCTGTGGAGGAGGCCGGGGACGCCGGCGGGGGCGGCGCCCAGGAAGCCGGCCAGCTTGCCGATGAGCGCGCCGATGAGGTCGACCGACTCGACGTTGTAGCGCTCGACCAGCTTGGCGATGAGGTCGCGCTCCTCGGCGTTGACCACCGTGAACACCACCAGGGCCTTGAGCTCGGCCGCCTTCTCGATCAACTGCTCGCACTCGGTCTCGAGCCGGACCCGCGAGTACGTGCGCACGTTGACCGGGGTGTCGCTGAACTGCAGCGTCGCGGCGCGCACCATGCGCTCGGCGGTCTCGCCGGTCGCGTCGCTGATGATCATGACCGTCTTCATTGCCCCCTCTATACCACCGGCAGCCGGCGCGTGCGCGGCGGCCCCGCGGCGGCGTCGGTGACGCGCGGCTGGCGCTCGCGGTGATCGACCACCCGCGGGCACTCGGGGTCGGGTGAGCTGGCGTCGCCGGCGTGGGCCGACACCACCCGGCAACCACCCCGACACAGGTCGTGGTACGCGCACGAGCGGCAGGGCTCGGCGGCGTCGCGCCAGGCGCGGAAGACGCCGAAGGCGTCGGCGGCCTGCCAGTAGGCGCCCAGCTCGCGGACCTGGGGTCGGTGGCCGGCGCGCGGCGGCGGCGGCGCGGCGAAGCTGCACGCGGTCAGCGCGCCCGACGGCTTGGCGCCGACCAGGAAGTCGCCGCCGGTGCAGCCGTAGACCGCGAGCTGGGCGAGCAGGGCGCGCCCCGGGTCGTGGTGGGCGAGCATGGGCGTGTACGAGCAGTCGACCTTGACCCGCACCCGCTGGCGGCGGGCGGCGGCCAGGACGTGGGGCAGGAAGGCGCGGTGCTGGGCGTCGGTGCAGCGCAGGCCGGCGTAGGCGGCGGCGCCCCGCCCCGACGGCTTGAAGCGCAGGAGCTCGACCTCGGACAGGCGGCGGCGGCGGGCGTGGGCGAAGATCGCCGGCAGCTCGTCGAAGTTGGCCCGGGTGACGACGACGTTGATGCCGATCTCGCGCTTGATCGAGCGCAGGGCGCGCAGCGCGGCGTCGGCGCGGGCGAAGCCGTCGAAGCCGCGGACCGCGGCGTAGGTCGCGCCCAGGCCGTCGAGCGAGACGTTGATCTGGCCGAACAGGTCGGCGATGGGCAGGAGCCGGTCGAGGCCGGCGAGGCCGCTGGTGGTCAGGTTGGGCACCAGGCCGCGGGCGCGGGCGTGGCGGGCGAGGTCGCCCAGCCACGGCAGGGTCGCGCTCTCGCCGCCGCCGAGCGCGACGTGGAAGACGCCGCGCCGCGCCAGCTCGTCGAGCGCCGCCTTCCAGCCGTCGAGGCCGAGCTCGCCGGTGGCGGGGCCGGCGGCGGGGCTGGCGCCGGTGTAGCAGCCGGTGCAGCCGGCGGCGCAGTGGTTGGTGAGCTGGAGGTGGGCCTCGAGCGGCGCCGACAGCGGCGCGGCGCCGAGCGCGCCGTCGGCGGCCGGATCGCGCCACTCGCCGGCGGCGGCGGCGAGGCCGAGCGCGCGCGCCCGCGCCCGGTCGACGAACACCAGCGCCCGCGGCCGGGCGAGCTGGACGATGGCACCGAACGCCTCGAGCCGCGCCGCCCGCTCCATCAGTCGTCCGCGGCCGGCGCCGCGGTCGAGCGCGCGGCGGCCGCCGCGTCGACCGGGGGCGGCACCTCGATCGCGCCGCCGCCGGGCTCGATCGCCGGCCGGCGCAGGCGGAGCAGCGCGCCCAGCACCGGCGTGGCGAAGGCGACGGCGGCGGCGCCGAACAGGAGGAACGTGACGTCGACGCCCAGGCTCGACGAGTTGGGGTTCATGCCCCACTTCGTCGCCAGGATCCGGCCGGGTGGGCGGCGCCACATGCGCCGAGTCTACCGCACGCCGCGGGCCGACGCCGCGG
>CAADGB010000477.1 GCA_900696455.1 uncultured delta proteobacterium
ATGGCCTCGGCGTCGGCGCGGCGCGCGGTGGCGTCCGGGTCGGCGGCGTCGCCGACGCGCCCATCGCCGGCGCCGGCGGGGGCGGGGCGCCGGTACGCGCCGGCGGCGGCGACGTACCAGCGGGCGGCGTCGAGATCGCCGGCGGCCAGCGCCAGCCGCGCCTGCTCGAGGATCGCGCCCGGGTCGTGGTCGCGGCGGGCGGCGACCACCGCGCGCAGGGGGAGGGCGCGCGGCCCGCCCAGGTCCCGGTAGTACACGTCCTGCTGCCGCCGGTCGTATCCGCCGCGATCCGCGCGCGCGGCCATCTCGGTCGCGCGCGCGACCTCGCCGCGCTGCTCGAACCAGACCGTGAGGTTGTTCCACAGGTCGCCGTGGTGCGCCGGGGCGAAGGTGGTGGCGACCTCGTCGATGACGGCGCCGGCGTCGACGCCGTGGACCGCGGCCTCGCCGGGGTGGTTGACGACCAGCCAGGTCAGCGCGATGGCCACGTCCTCGTCGTGGATCCCGCCGCGCCAGGCCGCCTGACAGGCGGCGATGGCCGCGGCGACCTGATCGGCATCGACGCGCAGCCGGCACGCCAGCGCCGCGCTGCCGGGGCCCGCGCCGGGGTGGGCGAGCAGCGCGTCGGTCACCTCGCCGACGTCCCGGTCGCGGTCGCGCCAGAGGCGCCAGAGCTCCCGCACCAGCTCGTCGGGCAGGCGCGCGCGGTCGGCCAGGAGCCGGCGGACCGGGTGGCTCACCGCGAGCGGCTCGTCGTCGCGGACGCGGGCGGCGGGGGCGGGGGCCTCGGCCGCCTGCCGGGCCTCGGCGACGTCGCCCGCCAGGAGCGCAAGCCACGCCCGGCGGGCGCGATCCGGCGCGTCGAACGTGCGGAGCAGGGCGAGCGCCGAGCCGGCGCGCGCGCGCACCTCGGCCGGCGCGGCCGCGAGGAGGGCGGCCTCCCTCGCCTGCAGGAGCCCGTGCTCGGGATGCGCGGTCCCCAGCGCCCACGGCGCCAGCCCCGCCGCGTGCGCCGCCCCGATCGCCGCGCGGCTGGCGGCGGGCACGAGCGCCTCGCGGTGGGCGTCCGGGCGCGCCGGCTGCGCCAGCTCGTAGGCCAGGCGCACCCACGGGCCCGCGACGCGGCGGGCGATGAAGGCCGTCACCGCCGGGCGCAGCCGGGCGAGGTCGTGACGGTCGTGGTGCGCGGTGACCAACGCGCGCTCGGGCAGGTTGGCGGGGAGCGCGGGCGCGGCGCCCGACCGGCCGCGGGCGGCGTGACCGAGGGCGAGCACGACGTCGATCGCGATCGCCTCGTCGCCGGTGAGGCCGGCGCGCAGCGCGCGCAGCGCGTCGAGGTGGGCGGCGAGCGCGCGGCCGTCGGCGCGGTAGCCGTAGACGACGGCGGAGATCGCGCTGGCGAGGCGGGCGGCGGCGCCGTCGTCGACGTCGTCCAGCGCGGATTCGGGGTCGGGGTCGGGGCCGAAGTCGTCGTCGGCGTCGGATCCGGACTCGGGATCGGATCCGGGCTCGGACTCGGACTCGGACCTGGACCCGGACCTGGCGTCGACGGCGTCGCGCGGCGCCTGGGACGGGGGCCAGGTGGCGCCGGCGAGCTGGCCGAAGGCGAAGGAGGCGGCGTCGGGATCGAGGCCGGCGCGCACGTCCTCGATGGCGAGGCGAGCGCCGAGCTGGCCCAGCGGCGCGAGCAGGCCGCCATGATCGACGCGCAGGCGCTCCGCGGTCGCCGCGTCGCCCTGGGCGAGCGCGGCCCGCAGGGCGATCGTCGCCCACAGCTCGCCGAGCGCGGGGGCGGTCCCCTCGAGCGCGAGGATCTGCGGGGCGAGCGCCCGCAGCTCGTGGCCCGGGGACCAGCGCAGCGCGCCCAGCCACGTGGTCGTCACGCCCGGCACCCGGCCGAGGCGGACGATCGCGTCGATCCGGGAGGTGCCCTCGCGTTCGTCCCCGTCTCCGTCCTCGTCCCCGTCCCCGTCCTCGTCCTCGTCCTCGTCCTCGTCGTACGCGAGCGCGGCGTACGCCGCCCGCAGGCGGGCGCAGCCGACCGCGGGCAGCGCGGCGTCCACGCAGTGCGCGAGCAGGGCCCGCTGGTTCGGGTCGCTGGTGCGCTCCAGCGCGCGGCGCCGCACCCGCGCCGGCGCGCGGTCATCGGCGGCGACCGTCCCCGCGACGTCGGCGCCGCGGACCTGCGCGAGCACGGGCCAGCCTCGCTCGACGACCCGGGCGGCGGCCTCCGCGGCGAGCGCCTGCAGGCTCGGCGTCTCCGGTCGCTCCAGGTACGCGAGCTCGTGGGCGGCGACCCACGGCGAGCCGAGCCCGCCGCGGCGGGCGCGCCAGGTCCGGTAGGTCGCGAGCGCGCCGCCGTGCAGGGCCACGAGCCCGCGCAGGTCGGCGGCCAGCTCCTCCAGCGCGGCCGGCGCCGGCGCCGCGAGGCGCGCGCTGGCCTCGCCCGGGAGCCCGGCGCGACCCAGCACCCAGCTCACCGCGAGCCGCAGCGCGGCGGCGGCGGGCGCCCCCTCCTCGGCGTGGGCGACGATCGCGACCGCGCGGGCGCCGTCCATCCACGGCCCCTCGGCGGTGACGCCGAGGACCGCGCGCAGCAGGTCGGGATCGACCGCGCCGCCGCCGGCCGCGGCCTCGGCGTCGAGGGCGAGCACGAGGCGCGCCGGCGCGTGCAGCGGATCGACGGCGAGGAGCGCCCGCGCGGTGGCCCTGACCGCGGCCAGGTCGCCCGCCGTGACCTCGCCGTAGAGCCGTCGCTCCAGCAGGTCGACGAACGGCGGCCCCAGCTCCACCAGGACCTCGCGCTCGAGCCGCGGGACCACCGGGGCGGCGCGGGCGACCAGCGCCCGCTCCTGCGGCGTGCGCGCGGCGGCCTGCGCGCTCGTCAGCACGTCGTCGGGGAGCCAGCCGCCGCGGGCGAGGATCCGGAACCACACCGCGGTCCGGGGATCGTCGGTCGCGAGGTCGCGGGTGACCTCGGGGACGCGCCAGTCGATCGTGTGTCGCTCCAGCACCGCCAGCGCCGCGTCGCGATCGGCCTCGACCTCGCGCCGGGCCGCGGCGACGTCGCCGCCGCCGTCCTGGGCGAGCACCAGCCGCTGCCGCGACAGCGTCAGCGCCGCCGCCGCGGCGTCGCCGGCCTCGGCGCCGTTGCCGAGCCGGTCGGCGAGGTCACGCAGCGCGCGCAGGCGCGGCCGCGGATCGTCGGCCGGCGCCAGCACGTCGTCGACCGGGCCCAGCGCCGCGCGGGCGGCGCGGACGTCGTCGGCGACGCGGGGCTCGGCGACCCGGCCGGCGGTGCCGGCGCAGGCGGCGAGCGCGCAGAGGAGGGCGAGCGGGATCGCGAGCGACCGGCGAGGCATGAGATCCCCGACCCTAGCGAAAACCCTGAGGTCGGCCAAGACGGGAGAAACGGTACCGGACGGGCCGGGCGCGGCAGGGACCGTCGGGGAAGGGCGGGGCGCGGCACGATGGCGCATGGTGGGCTCCTTGTTCAGGGGAGCCCTATCGGACGGCCGCGCCGGTTGTTGCGTGCCGGCCCGCGGAACGACCTGGGCCGATCAGGGCCGCTTCGCCAGCGCGGCCCGGTAGGTCATGGTCATGGCGATCGCCACCAGGATCATGCCCGGCCACATCAGATCGTGGTACGCGCCGCCGGCGATCGCGATGACCTTGGCGTCGCCCGAGATCGCGCTGGGGATGGCGACCACGAGGCCCATGAGGGCCTCGCCGGTGATGAGGCCGGCGGAGAACAGGAGGCCCTGACGCTCGACCGTGGCCCGGCGCTCGCCGCCGGCCGCGCCCTCGGCCCGCAGCGCCCGATCGATGGCCCACGCGATCAGGCCGCCGAACAGGATCGGCGTCGACAGGTCGAACGGCAGGTAGACGCCGACCGCGAACGCCATGACCGGGGTCCGGAACGACCAGCCGGCCTTCTCGGCCACCAGGTCGAGGGCGATCACGACCAGCGCGATCACCGCGCCGATGCCGATGAAGAGCTTGGGCAGGCCGCCCTGGAAGACGCCCTGCGCCACCGAGCCCATGAGGTTGGCCTGGGGCGCCGACAGCGCCTTGCTGCCGATCGTGAAGGCCTCGTGCAGGAGGTTGAGCAGCGGCGCCATCAGGAGCGCCGCCACCACCACGCCGACGATCTGCATGACCTGCTGCTTCCACGGCGTCGAGCCGACGAGCTGGCCGGCCTTGAGGTCCTGGACGTTGTCGGCCCCGATCGAGGCGGCGCAGCAGACCACGCCGCCGATGAGGATGGCGGCCACCGGGCCGGCCTCGGGGCCCACGCCCATGGCCAGGAGCAGGAGCGCCGAGGTCAGGATCGTCGCGATCGTGATGCCCGACACCGGGTTGTTCGAGGAGCCGACCAGGCCGGCCATGTACGACGCGACCGCGGCGAACAGGAAGCCGGCCACCAGCATCACCACCGCCATCACCGCCGAGATGCCCCACGAGCCGACGAAGTGGTGGAAGATGAAGAACAGCGGGATCACCGACAGGCCGATGAGCACCAGGATGATGTTCATCGGCATGTCGCGCTCGGTGCGGAGCATCGTGTGGCCGCCGCCGACGCGGGTCTTCTGGTAGGCGTCGAGGCCGGCCTTGATGCCGGACAGGAGCGAGCGGCGCAGGCGGATGAGGGCGTAGAAGCCGCCCACCAGCATGCAGCCGACGCCGAGGTAGCGGGTGGCGCCGTAGTGGATCTCGTCGGCGGCGACCAGCGCGGTCAGGTCCCGGTCGGCGAGGAGGTCGGCCAGGGTCTGGCCGCTGGCGCGGTCGACGATGATCGCGGTGGCGTCGCCGAGCTCGGCGAACAGCGGGATGGCGATCCAGCGGTTGACGGCGGCGCCGGCGAAGATCACCAGCGCGACGTTGAGGCCGACGATGTAGCCGACGCCGATCAGCGCCGGCGACAGGTTGGAGCCGACGTAGAGCGGGGTCTTGCCGGTGACGTAGGTGGCCCAGGCCGCGGTCTCGCCGTAGAGCTTGAGGCCGGTGGCGCCGATCTTGCCGATGGCGCCGACCACGGCGGCCAGGGCGATGATGCCGACGCCGCCGCCGTGGGTGGCGCCGACCTTGAGCACCTCGGCGGTGGCCACGCCCTCGGGGAACTGCAGCGGCTGGTCGATGATGAGGGCGCGGCGCAGCGGGATCGTGAACAGCACGCCGAGGATGCCGCCGAAGCCGGCGATGAGCGTGGTCTCGACGTAGGAGAACCGCGACCAGGTGCCGAGGATGAGCAGCGCGGGCAGGGTGAAGATGACGCCGGCGGCCAGGCCCTCGCCCGACGCCGCCGAGGTCTGCACCAGGTTGTTCTGCAGGATGTTGCTGCCGCGCACGAAGCGCAGGATGCCCATCGAGATGACCGCGGCCGGGATCGAGGCCGAGACCGTCATGCCCGCGAACATGCCCAGGTAGGCGTTGGCGCCGGCGAGCACGGCCGACAGGATCGAGCCGAGGACGACGACGCCGATCGTCAGCTCGACCAGGCTCTGGCTGGCGGGGATGAACGGCGTGACGGACGACGGCTTGGACGCGGGCGGCGGATCGCTGGCCATGGACACTCCCTTGCCGCGCGATTAGTCCACCCGCTCCCGGAGACGGTCAACGGGAGGCCCCGGGTTTGATCAGGCGCGGGCGGCGCGCCGCCGCGGCCGCCGCAGGCCGGGCGCGCCGAGGCCGAGGCCGAGGCCGAGGGCCAGCGTCAGGTCGCCGAGGCCGCGCCCGCCGCGGGCGGCGCCGCAGCCGCCGCTGTCGCCGCCCGGCCAGCACAGCCCGGCGCCGTCGCCGATGCAGGCGTAGCCGCCGGGGCAGCGGCGCCCGTCGTCGCACGGCAGCGTGCAGGCCGCGCCGTCGTCGACGGTGGCCGTGCACTGGCCCGAGCCGCAGTCGGCGCCGGTGGCGCAGGTCGCGCCGAGGCCGCCGGGCGCCGACGCGCCCGGCACGCAGGCGCCGCCCAGGCAGTGGTGGCCGGCGGCGCAGGCGCCGTCGGCGCCGCACGCGGCGAGGGCGAGGACGGCGACCGAGGCCTCGCCCTCGAGGCCGCGCTGGTCGATCGCGCGCACCCGGACGGCGTGCGGCCCGGGCGCCAGGTCGGCCGGCCCGTTGAAGGCGAACGGCGGCGCGGTCAGCGCGGTGACGGTGGTGCCGTCGACGGCGAGCGCCACCTCCTGCATCTCGAGCAGCGTGTCGAGGGCGACCTGCACCGGGAAGCCGCCGCGCACCCAGGCCCCGGCGTGGGGCGTCGTGATCGTCACCCCGGGCGCGGGCAGCTCGCTGGCGCCGAAGGTGGCGGTGAGGAACGTGTAGCTGTTCTGGGTGTCGCCACCGCACCAGCACTCGCGCGGCGCCGCCAGCTCCTCGCCGCAGGCCCCGGCCTGGTTCTGGAAGCGCTTGCGGTAGGGCGGCACCAGGTAGGTCATGGGGTCGTCGCGCAGGAGCACGTGATCGAGGCCGAAGGCGTGGGCGGTCTCCTGCGCCACCGCCCAGCACAGCACGTCGGTCTGGTCGGTGAGGTTGGCGAAGACGAAGGTAGGGACGTTGTCGATGATGCCGCCGCACGGCACGAACGGCGCCACGCCCAGCGCCCCCTCGAGCTGGATGTCCTCGGGGTCGCCGCCGACGAAGACCTCGAAGTGGCTGGCCTGCCCCGGATCTTCGGTGACGATCTGGACGTCGAACGGGGCGTAGGTCTCGCGCACGCAGCGCACCAGCGCGGCCCAGGCGGCGTCGCCGTGCGGCCACGCGTCGAGCTGCGACGTCTGCTGGGGGATGCTCGAGCGGTTGGTGCGCGAGTCGTCGGTGCCGGGGACGACGATGCAGCCGCCGGGGCGGCAGTCGTTCATGTAGATGACGCGGGAGAAGCCACCGTGCGCCGGGGCCTGGACCCGGCGCTGGCCGAAGACGCCGACCTTCCAGCCGTCGCCGTCGGGGGTGCCGGTGCGAGGCGCGGCGGCGGCCGGGCCGGTGCCGGCGGCGGCGAGGGCCAGGCCGGCGGCGAGACCGGCGGCGAGACCGGCGGCGAGACCGGCGGCGAGGCGCGAGCGGGGACGGAGCACCGGCCGAGCATACGCGGCGGCCGCCGTCGCCGCGGCCGACGGGGGGGAGGCTGTGCGTCGGCGCACACACCAAGCCTGCGGCGCCGTGGACCTTTCCATGACCCGCGAACGGTGGTTGGATCCGGGGCAGGGGGCCTCCATGAGACCAGCGTCGTTCCTGTCGTCCTGCGTGTCCGTCTGCGCGCTCGCCTGCGCGTTCGCCATCACCGCCTGCGGACCGTCGACCGGAGGCGGCGACGACGACGATGACGACGCCGCCACCAACACCTGCAGCCCCGGCCAGCAGCGCTGCACCGGCAACGTGCTGCAGACCTGCCAGGGCGGCTCCTTCGCCGACGCCGAGACCTGCGCCCAGGCCTGCGATCCGACCCTCGGCTGCGTGGTCTGCCAGCCCAACACCGGCACCTGCAACGGCGACGTGTCGACCGCCTGCCGCCCCGACGGCTCGGGCTTCGTCGAGGTCTACTGCGATCCGGTCCAGGGCATGAGCTGCGGCCCGGCCGGGGTCTGCGAGGGCGCGTGCTCGCCCGGCGCGCTCGGCGAGAGCTACGTCGGCTGCGACTACTGGCCGACGGTGACCGGCAACATGGTGTCCCAGGTCTACGACTTCGCGGTCGCGGTCTCCAACACCACGAACGCGCCGGCCCAGGTCACGATCGACGGCGGCGCGCTGACCGCCCCCGACGTCTTCACGGTCGGCGCCAACAGCGTCGCCCTCCGCCGCCTGCCGTGGGTGGGCGCGCTCAAGCTGTGCCTGGGCCAGAGCTGGTCCAACTGCTCGTCGGCCCACCCCAACTCGGCCCGCGCCAACGGCGGCGCGTACCACCTGCGCTCGACGGTGCCGCTCACGGTCTACCAGTTCAACCCGCTCGACTACGTCAAGCCGGGCGCGCCCGAGAACTCCTACACCAACGACGCCTCGCTCCTGTTCCCGACCAACGCCTGGCGCGACGAGTACTACGTCGCGACCTGGCAGCAGACCGCGAACGTCTCGCCCAGCCTGCTGGCGGTCACCGCCTACCAGGACAACACGACGGTCACGATCACGACCCGGGCCAGCACCACCGCCGAGGGCGGCGCGCCGGCCTTCGTCGCCGGCACCCCGCAGTCGGTCACGCTCAACCAGGGTGACGTGCTCGAGCTCGGCACCGCCGCCGGCGACCTGACCGGCTCGTACGTGACCGCGGATCGCCCGGTCCAGGTGATCGGCGGCCACTACTGCGCCAACGTCCCCGACGGCTTCGGCTACTGCGATCACCTCGAGGAGTCGATGTTCCCGGTCGACGCCCTGTCCAACCGCTACATCATCAACGCCCCGGCAGTGACCACCATCCCCAACGGCAAGGAGCAGATGGTCCGCATCATCGCCACCCAGCCCGGCACCACGCTCACCTACGATCCGCCGCAGGCCGGCGCCCCGACCACGATCGCCAACCCCGGCGACTTCGCCGAGATCCCGCGCCAGGCGGCCAGCTACCTCATCACCGCCACCCACAAGGTGCTGGTGGCCCAGCCCATGGAGGGCAGCTCGGTCGCCGGCGGCACCGGCGACCCGGCGATGTCGCTCGCGGTGCCGGTCGAGCAGTACCGCTCCGCCTACCTGTTCCACGCCCCCACCAACTACCTGACCAACTACGTCGACATCACCGCGCCGGTGGGCGCCACCGTCATGCTCGACGGCGTGGCGATCACCAACTGCACCCCCATCGGCGCCAGCGGCTTCGCCCTGGCCCGCGTCACGCCGCTGGGCCCCGGCCCCGGCAACGACGGCAACCACTCGATCACCGGCTCCCAGCCGTTCGGCATCTCGGTCTACGGCTACGGCGACGACACCAGCTACTGGTACCCGGGCGGCCTCAACCTCGAGACCGTGCCCATCGGTCGCCTGGTGCCGCCGCCGGCCGCGCCCGCGCCGGTGGCGCCCGCGCGCGTGCCCGTGGCGCGCTGAACGATCGGACCGCCGCCCGCGGCTGTCAGGCCGGGCTGACCAGCGCCGGGGCCGATGCCCCGTCGACGACCGGCGCGGCGGATGTGAGCGAGCTTGCGCGCGAGGTACGAGGAGCCCCCCGGGTCTGTCCGTACCCGGGTCGCGCCGCGGTCACGACCGGTACGAGCGCGAGTCGATGGCGTGGCGCTGCAGGAGCCGACGGAAGTTCGTGCGGTCGATCGACGCCAGCCTCGCCGCCGCCGAGATGCTCCCGTTCGCCCGCTCGAGGAGGCTCACCAGGTAGCCGCGCTCGAACTCCAGGGCAGCTCGGCGCTTGGCCTCTGCCAGCGAGACGCCGGGCTCGAAGGCGGGCTGCACGACGTGGGGGAGGGTCTCCCGGTTCGGTCGCGCCGGGCGGTGTGCGGGCCTCACCGCCTCGGGGAGCGCGGCGAGGTCGATCCGCCCGTGGGTCATCGCCAGGGCGTGCTGGAGCGCGTTCTCGAGCTCGCGGACGTTGCCGGGCCAGCGGGAGGCCATGAGCGCGTCGAGCGCCTCGTCGTCGATGGACGGCAGGGCATCGGCGGCATGGCGCTGCAGGAGCGTGGCGATGAGCCCGGGCAGGTCCTCGGGACGCTCGCGGAGGGGGGGCACGCGGAGGTTCACCACATCCAGGCGGAAGTACAGGTCGGCCCGGAACCTCCCCTCGTCGACGGCGCGAGCGAGATCGACGTTGGTCGCAGTGATGATGCGGACATCCACGGCGCGGGCGGTGTCGCTGCCCACCGGTCGGACCTCCTTCTCCTGCAGCGCGCGCAGGAGTCGGGCCTGGACCGGCAGCGGCATGTCCCCGATCTCATCGAGGAAGAGGGTGCCTTCGTGGGCCTCCACGAACACGCCCGGGCGCGCGCTGGTGGCGCCCGTGAAGGCGCCGCGGGTGTGGCCGAACAGCTCGCTGTCGATGAGGCCATCGGGGATCGCGCCGCAGTTGATGGCGACGAAGGCGCGGCGGGCCCGGGGCGACGCCTGGTGGATCGATCGCGCCACGACCTCCTTGCCCGTCCCGCTCTCACCCGTCACCAGCACGCTCACGCCAGACCGCGCGATGCGGGCCACCTGGCCGCGCAGGTCGGCCATGAGGTCGCTCGGGCCGACCAGCAGGCTCAGCGCGTCCCCCGTCTCCTCGGGCACGTCGGCGTGCGCCGCCGTGTGGCGGATCGCGTCTGCGATCACCGGGAGCAGGGTGCTTGGATCCAGCGGCTTGACCAGGTAGTGGTAGGCTCCGCCGCGGAGGGCCGCGGTGGCCGTCTTCGCGGTGGCGTCACCGGTGAGCATCACCACCGCGGACTGGCAGCCAGCTTCGCGCAGGGTGGCGAGGACGTCGAGGCCGCTCTCGTCGCCGAGGTCCACGTCGAGCACGATGGCGTCCCACGTCGGCGCCGGCGACCGGCGGCGGAGCAGCGCTACGACCTCGGCCGGCGACGAGGCGTGCTCGGTCTCGTGGTCGCCGGCGGCCAGCAGTCGTTGCACGGCTCGGGCGACCGCGGGGTCGTCTTCGATCACGAGCACGCGGCTCCTCCGGCCCTCCACCTCCCCAGTTTGCCCGAGGACGAGGTCCTGGAACAACCGGTGCGGCCAGGAGCGTGCTCACTCCACCAGGGTGACCTGGCCCGCAGGCAGGGAGAGCGTGAACCGGGCTCCCTCGGGCTGGGCGTCGTAACGGATGCGCCCGCCGTGGGCCTCGCAGGCCAGGCGGCAGAAGTACAGGCCCAGCCCACGCTGGCCGTCCTTGCCCAGGGCGTACTTGCCGAACAGCCGCGGGACGACGGCCGCCGGGACCGGGCCCCCGGTGTTGCTCACGCTGATCTCGATGCGAGCCGGCTCGTAGGGCGACGTGATCTCGCGCGCTTCGACCCGGACCATCCCACCGGCGTTGCAGTAGCGCGCCGCGTTGCCGATCAGGTTGTGAAGGGCGCGGGCGATGAGCCCCTCGTCGAAGCGACCCACGAGATCAGGATCGCAGGAGACGGAGTTCCGGATCTGACGGGTGAACGTCGGGGTGTGTACGCCCAGGACCTCGAGGAGCAGGTCGCGGAGCCGGACCTGAACGGGTCGCGGCCGCAGCGCATCCTCCTCGAACCTGGCGATGTCGACGAAGTTCGCCACCAGGCCCGCCATCCGGCGCAGCGCCCGCATGGTCGCGCTCATGGCCTCGCCCTCGTCGACGTCGAGCCGCAGGGTCTGCGACAGGTAGGTGATGTTGGAGAGCGCGACCGTGAGGCCGTTGTTGAGGTCATGGGCGAGCAGGGAGGCCGCCTCGGTGCCCCAGGCCAGGAGCCGGTCGGCGTGCTCGCGGGCCTCGCGCGCGGCGATGTAGGCCTGCTGGGCGCGAGCGGCGGCGCGGGCGCGCTGACGCAGCTCGTCGGGTGAGATCGGCTTGCACAGGAAGCCGTCGGCCCCGCGGTCGAACGCCTCGATCCGCGCGTCGGGATCGTCGCACCCGCTCAGGATCTCGGCGTGGATCGCCTCCCCATACAACGCCTTGAGCCGCGCGACCACCTCCAGGCCGCCCACGGGCATGGAGAGGTCGACGAACGCCAGATCGAACGGCACCTGCTCCGCGAGGGCGATCGCCTGGGTGCCGTCGTCCGCGGTGCGGACGTCGTAGCCGAGGCCGGCGAGCGCGCGGGCGACGGCGCGGCAGATCGACGCCTCGTCGTCGGCCACGAGCACGCGGACGGCCGCGGGCATCGGCGTCCCCCCGGGCGAGGCGGGCGCGGCAGCCTCCGAGGGGACGCCGGGCGGCGCCGCGGGGCGCGCGGGCGCCGCGGCGGAGGCGAGGGACGTGGCGGCGACCGAGGGCAGGGCGGGCATGCCCCGGGTCAATGCCATCGCCGTGCCAGCTCGCTTCGCGCTGCACGAATCGCGCGTCCGGTCGAGCTATGATGGACGAGGAGGGACCGTGGTCGACGTCTCCACATCGAACCCCGCGCTATCACCGGTGGTCGTCTGCGACGCGCTCCTCGACGCGGCGATCGGCGCTGGCGCCGACACCCTGTGGCTCGAGCCGCGGCGCCCGCCCGAGGACCGTTACGAGCTGTCGATCGAGCGCGAGGGGCGGACCCTGGCGATGACGGCCCTCGACGGCGCCCTGGGCGCGGCGGTGGTCGCGCGCCTGGCGATCCTGGCCGAGCTCGACCTGGTAGCCCGGCGGCCGACGACCGGGCGCTGCGTCGTCCGCCGCCCGACGTCGAGCGCCGAGATCGTCGTCACGATGCGCCCCGGTCGCTCGCCGCGCGCCGAGGTCTTCATCCGTGGTTCGCGCGTGCGGCCCGTGGCCGTCTCCCGACCGGCGAAGATCGAGCCGGGGGCGACGATCGGTCACTACGCGGTCGAGGCGCGCCTCGGCGCCGGCGGCATGGGCCAGGTGTTCCGCGCCCGGCATCGCGCGCTGGGGCGCGGCTGCGCGCTCAAGGTACTCCACCAGGACGGCGGCCGCTCCGACGACGCCGCGGAGCGCTTCCTGCGCGAGGCCCGGGCGGCGGCGCGCATCAAGCACCCCAACATCGTCGACGTCTTCGACTTCGGCCACCTCCCCGATGGCCGGCCCTACCTGGTGATGGAGCTCCTCGACGGTCGCAGCCTGGCCGACTACGTCGGCGGCGACGCGCTGGAGCCGCGGGTCGCGGTGCGCTTCGCCCGCGAGCTGGCCTCGGCGCTGGTCGCCGCCCACGAGGTCGGCGTCATCCACGCCGACGTCTCGCCCTCCAACATCCTGGTCTCCGGCGAGGTGGCGAAGCTGGTCGACTTCGGGCTGGCGCGGACGATCGACGACCCTGATCGCCTGGACGAGGGCGAGACCGCGGAGTGCGTGTACGGCACACCGTCCTACATCGCGCCCGAGATCATCCGGGGGCTCGACGCGGTCCCCGAGAGCGATCAGTACGGCCTGGGGGCGGTGCTGTTCGAGATGCTCACGGGAGAGCCGCCCTACAGCGCCTCGAGCGTGCGGGAGCTGTGCATCGCCCACCTGAGCGCAGCCATCCCTCGCCCCGAGAGCCCCCACGCCCAGCTCCCGGTGGAGGTGGTGCGGACGGTCCAGCGTTGCCTGGCCAAGCGCCCCGAACAACGCTTCCCGACCATGTCCGCGCTCGAGGTCGCCCTGACCGAGGCCGAGCAGTCCCTGGCCTCGGCGGGCTGGCGACGCTGGCTCACCCCATAGCCCGACCGTGCGAGATCGACCATGAGCACGCCCATCATCCTCTGCGTCGACGATGACCCCGACATGCTGGCCGCGGTCGTTCGAACCCTGCGCCGGGAGGGCCACACGGTGCTCGCGGCCAGCTCGCCCCACGAGGCCCTCGAGATCCTGGCGCGGCAAGCGGTGGCGGTCCTGCTCTCGGACTTCGAGATGCCGGAGATGACAGGCGTGGAGCTGGCGGTGCGCGCCCGCGACCTGCAGCCCGAGACCGTGCGCATGATGCTGACCGGCAAGGGCACGATCGAGACCGCGATCGCCGGCATCAACGTGGGCGAGGTCTTCCGCTTCCTCGCCAAGCCCTTCGAGCCGGCCACGCTCCGGCGCGAGGTCGCCGCCGCGCTGGAGCACCACCGCGAGATCGCCGACATCGCCAGCGAGCGCCTCACGGTGTACCGCCGCCGACGCGTCCGCGAAGGGCTGGAGGGCGAGCATCCCGGGATCACCGCGGTGCCGCGTGACGACGACGGCGCGTACTTGCTGGATCCAGACGCGCGCCATCGGCTCGACGGCTATCCGGAGCTGGAGCCGCTGCTCTCGCTCCTCATCTGATCCGGTAGCGCCCGGGTCGCGGCGCGGTGCGGAGGCGGCGCGCGCGGCGTGGTCTGACGCTTGCACTGCAGGCTGGCATGACCTCGCGGCGCGAACGTGATGCACTCATCTCGACCCACACCGCCGTGGCGCGCCGGATCGCGCGCCGGATCGCGCGCCGCTGTCCAGCGTGGATGAGCCGCGCCGACCTCGAGGGCGCCGCGCTGGTCGGCCTGACCGAGGCCGCCGCCCGGTACGAGCCCGCGCGCGGCGAGCCGTTCCTCGGCTTCGCGATCCGTCGGATCCGCGGCGCGGTCCTCGACGAGCTTCGCCGTGGGGACCTCCTGCCGCGGCGAGTGCGCCAGCTGGCGCGCCGGGTCGACGAGGTGATCGGCGCGCTCCAGGCCGAGCGCGGTGGCACGCCTGACGACGCCGTGGTCGCGGCCGCGCTCGGCGTGAGCGTCGACCGCTACCACCGCGAGCTGCGGCCGCTCGCCGCCGTCCGGGTCGATCCGCTCGCGGACCTCGAGCGCACGATCTCCGGATCGTCCGACCCCTCACCGGCGTCGCTCGCCGAGCGCAACCAGCTCCGCGCCGTGGTGCGGCGCGGCCTGGCGCAGCTCGACCCACGCGACGCGGCCGTGCTGTGGATGCTCCACGGCCAGGGGCTGCCGTGCGCCGAGGTCGCGCGCTGCCTCCGCGTCAGCAGTTCGCGGGTGTGTCAGCTCAACGGTCGCGCGCTCGACCGCCTGCGCTCGATGATCGAGGGTGCCGGCGCGGTCGCCGCCTGATCAGCGGGTCGGGAGCTCGCGCTCGACCCAGATCGGCAGCGTGCGCTCCGCGGCCTGGGCGCGGCCGGCGAGGCGCAACCGCCGCACGTCGACGTCGAGCACGGTCCGGGCCAGGGCTCGCAGCGCGCCGACCGCCTCGGCCGGGCGATCGAGCATCGCGATCGGCGTGCGATCGTTGACCGACTTCCGGATGGCGTCGTGCAGGGGCAGGGTCCCGATCACCGGGGCCCGCAGCATGAGGTAGTCGGCCATCATCGTCGACATCCGCGCGAACACCGCGCGGTCTTGCTCCGAGCTCGTCATGTTGCCGACGATCATCACCCCGAAGCGCGCGAGGACGTCGACCACGGCGTCGGCGAGCTCGGGGTGGCTGTCGCGGAGGATCGCCACCGCGCGCTGGACCGGACGGGACTCGCCTTCGCCGGTGAGGAGCTCCTCGAGGATCGCGCGCGACTCGTTGTCGTCCGGCAGCCGGCGCAACGAGCGCTGGACACAGGCCTTGACGAACGAGTAGCCGTTCTGGAGCGAGGTGAGCTGTGGGGTCATGACCACCACCTTGATGTCGGCGGCGACGACCAGGTCGACGGTGTTGTAGGCGCTGCCCGCGCCGACGTCGACGATGACGACGTCGCCCCCGAGGTTGGCGATCGCGCGCAGGAGCCGCAGCTTCTGGCCGGCGTTGATGTTGGCGGCCCCGGCCCGGGCGGTGCCGGGGATGACGCGCAGGTTGGGCGTGCCGCCGTCGATCGCGGCGTCGGCCAGGGTCTCGACCTCGTGGTCGAGGTAGGCGCCGAGGCCAGGCCCCGGTCGCATCACCCCGAGCAGGGTGTGGACGTTGGGCGCGCCGAGATCGGCGTCGACGATCGTCGTCCGGTAGCCGAGGCGTCCGAGCATGATGCCGAGGTTGAGGGAGACCACGCTCTTGCCCACGCCGCCCTTGCCGCCAGCGACGGCGACGACGCGGCCCGCCCGCCGGCGCGTCGGATCAACCGCCACGGCGCGCCTCGATCCGGTCGAGCGCGGCGCCGACCACGCCCAGGGTGCGGGCGGCGGCCTCGAGCAGCTTCGCGGTCGCCGCCAGGTAGTCGCCTTCGAGCGCGGGCCGCCGGGCCTCGTCGAAGGCGGCGGCGATCTCGCGCTGAGCGAGCATGCTGATGAAGTCGTGGCGCCGCAGCACCGCGGCCAGCTCGCGCTCGACCGGCGGCAAGGTCACCGCGGCGGTGGCGGCGTCGCCGCGGGCGAGCGCGGCGCCGCGGCGGGCCAGCCGCAGCGCGCGCCGCAGGTCGCGCCGGGTCCGTCCGAACCAGCGGTGGGCCGCCGCCGCCCGCGCGGCGCGACCGGTGGCCGCGAGGGCGCCGTCGAGCGCGGCGGCGACGTCGACCGGCGCGGTCAGGGTGGCCACGACGTCGCGCAAGGGGACGTGGGTCATGCCCTCGATCCGCGCACCGCCCTCGGTGCAGTTGTAGAGCGTGACGCGGGCCTGCTCGCGCCTGGCGACCTCGACGAACCAGCGATGGAACAGCGCGAACATGAAGCTCGAGGGCACCGTCCCCCCGTGCCAGCCGGGCAGCTCGATCGAGCGCTCGCGCGCTGGCCGCGGGCCGCCGGCGGCCTTCATCGCGTGGAAGCCGGCGCTCCAGCCGGCGACCGAGACCTGGCCGCTGGCGTCGACCTCGGCGCGCGCCGCGCCGTCGCAGCTGGTCGCGACGTAGTACTGGCCGCCCGGGAACGACAGATCGAGCCCGACCATCACGATGGGATCGCAACGCCAGCGCAGCGCCAGCGACAGGGCGGTGGTCGCCACCGAACCGCCGCCCGGGACGTCGGCGTCGTCATGGTCACCGACGCTGTCGTAGAGCCAGCGATCGAGGGCGCCGTTGCCGGCCAGGCTGAACTGGCGCGCCACCCCGAGCTGCCACAGCGCGGGGTGGACGGTGACGCCGTTGATCAGCGCGCCGACGCCGTCGAGGTCGCCGGGCGCGAAGTGGTCGCGCACGTCCTGCGGATCGACCGTGACGACCACGTCGGGGACCACGCCCGCCGCCCGCAGCGGTCGCAGGGAGTGCGAGAAGGCGATGATCAGCGCGCGGCCTCGCAGCTCGCGCAGCAGCGCCACGTTGTGGGCCAGGGACGGGCCGGGCGCGCAGATGATGGCCGGGATCCCGGCGAGCCGGCCGTCGACCGAGGCCACCGACGGCCAGCGCGCGATCGCGTCGAGGTTGGCCACGCCCTGCTCGAGCCAGGTCCGCGAGAAGGCGGCCACCGTGTTGTGGTGCACGCGCAGGTCGCACAGCGCGGTGTGGATGGCGTCGGCCACGGTCCGGGTCAGCTCGGCGGGCGTCGGGTCGAGGCTGCGCAGGACCACGCGCTCGGGCGGCGACGGCGACATGGCGCGGACCACCCGCGCCGCCTCGTCGGCGTCGGCCACCACCGACACCGCCGGCGGGTACGCGGCGGTGGCCGGATCGGTGACCGCCAGGATCCGGGCCTGGCCGAGGTCGAGCAGGTTGGCCGCCACAGGCTCGAGCCCGGGGCCGAGCAGGACCACGAGGTCGGTGGTCGCGTCCCAGGTCGTGGGCAGGAGCTCGTCGGCGAGGCACGCCACGCCCAGCGGCGAGGCGACGAGGGTCTGGGGTGGCGGCAGGGGGCGCTCGTGCCAGGTGTCGGCGACGGCCGCCGCCGTGCGCCCTCCCTCGACCAGCCCGCGCAGCGAGGCGAGCAGGGCCGGGTCGTCACCGGTCAGCGGCTTGCGGGCCAGCTCGGCGCGGAGGCGGCGGCTCTCGTGGGAGGCGGCCAGCGCGGCGATCACGTCGCCGCGGGCGGCGGCGTCGGCGAGGGCGAGCCCGGCGTGGCCGAGCTCGGCGAGCAGGCGCGCGGTGCCCGCACCCTCGGGCGCGCGTTCAGGGCTGGCCATGATGGACCTCCGGACCGCGGGCGCTCACGTGCCACGGCACCTGGGCGACGCCGGCGTTGAGCGCCACCAGCTCGGGTCGGGCGCGCAGGGCGGCGACGACCTCGTCGCTGGCAGGCGGCCGCCGGTCGCCGTCGAGGATCGCCCACAGCGCGCGGACCACGGTCAGGTCCTCGGGCGTGTCGACGGTCACCCGCAGCTCGCCGTCGGCGTGGGGGGCGACGACCTGACGGACGACGAACAGCGCCGGGCGCTCGCGGACGAAGGCCGTGACGTGCTCGCGGGCCGCCGCGCTCGTCGCCAGCCGGTGGATGCGGGCCAGCACGTCCGCGTGGAGCGCCTCGACGTCGAGCCCGCGCGGGTAGCTGCGGACGTGGGTGTTGGAGGCGTAGTCGGCGCCGCGCTCGAGCGCGCCCACCACCCGGTCGATCACGGCGGGGTCGAGCAGCGGACAGTCGGCGGTCAGCCGGACCACCACCTCGGCTCCGATCGCCGTGGCGGCGCCGTGGTAGCGATCGAGCACGTCGTCGGCGTCCCCGCGGTGGCAGGCGACCCCGAGGGTGGCGGCGCGCGCCACGATCGGATCGTCGGCGGGCGCGGTCGTGGTCGCGATCACGACGCGATCGATCGTCGCGCTCGCCTGGGCGGCGGCGATCACCCGATCGAGGAGCGGTCGGCCGCCGAGGTCGGCCAGGACCTTGCCCGGCAGGCGCGTCGAGCCCATGCGGGCCTGGATGATCGCGGCGATGGTCACGGCGCCGGCTTCTCGAAGATGTGGAACGTGCAGTCGTCGTAGCCGTCGGCCTCCCCCAGCGGGCCACGGCGGCGGAGCGCGAGCGTGGGGTGGCGGGCGGCGAGGGCGGCGCCGTGGTCGCGTTTCCATAGCGCGTCGGCCAGGCCGCGGTAGGGGAGGGCCTGCTCCTCGGCGGCGTCGTACTCGATCACGACGATCCAGCGCCGGCTCACCCGGACCAGTTCGTCGAGCGCGCGCCCGAGGTCGTCGGGGGCGATGTGGATCAGCACGCCGCTGGTGAACGCCAGGTCGAACCAGCGGTCACGGAAGGGCAGGTCGAACGCGGTCCCGGGCAGGAGGTGGAGGGCGGGTGAGCGCCGGCGGGCGCGCTCGATCGCGAAGCGCTGCGGCTCGATCCCCCACACCTCGGGCACGCCGCACGCGGTGAGGTACTCGAGGTTCCGACCGACGTTGCAGCCGACCTCGAGCGCGCGCGTGACGTCGAGGCCTTCGAGCAAGCGGGTCCAGGTGGCGATGCGCTCGGGGCGCACCAGGTCGTTGCGCTCGGTGTACGCGGCGCCGAAGGCCGAGCGCCACAACGCGAGCTGGGGGGTCTGATCGTGAGCGGCGGGGTCAGGCATGGGGGTTCCTCCACGTCAGGCGCCGGAAGCCAGGGGGGCACGGCCCGAACCAGGTGGCGGCAGGCTCCGCGCGTTCGCTGACCGCGAAGCCGGCGGCCAGGAAGCAGGTGAGGCTGGCCTGGTTGCCGAGCTGGATCTCGGCGACCAGCGGGCCGCCGTCCAGCCGGCAGGCGGCGCGTACGGCGGCGCGCCCGACGCCCCGGCCGCGCGCCAGCGGATCGAGGACGAGCGACACCCGGCCGGGCGCCTCGCGGGCGGGGCGCTCGATCCGGATGAGTCCCATCGCCGTCGGCCCGTCCTCGACGATCCACATGTGGGTGAGGGGGTCGGCGATGCGGGCGCCGTACCACCGCGCGTGGGCGGCGGCGTCGATCGGGCGCGGATCGCGAGAGCACGCCCGGACGTCGGCGGCGCCGTTCCACGCCAGCACGCGATCACGATCGCCGGCGCCGGCGGCCCGCAGCCGGACGCCGTCGCGCGGCAGCGGTACCGCGGCCATCACGCGACCAGCTCCCAGGCCACGGGGGTGCCCCGGGCGATCGGGACGCGCGCGCGTCGGCCGAGGAGGGTCGGCAGCTCGCGCGGCGGCAGGCCGTAGCCCGGGCGGATCGCGCGGACATTGGCGGCCGTGAACGGGGCGCCAGCGGGGATGTCCGCGACGACGTAGAGGGAGCGCCGGAACGGCCGGCTGGTGGCCTCGCTCGCCGGCCGTCGCGCGCCGCCGTCGCCGAGCGCCTGCCACGCGATCCGGCAGCCGCGGACGACGGCCGCCATCTCCGCGGGCTCGAGCGAGAACGCAGCGTCGGGGCCGCCGTCGGCGCGGGCCAGGGTCAGGTGCTTCTCGATGATGCAGGCGCCGCGGGCGGCGGCGGCGATCGCGACCTCGGCGCCCGGCGTGTGGTCCGAGAGACCGACCGGCCCGTACCCGGCCAGGGCGTCGAGGCGGCGCAGGTTGGCGTCGGCGACCGGGGTCGGGTAGCCGGAGACACAGTGCAGGACGAAGACCTCCGCGGCGCCGGCCACCCGGGCGGCGGTGATCGCCTCCTCGATCTCGGGCTCGCTGGCCATCCCGGTGGACACGACCAGCGGCTTGCCGGTCGCGGCGGCGGCGCGGATCAGCGCCAGGTCGCCGAGCTCGAAGCTGGCGATCTTGTGGATCGGCGCCGCGAGCGTCTCCAGGCGGGCGACGGCGTCGACGTCGAAGGGCGCCGAGAACACGGTCAGCCCCAGCTCGCGCCCGCGCGCGAAGAGGATCGGGTGCCAGTCCCACGGGGTCATGGCCTCGGCGTA
Source organism: uncultured delta proteobacterium (assembly GCA_900696455.1). Taxonomy (GTDB): domain Bacteria; phylum Myxococcota_A; class Polyangia; order Haliangiales; family Haliangiaceae; genus UBA2376. Next base: position 20,147 of record CAADGB010000477.1, read on the forward strand.
CAGGTCGTAGAGGCGACGGCCGGCCCACGGCCCGGCGGCGATGTCGAAGCCTGGTCCGCCGAGGTCGAGGGTCATGCCGTCGGGGGTGAAGGTCTGGAGCTTGAGCGCGTCGCACCCGGCGGCGGCCGCCGCCTCGACGATGGCGAGCGCGCGGTCGAGCCGCCCGAGGTGGTTCGCGGACAGCTCGGCCACGATCCATGGCGGGTGGCCGGCGCCGATCGGCCGGCCGTCGATCACGACGGTCCTCGGCCCGCGGGTCGGCGACGTGGCGACGGGCGTGGTGGTGGCAGGGGGCATCTCGGTCACCGTGGTCACTGCACGACGAAGTCGGCGAAGATGATGCGGCGCACCCGACCCTCTCCGACGATCTCCGCCACCTGCTCCTCGAGCGCGGTCCGGATGCGGTCCTTGCTGGCCGCGCCGAGGGTCTCGGCGACCTTGAGCCCGGACAGGTAGCCGAGCACGCCGTCGCGCACCAGCGTCTTGTTGCGCTCGAGGGTCTTGGCCGCCGCCGCGTCGATCATCTCGGCCTGGAGCTGGACCTTCAGGTAGCGCGACGTGCCGGGCTCGTCGAGGTTCACCACGAACGGCTCGAGGACCACCATCGGGCCGACCACCTCCTTGCGCGGCGCCTCGACGCTCTCCTTGGCCGGCGCGCCGGTCGCGTGGGCCGGGCGCGTCACCGTCTGGAAGACGAGGAAGCCGGAGGCCAGCAGGTTGACGACCAGGAGCGCGACCACGATCATCGGCGGACGGGGTCGCGGCGGTGGCAGGTCGGCGGGGGCTTCTTCGTCAGCGTCGCTCATCGTCGGTTCCTCCAGAGATCCTCAGCAAGGCGCGTGCCCGGCCATCTCGCTGGTCTCGCAGGGCGGGGACCAGCGGTCGCCGCCGGTCGTCGTCAAGGCTGGCGACTGGGCTCCGCGAACAGCGCCAGGATGGGTTCGACCAGCGGCGACCGGACGTCGCGACGCGCGGCGCCATCGATCAGGTACACGCCGGCGGCGTCCCGCTCGATCGTCGAGATGCCCGGGTGGTCATGCTCCAGGGCCTCGACCAGCTGCCGTCGGCGCACCACCGTCAACCGTTCGCGCGCCACCGCCACCAGCTCGGCGTGGTGGGCGAGCGCGGCCGCGACCTCGCGCTGCAGGGCGTCGGGCTCGAAGGGCTTGGACAGGAAGCGGAAGACCTCGGCGACGTTGATCCCCTCGATCGCGGTCTCGACCGTGCGCTTCCCCGTCAACATGATGCGCACGGTCTCGGGCTGGACCTCGCGCGCGCGCACCGACAGCTCGACCCCGTTCATCTCCGGCATCTCGAAGTCGGAGACCAGGACCGCGATCGGCGTCGTGCGGAGGAGCTCGAGGGCGGCCAGCGGGGCCTCGGCGGTCATCACCGCGTGGCCGGCGCGGCGCAGGACGCGGGCCACGGTCACGAGCATCTCGGGATCGTCGTCCACGCACAGGATCGTGGGCGTCGTCATGGCGCCAGCCACCGCCGCCAGCCCTGGACGTACAGCGCCTGCTCGACCTCGACCAGCGCGGCGTCGAGCTCGCGCATCGTCGGGAACCGGTCGGCGGGGCGCTTGGCCAAGCATCGAGCGACCACGCGGTCCAGCTCGGGGGGCACCGGGTGCTGCCCGCCGGTGAGGACCGGGATCGGGGCCACGAGGTGCTTGATGCACAGCTCGCGGATCGTCGGGGCGGCGTAGGGCGGCCGACCGGCGATCATCTCGAACAGCACGGCCCCCAGCGCGTACTGATCGCTCTTCTCGTCCGCCGGCAGACCGCGGACGACCTCGGGCGCGATGTACGATGGTGTGCCCAGCACGTACTCCGCTCGGGCCCCGGCGGCGCGCGCCGGGTCGTCGCGGAGCTGGGCGAGGCCGAAGTCGACCAGCTTCACGGGGTCACCGGCCAGGAGCACGTTGGTCGGGCTCACGTCGGCGTGGATGACCCCGGCGTCGTGAGCGGCGCCGAGGGCGGAGGCCAGCTGGCGCGCCCAGCGCAACGCCTGCTGCGGCTCGAGGGCGCCGTCGGCGAGGTGGCTGGCCAGGCTCCCGTCGAGCAGCTCCATCACCAGGTAGGGCCGGCCATCGGGCGTGTAGCCGAAGTCGAACACGTCCACGATGCCGGGGTGCCGGATGCGGGCGGCGGCGCGGGCCTCGCGCAGGAACCTCGCCCCGGCGTCGTCGCTCTGGGCCGCCTCGCGACGCAGCACCTTGAGCGCGTGGTGCCGGCCGAGCACGGTGTGGGACACCTCGAAGACCTCCCCCATGCCGCCGGCGCCGAGCCGCTCGAGCAGGCGGTACTGGCCGAGCTGCGCGCCGGGCTCGATCCGGGTCGGCCCGTCGCTCACCGCGCGGGGACGCGACCCGCGGACCGCGACCTCGGCCCGCAAGGCGCGCCCTGCCCGCGTCGTCACCACCACCTCGGCGGTGCCCTCCGGGCCTCGCACCTGGCAGGCGCCGGTGACCGCGCGGCGGGCGACCAGATCGAGCTCGCACAGCAGCGCCAGGCGGGCGACGGTGGCGCCGCCGAGCGTGCCCGGCACGGTGGTGGTGGCCAGGACGCGGCCCTGGCGCTCGAGCGCGATGTCGTAGCGGTCCTCCCCGGGCAGCCGCGGCTCGAACCAGATGAGCTCCGCGCCCGAGGCCATCGCGGCGTCGATCAGGAGATCGCAGAAGGCGCTGGGGGTGGGCAGCTCGGGCGCAGGCGGGATCGGGAGGCGGGGCTGGATCGCGCTCTTCATGGTCCTACCCGGGACATCGGCCGCGAGGGTCAGCCGTGTACGGGCGCCAGGACTGACGACAGGGTGCGGCGCGTGGCGCGCCTGCGTCCACGATGACGCGGGGTTCTGCGGTGGCACGGCGCTCGCAACGCCAGCCGGCGTGGACGCACCCGAGTTGCCCCCCGAGAGCGAGCTGAGATCGCGCTTCGCGTCTCCGGACGCGTCGCGGAGCTCGAGCGAGCTCCGCCTGCTGGCCTCCGACAGCGTCGCCACCGTGCCCTCCGGAGTGCGCGTGCTGGTCGCGGACGACGACCCGCGCGTCCGCCGCGCGATCGCGACCCTGGTCTCGCGCCTGGGCTGGGAGGTGCGGGCCGTCGACGACGGGGCGGCGGCGATCGCGCTGGGCGAGGGGACCCCGTTCGACCTGGCGGTGATCGACCTGAGCATGCCGACCAGCGGCCTCGAGGTCGTGCGGCGGCTCAAGACGCTCTACGGCAGCGCCGTCCACGTCGAGATCCTGAGCGGCACGGACGATCGCGAGGTCCGACTGGCGGCCTTCGACGCCGGGGCCGACGGCTTCCTGGTCAAGCCGATCCCGACCGCGGAGCTGGGGCGACGGCTGATCGCGTCGGCTCGTAACCAGCAAGCCTACATCGAGGCCCGGCAGGCCCGGGAGCAGGCCGATCGGCTGCTGGCCTGGGGCACCGAGGCGGCCGCGCTCCTCGCCCATGATCTCAACAACGGCCTGGCGGTCGCCCTGGCCAACGCGACGTTTCTCGCCCAGGTGGTCACCCTGGGCGAGGACGACCGCGATGTGCTGACCTCGATCCTGCGCGCCCTGCGCCGCATGTCCGGGCTGGTGGCGAACTTCGTCGACATCGCCCGGTTCGAGGACGACGCGCTGCGCCCGCGGGCCGCTCCGGTCGACGTCCAGGGCCTGCTCGACGAGGTCATGGGGGTCCACGCGCCGTCGATCGTCCGCGGCATCCGCCACGTCGTCCGCTGCACGCCGGGGCTGACCGGGTTCCTCGACGAAGCCCTGGTGGCGCGCGTGCTCCACAACCTGGTGGGCAACGCGCTCCGCTACTGCAACGCTCACGGCGAGATCCGGCTCGAGGGCTCGCCGTGGATCCGGCCCGGCCATCCCGAGGGCGTCGAGCTGCGGGTCCAGAACACGGGCCCCCTCATCGACCCGGCGCTCGCCAGCAGGCTCTTCGGCAAGTACTCGCTGGGCAAGGACGGTCAGCGCGGCCTCGGCCTCTACTTCTGTCGGCTCGCCTGCGAGGCGCACGGGGGCGGGGTCCGCTACGAGGCCACGCCGGCGGGCCCGTCCTTTGTCCTCTCCTTCCCCGGGTCGGAGTGACGGCCTGGTGTCACCCGCCCGGGGTGAACCGCGAGGCGGCTATCCCAGGCGCTACCCACGGCGTGACCCAGCGCGACCTGCACGCCGGGGCCGACTGGCTATAGTGGACGCGTGAGTGAGCCCGGGCGGATCGCGATCGTGGATGACGAGCCGGTGGTGATCCGGGCACTCGAGCGCATGCTGACCGTGCGCGGGTATACGGTCGATTCTTTCGCGACGGCGGACGACCTCGAGACGCTGGTCGCGCGCGCGCCGGACGCCCCGTGGGACGCGATCTTGCTCGACGTGAACATCGGGCCGACCAACGGGCTCGAGCTCCTCTCCCGGCTGCAGGCGGTCGGGAACCGGGCGGCGGTCATCATGCTGACCGGTGACGACAGTGCCGCGACCGCGACCGCGGCGCTCAAGGGTGGCGCCTTCCACTACGTCGTCAAGCCGCCCCGGGTCGACGCGTTCCTCGACCTGGTCGGCCTCGCGGCGCTGCAGACCGCGTTGCGCCGGGAGCTCACCCGGGTAAGCGCGGTCCCGCCCGGCGAGGCCGGAACGCTCGCCGGTCACAGCCCCGCCATGACCGAGCTGCGCCGCAAGCTCCCGCCCATCGCCGCCGCCAACGTCAGCGTGCTCGTCGTCGGCGAGAGCGGCACGGGTAAGGAGGTGCTGGCCCGCGCCATCCACCGCGCGTCGCCGCGGGCCGCCCGACCGTTCGTCCCCCTCAACTGCGGGGCCATCCCCGAGGGACTCATCGACAGCGAGCTGTTCGGGCATACCCGGGGCGCGTTCACCGGCGCGGTCGCGGCTCGCGCCGGCGTCTTCGTCGAGGCCGATGGCGGGACGCTGTTCCTGGACGAGATCGGCGACATGCCGCTGCCGGTCCAGGCCCGGCTCTTGCGGGCGCTGCAGGAGCACGAGGTCCGGGCGGTCGGCGGCGAGGGCGTGCGGGCGGTCGACGTTCGTGTCATCGCCGCCACCAACGTCGATCTGGAGCGTGCGGTCCAGGCCGGCCGGTTCCGCGCCGATCTCTACTTCCGGCTCAACGTCGTCAACCTGCACCTGCCGCCGCTGCGTCAGCGGCTCGATGACCTGCCCGAGCTGGTGGCGGTGCTGCTCGGCCGCCACGTCGACCCGAGCACCGAGCCGCCGCGGGTGGAGGGCGACGCCCTGGCGGCCATGCTCGCCTACGCCTGGCCGGGCAACATCCGCGAGCTCGAGAACGCGCTCCGCCACGCCCTGGCCATGAGCGACGGCGGGCCGATCACGATCGACGCCCTGCCGGCGGCCGTGAGCTCCTCGCTCCGCCGCCTGGCGCAGGGGTCATCTCCGATCGCGCCCATCCCCGTCGCGCCCTCTCCCGACGAGACGCTGACCGAGGCCAAGCGGCGCGCCGCAGCCCAGTTCGAGCGGTCGTACCTCCTGCGCGTGCTCGAGCAGGCCAAGGGCAGCATCTCGACCGCGGCGAGGATGGCGGGCGTCGATCGCACGAACTTCCGCCGGTTGCTCCAGCGCCACGGCATCGACGTGTCGCGCTTCCGGTCCTGACCGTCCGGGCTCCGGGCGCCGCACCGATCGCCCCGGGCGGCGCACCCCGATCGCCCCGGGCGGCGCACGCGGAGATCGCGAACCGCGCCGCGTCGCGGTCACGCGCCTGCCCGACGTCGTGGGAGGTATCGGGGAGGCCAGCGTGAGGCCGGAGCTACCCCCCTGGGTTGCCAGCAACCCAGGTAGAACCGGCCGTTCTTGCGGGCAGTTAACCGCCCGCACTCCCGGGTAGCGAGGAATTGCCACAGGTTTTCAGGGTATGTTGGATTACTTTCGGCATGCGTCCTGCTGGTCGCTGGGGCGTGCGATGTGGATCGAGTTTCGCAATGTGCGGTCCTCGATGGACGACCTACGAAGCTGGCGCTCGAACCACGCCGCAGAGATCCTCGGTGAGTCGCCTGCCATTCGCCGCGCGCTCCAGCTGGTGCGCCGGGTCGCCGGCGGGACGTCGAACGTGCTCCTGCTCGGCGAGACCGGGACCGGCAAGGAGCTCTTCGCGCGTGCGGTCCACGCGGCCTCGCCACGGGCGGCGCGTCCGTTCGTGGCGGTCAACTGCGCGGCGCTCCCGGAGAACCTGATCGAGAGCGAGCTGTTCGGGCACGTCCGCGGGGCGTTCACGGGCGCCGCCACGCCGCGCGCCGGTCGCTTCGTCGCCGCCGCGGGGGGGACGATCTTCCTCGACGAGATCGGCGAGCTGCCGCTGGCGGCTCAGGCCAAGCTGCTGCGCGTGCTCGAGCAGCGTACGATCTGCCCGGTCGGGGTCGACGCCGAGACGCCGATCGACGTCCGCGTGGTCGCCGCGACCCACCGCAACCTCGCGGAGATGGTCGCGCGTGGGACCTTCCGGGCGGACCTCTACTTCCGGCTGGCGGTGCTGCCGATCGAGCTACCGCCGCTCCGCGTGCGCGCCAGCGACCTCCAGCTCCTCGCCGAGCACGCGCTGCGCCGCGTCGTCGAGCGCGGCGGGCCCGCGGTCCGCCTCGACGCGTCGGCCCTCGACGCGATCCTGTCGTACAACTGGCCGGGGAACGTGCGCGAGCTGAACCACCGCATCGAGCGGGCGGCGATGCTCGCCGACGGCGACGCGATCACCTCGTCCGACCTCCAGCTCGACGAGCCGACCCTGGTCACGACCCTGGCCGGTGGTAGCCCGGTGGCACGCAGCGAGCCTCGCGCTCCGCTCGCCGCGGCGCCGCGCCCGGTGCTCGACGACGACGCCACCCTTGATCTCAAGGCTGCGATCGAGGGGCTCGAGCGGCGCATGATCCGGGAGGCGCTGGAGCGGGCCCACGGCAACCGGACCGAGGCCGCCGCCCTGCTCGGCCTCAACCGGACGACGCTGGTCGAGAAGCTGCGTCGCTACGGCTGACGATCGTTCGCGCGGTCGTCCACGGCGTGCCCGCGGGCGTCGCCGTCGGCCGGCGTCGGCGTCGACCGGCGTCGGTGACTCAGGGCGTGGCCGCGGCGACCTGCCGGATGACGATCTCGAGCGAGGTCACGAGTTGCTCGTCGTCCCACGGCTTCTGGAAGAAGCGGTGGACGGCGCCCTCGTTGAGGGCGCGGATCGCGACCTGGAGCTCGGTGTTGCCCGTGACCAGGAAGCGCGCCATGGCGGGGTAGAGGACGCGCGCCATCTGCAGGAGCTCGAGGCCGTCGCCGTGCGACTCGCCGAGGTTGAAGTCGCTGACCAGCGCGTCGAAGCGCCGCTCGCGCAGGATCGCGAGCGCCTCCTCGGCGGACTCCACGGCCGTGACCTGGAAGCGATGCAGCGTCCGGCGCATCGCGGCCCGGATCTCGGGATCGTCGTCGCAGACCAGGATCTGGCGGTCCATGCTCCTGGTCTCGACCATACACCAGCGAGGTTGAGGGTGTCTCGGGTTCGTGGAGGAGGCGATCGTGGCATGCACGCGCCCCCTGTTCCCGCGCCGCGTGCGGCCGATGAACAGTTGCGATGGTCATCCTCGGCATCCTCGTCGTCATCGGCTGCGTGGTCGGCGGCTTCATCATGGCCGGCGGGCACGTTCCGATCCTCATCCAGCCGCCGGAGATCGTCGTCATCTGCGGGGCGGCGGTCGGGACGCTCTTCATCTCGACGCCGGGGCTGATGCGGGGCCGGGTGAAGCACGTGTTCGCGCTCGCCCTCAAGGACACGATCCCCAAGAAGAAGGACTACCTCGACCTGCTCAAGCTCGAGTACGAGCTCTTCATGCTGGCGCGCCGGCAGGGCGTGCTCGCGCTCGAGCCGCACGCCGCCGAGCCCACCCGCAGCGACATCATCCGCAAGTACCCCTACCTGGCCAAGAACGACCTGTATCGGACCTTCCTGGCCGAGGCGCTGCAGCACATGACCAACGGCGTCTCCGCCGACGATCTGGAGGCGCTGCTCGAGGCCGAGCTCGACACGTTCGAGAAGGTCAATCACCTCGCTGGCGGCCTGGTGCGGACCGTGAGCGACGCTCTTCCCGGGATCGGCATCGTGGCGGCCGTCCTCGGCGTCATCGTCACCATGGGGCACATGGACGCACCTCCGGCGGTGATCGGCCACCACATCGCCGCGGCCCTCGTCGGCACCTTCCTTGGCATCCTCCTGTCCTACGGTATCGTCTCCCCGCTGGTGACCGCGTGTGAGATCCAGGAGGTCCATCACCGCCGCTACCTGGAGGCGATCAAGGCCAGCGTGATCGCGGTCATGCGCGGGGCGGCGCCGGCGACCGCGGTGGAGTTCGGCCGCAAGATGGTCTTCCCCGACGAGCGGCCGTCGTTCCAGGAGCTCGACCGGGCGCTCCAGAGCCTCAAGGGGGTGTGAGGTGTCGGCGCCCCAGCCCGGACGCCGGCGCGTGGTCAAGAAGGTCGCCGGCCACGGTCACCACGGCGGCGCGTGGAAGATCGCCTACGCCGACTTCGTGACCGCGATGATGGCCCTGTTCATGGTCCTGTGGCTGCTGGCGTCCACCGACCAGCAGTCGCGCGAGGAGATCTCGCGCTACTTCCGCACCGGGATCATGCCCGAGGGCGAGCTGGCGATGAACGGCGGTGCGCAGTCGGTCCCCTCCATCATCGAGAAGGCGCCGGCGCCGCCGCCGCCGAACCAGGCCAGCCTGGACGAGCAGGTGCGCAGCCTGCGCGACGCGATCCAGCACGTGGCCGAGAACCACATCCAGCTCGCCGACCTCGCCTCGCGGGTCCGCGTGGTCGCGACCGAGGAGGGGGCCCTCATCGAGATCGTCGACGAGGACCGCGGGCGCGGGCTGATCTTCGATCTGTCCTCGGCCGAGCTCAAGCCGCCGCTGGTGTTGTTCCTGGGCAGCCTGGCGCCGATCCTCGCGGCGCGCCCGGAGGTGATCGAGCTGCAGGGGCACACCGACGCCCGGCCGTTCGCGGCGAAGACGGGGCGCACCAACTGGGAGCTCTCGTTCGAGCGCGCCGCCGCAGCGCGCAAGGTCCTCGAGGCGTCGGGGATCGATCCGCGCCGGATCGTGGGCGTCGTCGGCCGCGGCGCCGCGACGCTGCTCGAGCCCGACGACCCGCTCAGCGCCCGCAACCGGCGGCTCTCGATCCTGCTGCGAGCTCGCCCCCCGGTGGCTGGCACGCAGCCGGCCGCGCCGCGTGCTCCGGCGGAGGGCACGCGGCCGGTCGTGCCGCGTGGGGATTGACGGCGGCGCCAGCCGCGGCGACAGGCTAGCCGGGGCCAAGCGCGCGGATCGACGGTGGTTCCGCCTGGTCCTTGCCTTGCTAGGGAGCCCTTGCATGCGCTGGAGGATCGTGGCCCTGGCTCTCGGCGTCGCGTCGGGGACCGCCCGCGCCGACGCCCTCGGGGCGGCCGAGGTCCGGGTCGCGTACGGGCTCGCATCGGGCGGAGGCGCCGGCCACGCGGCCCTCCGGACGTCGCCCCTGGTGCTCGCCGTCGGCGGGAACCTCGCCGTCCACGACCAGCCGCGGGTCCACGCCTACGCCGGGCTGGTGGTCGAGACCCTCGATCGCACGGGCGCGGGCGGTGAGGCCGGCGCGATGCTCGTCGCCGGGCAGGGGCTCAGGGTCCGCGCCGGCATCGTCGCGATCGCCGAGCCGTACACGATCTGGGGCGGGTCGGCGGCGGCCGTGATGTGCCGCCGTGCCGGAGGGCCGGAGGTCTGCGGCCACCTGACCGGCAACGTCCTCGTCGGGGGCACCGACCTGCCTGCCGGCAACGCGGCGCTCCAGCTCCTGGTCGGAGTGGCGATGTCGTTCGATGTGCGGTGACCCGCGCTCGCTCCTCGCCTGGGCGGCCGCCGCCCTGCTCGCGTGCGCGGCGTGCGACCGCCCGTGCGTCCGTGACAGCGACTGCGCGCCGGGGTCGGCTTGCCACCTCGGGGCGTGCCTGGCGACCGTCGACGAGGGCGACGACGCCGCGGTCGATCCGGACGGCGCGCTCGAGCCCGAGGGCGACGCAGCCGTCGACGCGCCCGACGACGCGCCCGACGCGGCGATCCCGGACGCGCTGCTCGACGCCGGCGTGGATGCCCCGGCCGATGCGCAGGCGGTCGACGCCGCGCCCGACGCCGAGGCGACCCCGCCGTGGGCTCCATCCGACGAACCCCTGACCGACGAGGTGACCACGTGGCGCCCCAGCCTGCCTCCGCCGCTCCAGCCCTGACCGACCTGCCGCAGCTCCTCGACGCCCTGCCCACGCTCCCCGTGGTCGCGCTCCGACTGGGTGACGTCCTGCACTCGCGCCGAGCCTCGGTCCGCGACGTGGCCGAGCTCATCTGCTCGGACCCCAGCCTGTCGGCCAAGCTGCTCCGCCTCGTCAACTCGGCCTACTTCGCGATCCCCGGCGGGGTCTCCGATGTCGCCCGCGCGATCCCGTTCGTCGGCTTCAACACGATCTACCAGCTGGTCGTGAGCGTGTCGGTCCTCGACACCCTCAAGACGCCCAGCGGCGCGTTCGATCCGCGTCCGCTGTGGGTCCACTCGATCGCGGTCGCCTCGACGGCGCGGGTCCTGGCGGAGGACCTGCGGCAGGCCGACCCCGGCGCCATGTTCACCGCCGGCCTGCTCCACGACATGGGGAAGATCGCCCTGGCCAAGGTCGCGCCCGTCGCCTTCCTCACCGCCGTCCGCGAGCAAGCGGAGCATGGCGTGTCGTCGACCGTCGCCGAGGAGCGGGCAGGCCTGCCGTGTCACGACAAGGTCGGCGCCAGCCTGGCGCGGCGCTGGCGCCTGCCCGTCAGCCTGTGTGTCCCGATCGAGGCGCACCACAGCGTCCTCGATCCGGCCAGCCGCAGCCGGCTCGGCGCCGCGGCGCGCACCGGCGCGGAGATCATCGCGGTCTCCAACCAGATCGCCCGCGAGGCGGTGTCGAGCGCGGGCGGCCTCGGCGATCCGCCGGACGTCGACGATCCGCGGGTGCGCGAGCTGCTGCAGACCCTGGGGCTGGGCGAGCAGGCGATCGCGTCGCTGCACCGCCGCGTCGCGCTCCAGCTCGAGCGCTCGCGAGCCTTCCTGGCGCTCCTAGAGGGGTGAGCCGGGGCGCCCGTCCGGCGGGCTCTCGGCGGCGGTGTCCGCCCTGGGGAGGGTGATGGAGAAGCAGGCGCCGCGTCCTGGCTCGCGGCGGTAGGAGATCGTGCCACCCTGCGCTCGCATCGCGTAGGCCGCGATGGCGAGGCCGGCCCCGGTGTTCGTGCCCCGTCTCCAGGCGTGAGGTTCGAACATCACCGCGGCGACCTCGGCGGGGACACCGCCACCATCGTCGACGACCTCGACGATCGCCACCGCGCGGTCGGTTCGGATCCGGACGTCGACGCGGCCCTGGAGCGCGGGCGGGGAGGCCTCGGCAGCGTTGCGCAGGATCGCGACCAGGGCCTGCGCGGCGAGGGGCTCGGCGGCTCGGATCGAGACGTCGCGGTCGCCGCTGACCTCGAGGTGGGCGCGCGCGCGGACGGCGCCTCCGACCTGTCGCAGCGCGCGGTCGACGACGTGACCTATCCGGACGTCCCGGGTCGTCGCCTGACCTTCGCGCAGGAGCTGACGGGCCGCCAGGAAGTACTCGGTCACCTCGGCGCCAGCGGCGGCCACCTCGTCGGCCGCCGCCAGCAGCTCGAGGTCGTCGGTGCGGGCGGCGAGGTCGGTCAGGTGGAGCGCCGTGCCCTCGATGCCCTGCAGGATGCCGGCGAGGTCGTGCATGATCGAGCTCAGCGACGCGCCGAGCGTGGCCTGGCGCAGCAGCTCGTCGATCCGCGATCGGTCCGTGGGCTCGGCCGGGTTGCGCGTCCGCGCCGAGGACTGGACGCCGAGGCGGCGCCGGGCGTGGTGGACGAGGACCTCGAACAGCTCCCGGCTCTCCTCGTCCGCGCCGCCAGCGGCCAGGAAGAGCTGCCGGCCACCATCGATGGGGAAGGTCTGGGTCCAGGCGCAGGCCGCGCCGTCGGGCACCGCCCCGGCCACCACCTGGCTCTCGACGATCGCGCCGCACTGCAGCATGCCGGGGATCACCGCGGCGTTGAGGACGAGGATCTCGCCCAGCTCGGACAGGCTGCCGGCCGAGGCAAGCTCGGCGTCGATGGCGTCGAGGCTGACCGCCGCCGCCAGGGCCGCCGCCATCGCCTGCTTGCGGCGCCGCTGCTCCAGGGTCCGGCGCAGGAGGACGTCGATCTCGTCGTGCCACGGCTTGCCCACCTTGAACGGCGCGTCGGCCTGCAGGAGCGCGGCGTGGGCGCGGTCGTCGACGTATCCGGTCAGGAGGATCCGCACCGCGTCACGCTGGTGCTTGTGGGCGAAGTCGAGGACCTCGAGGCCGTCATGGTCCGGCATGCGGAGGTCGGAGATGACGACGTCGAACTGGCGTTCGGCCAGGAGGACGAACGCCTCCTCGCCGCAGGCGGCGCTGGTCACGACGTACTGGGGGGAGAGCTCGTCGAGGAGCGCCCCGCGCACGTCGTCATCGTCGTCGACGACCAGGATCGAGACATCGTTCATGGCTGGTGCTCCACGCGGTCAGGGTCGGGGGCGCCCGCGGGCACCCGGATCTCGAAGCGCGCGCCCCGGTCGCGCGCGCAGTGGGCCAGGTCGCCCCCCCACAACCGGGCGAGCCGCTGGGCGGTGGCCAGGCCGAGGCCACCGCCGCCCCGGGCCGCCGCGGCGATGGGGTCGCCGAGGTGGGAGAGGACCTCCACCGGCAGTCCCCGGCCCGTGTCCTCGATCCCGACCACCCAGGCATCCTCGCGGCGATTCACCTCGATGCTCAGCTCGCCGCCGTCGGGCATGGCCGCCAGCGCGTTCTCGATCAGGCTGCCGAGCACGTGGTGCAACGGGTCCTGAGGGACGTTGGCCACGAGCGGGCGGTCGTAGGTCCGGCTCACCGCCACCCGTCCGAGCCGTCCGGTGAACATCGCGAGCGCGGTGTCGAGCTCCCGGGCGAGATCGAGGCGGCGGGGGGCGGAGTCGAGCGCGCCGGCCCGGTGCAGCCGGACGACGGCGGCGACGTGCTCTTCGACCCGGCTGGCCGCCCCCCGCGCCCGCTGCAGGAGCTGGCGGAGCTCGTCGCGCGCGGGGTGGTCGGGGTGAGCGTCGAGGCGCGCGCCGATCGCGCGCAGCGAGCTGGACAGCGCGCCGACCGGGTTGTTCAGGTGGTGAGCGATCCCGGCGGCCAGCTCGCCCAGGGCGGCCCGCCAGCCCACCCGTGACACCTGGCCGGCGAGGACCGAGATCTCCTGGTTGCGTTGCTCCAGCTCGTGGTGAGCGGCCCGCAGCTCGCCGACCAGCCGCTCGAGCTCGCGGTGAGCGGCGAAGAGCGCGGTGTGCTTGGCGATCAGCTCGCGCTCCAGCTCGCGTCGCTGGGTGGTGTCGCGGGCCAGGCAGGCGGCGAGCAGCCCCAGCTCGGGGTGGTGGACGTGGGCGACGGTGAGCTCGACGTAGATGGGGTAGCCGTCGGCGCCACGCAGGGCGACGTCCTCGTAGCGACCGGGCCTGGCCAGGATGTCGACCCGGTCGGCGTCCGGGGGCAGCACGGTCTCGAGCGCCACCTCCAGCAGGTCGTCGGCGACGCAGCCGAGGAGATCGGCGAGGCGGTCGTTGGCGCACACGACGGTGCCGTGCGCACACGCGACCACGAACGCGGCGTCGGGCAGCGAGGGGAAGAGCACGCCGAAAACGAACTCGGCCACGGGGCCAGGTGCGGCCATCACGCTGGTCTCAATCGACCGGACGGCGGAGCCGTCGAGGCGCGTCGTCAACGATGGCGACGACGAGGGCGCCGCCACGACCTTGGCGTAGCCGCCGTGAGGGGTTGCCGCGGCACGTCCCGTGCAATGGGCGTGGTCGTGACCCGGATCTACGACAGCATCGACCGCCTGGAGGGTGCGATGTCGTACCACCGCGATCGCCACGCGGTCCTCGCTGGCAACGTCGCCAACCTCGACACCCCAGGCTACCGGGCCGTCGACCTCCGCCGCGAGGTCGCCTCCGGGGCTCCCGGGGCGCTGGCGCGGACCGACCCTGGACACCTCGTCGGCACCGGTGGTGGACGCGAGGTCGCGTTCGACGACGGCGGGGCGCTGGTCAGCCCGGACGGGAGCGCGGTCGCGCTCGAGCGCGAGCTGGCCAAGATCGACGCCAACCGCGTCCGCTACGCGACCTCGGCCGAGCTGGTGTCGCGGCGGCTGGCGATGTTGCGCTACGCCGCGGGCGACGGGAGCCCGTGATCGGAGACCCCATGGCCGTCGATTTCTTCACCGCGATGGAAGTGTCGGCGTCCGGCCTGTCGGTCGAGCGCACGCGCATGAACGTCGCCGCCTCCAACCTCGCCAACGCGTCCACCACGCGCGCCGCCGGCGGTGGTCCCTACCAGCGCCGGGACGTCGTGGTCCAGTCGGCGCCGGTCGGTGGCGCCGCGCCCGGCGTGAGCGGTGCGGTGGTGAGCCAGGTCCGCCCGGACGCGTCGCCGCCCAGGCTCGAGTACGACCCGGGCCATCCCGATGCCGACGCCGACGGCTACGTCGCCTACCCCAACATCAACCCGGTCGAGGAGATGGTCGACATGATCACCGCCTCGCGTGCCTACGAGGCCGGCGTGACCGCGCTGGGCACCGCCGTCAGCATGGCCGAGCGGGCGCTCGGGATCGGACGTTGAGCGTGTCGGCGATCCGTCCCATCGATCCGACCCCCGCGCTCGCGCCCACCGCCGGCGTCGAGCGCCCTGGGGCCGCGCGGGTGGCGTCCGAGGGGGGCTTCGCCGCGACCCTGGCGGACGCGGTCGACCAGGCCCGCGCCAGCGAGCGCGCCGCCGTCTCCCTCGCCACCGGCTTCGCCGACGGCGACCCCGGCGTCGGCATCCACGAGGTCATGATCGCCAGCGAGAAGGCCAACCTCTCGCTGCGCTACGCCACCACGCTCAAGAACAAGATGCTCGACGCCTACCGCGAGCTGATGAGCACCCAGGTCTAGCGTCCGTCCGCCATGGCCGAGCCACCTCCCTCCTCACCGTCCGCCCCGCCGCTGCCGGCCCAGCTCGCGACGCAGTGGCGTCGCCTGCCGCGGCGCGCCCGGGTGCTCGCCGGGGCGATCCCGCTCGCCATCATGGTCGCGATCGCGTGGCTGACGCTGGGCGGTGGCGGCGAGCGCTGGCAGCCCCTGGCGCCGGCGATGAGCGTGGGGGACGCGACCGAGCTCGGCGCGCTCTTCGCCGGCCGCGGGATCCCGCACCGGGTGAGCGAGGGCGGTCGCGTGGTCGAGGTGCCGGCGTCCCGCCTCGACGAGGCGCGTCGGATCGCGGCCGTGGCCGGCCTCCCGCGCGGCGGCGTGGGGTTCGAGGTCTTCGAGAACATGTCCCTCGGCCAGTCGTCGTTCGCCGAGCAGGTGAACTTCCGGCGCGCGCTCCAGGGCGAGCTCGCGCGCAGCATCACCGCGCTGGGGCCGGTGGAGGGGGCGCGGGTCCACGTCGCCCTCGGCAAGCGCTCGGTCTTCAAGGACGCCGACGAGCCGCCGAGCGCCTCGGTGGCGCTGCGGATCCAGGCCGGGGCCCGGCTCACGCCCGAGCAGGTCCGCGGCATCTCCCAGCTGGTCGCCGCGTCGGTCGAGGGCCTGTCGCCCGATCGGGTCGTGGTCGTCGATCAGCACGGCGAGGTGCTCTCGGGCGTCGAGCGGACGCCGGGGTCGACGCAGGCCGACCTCGAGACCGCGCTTGCGGCGCGGGTCCGGACCATGCTCGAGCGCGTCGTCGGCGCCGGCCACGTCGCGGTCGTGGCCTCGGTGCAGATGGACCGGCGACGGGTGAGCACGTCCGAAGAGATCTTCGACAAGGACCGGACGGCGGTGCGCAGCGAGGCCCGCACGGGCGCGCCGGCGGTGCCCGGCGCGGTCACCGGCGGCGTCGCCGGGGTGCAGGGCAACCTGCCCGGCGCGCCCGCGGCCGCGGCCGGCGCCGCGGCCGGTGCGGTCGCCAGCGGTTCGTCCACGGTCAACTACGAGGTCTCGCGCATCGTGCGCCAGGTCGATGAGCCGGTGGAGCGCGTCGCCCGGCTCCACCTCGCGATCCTCGTCGACCACACCGTCGACGGCAGCGGTGCGGCGGTGCCGCGGGCCCAGGCCGAGCTCGACCAGCTCGCTCAGCTGGCGCGTCAGGCCGCGGGCTTCGATCCGGAGCGCGGCGACGCGCTGGAGATCCGCTCGTTCCCGTTCGCCGCCGACGATCCCGAGGCGGTGGCGCCGCCGGTCGCGGCGCGACCGACCCTGCCGGTCCCGGTGCCGGTGGCGGCCGGGGCCGCGGGCGGCGTCCTGCTGCTGGTCGTCGCGGTCGTCCTCCTGTGGCGGCGGCGCGCCCGGCGGGGGACGTCGACCGTCACCATGGCCCTGCCGGCGCCCGTCGTCGAGCTCGAGCGCGCGCTCGCCGGCGACGAGGGCGCGCTGCCGTCCTCGGCGGCGCTCCCCGGGCGCACGCTCGAGGGCCGCGTCGCCGACGCGGTCCGCGCCGACCTGCCGCGGGCGAGCCGCGTCCTGGCCGCCTGGCTCGCCGAGCCCGACCCCAAGCCGACCAAGTCATGACCTCAGCCATCGTCACTCGTCACGGAACCCCGCTCGCCCCGCGGCACCGCGCCGCGATCGCCGTGCTCGCCCTGGAGGACGAGCTCGCGGCCCAGCTCATGGCCCAGCTCGAGGAGCACGACCTGCGGGCGCTCGCCGCGGCCGTCGACGATCTCGATCAGGTCCCGCCGGAGGCGCTGATCGGCGTGCTCGAGGAGCTGGAGGACGCGCTGCGCGGGCCGATGTCGGTGGCGCGCGCCGGTGGCGGGCGGTACCTCCGTCAGCTCGCCGCCCGATCGCTGGGCGAGGATCGCGCGGAGCGCTTGTTCGCACCACCGGTGGTCGCTCCTCCACCCGAGCCCATCGAGCAGCTGCGCAACGCCCGCACCCAGGCCCTGGCCGACGTGCTCGCCGAGGAGCACCCCCAGGTCGCGGCGATGGTCCTGACCCAGCTCCCGGCCCTGACCGCCGCCGGCGTGCTCCTGGCGATGCCGCGCGAGCTGGCCGCCGAGCTGGCGACGCGGGTGGCCGGCCTCGACGAGGTGCCCGACCACGCCGTGCTCGAGGCGTCGACCTCGCTGGTGAGCGCGCTCGCCGCCAACGGCGGCCTCGCCAGCTCCGACCATCGTTCGGACTTCGACGGCCTCGCCTTCGCGGCGTCGATCGTCAACGAGATGGCTGGGGACGATGGCGATCGCCTCCTCGAGCAGATGGGCGCGATCGACGAGGCCACGGTCGCCCGGGTCCGCGAGGCGATGTTCACGTTCGAGGACCTGCTGCGCATCGAGGTCCGCGCCATGGCCCCGCTCCTGCGAGCGGTCCAGAGCGAGACCGTGGTCGCCGCGCTGCAGACCGCCGGTGACAACCTGCGCCAGCACTTCTTCTCCGGCCTGTCGCAACGCGCGGCGGCGACGCTCAAGGACGACCTGGCGGCGAGCCCGCCGCGGCGGGTGTCGGAGGTCGAGGCCGCGCAGCGCGAGATCATCGAGACCGCGATGCGGCTCGCCGCCGAGGGCACGATCCAGCTGCCGCCGCGCGGGAGCGAGGCGTGAGCGGAGACAGGGGGGCGCGACGGCCGTGGCTCTCGGGCAGCGGCGTGGTCGCCCGCCAGGACTTCGCGTCGCGCCTGCCGGCGATCGGCGCGCGGACGACGCGGGGCTGGCTCGCCGTGGCCTCGGGTGCGGGCGGGGCGCCAGGGGCGGGTGGCGAGGGTGCGGCGGGCCAGGCGCACGAAGGGCAGCGGGAGGAGCTCGAGCGAGCCCGCATCGAGGCGGTCGCCGCCGGTCGGGCGGAAGGACGGGCGGAGACCGAGCACGCCCTCGCCGCCCTCGCCGCCGCGACCGGGGCGCTGGCTCGGGCGGCCGAGCGCCGTGACGAGCAGATCGCCGAGCTGGCCGTGGAGCTGGCCCTCGGGCTGTGTGCCGAGCTGGCGCCGGTGGCGGCGGCGATCGATCGCAGCGCCACGATCAACCTGGTGCGTGGCGTGATCGACGCGGCCAGCGCCGACGCCGGAAGCGGGCGCGAGATCGTGCTTCGCCTCAACGCCGACGACCTCGCGGTGCTGGGAGGGCGCCTGGGGCCTGCGATCCGTAGCGAGGTCGGCCCCGAGCTGCTCCCCGGAGAGGTCTGGCTCGAGGCCCCGCGCGTGGTCGTCGACGGGCGCTGGGCGTCTCGGCTGACCGCCCTCCGCGACGACCTGCTGGCGCTCGTCCACGGCGCCGACGCTGGCGTGGAGCTGGCCACCGAGGGCGGCCCGGCGGGCACGCCGCCGAGGACGGACGCGGCGGTGGCGCCTGCGGACGCCGGCACCGGCGAGGAGCCGGGGCGATGAGTCGTCCCGCGACGCGCGACCACCGGCGCGCCCTCGGGGCCGAGCTGTCCGCCCTCGCTCGTCGTGGCGGCGGCCCCGTCGTCGGCGGACGGGTGATCGAGGTCAGCGGCCTGGTGGTCCGGATCTCGGGGTTCCCGGTTCGAAGCGGCGATGTCGTGGAGCTCGGTGCCGGCGCCGACGGCGCGCTCTCCTGCGAGGTCGTGGGGTTTCGCGGCGATGATCTCCTCGCGATCCCTCTCGGCGCGTCGCGCAACATCACGCCCGGGGCGCCGGTGTGGCGCTCCGGCGCCCGCTCGAAGGTCGCGGTGGGGGCGGCGCTGCTCGGCCGCTTCGTCGATCCCTTCGGCGAGCCGATCGATGGCGGGCCGCCGCTGAGCCTGGCGGGGCGGATGCCGGTCGAGGGGGCGCCGCTACCGATCGCGCGACGGGCCCCGGTGGACGATCGCTTCGCCACCGGCGTCCGCGTCATCGACGGCCTCCTGCCGTGTGGGCGCGGGCAGCGGGTCGGGATCTTCGCCGGCGCCGGCTGCGGCAAGAGCGTCCTCGTCGAGCAGATCGCCACCCACGCCGAGGCCGACGTGGTCGTGATCGGCCTCATCGGCGAGCGGGGTCGCGAGGTCCGGGAGCTCATGAGCTCGAGGCGGCGGGATCGACTGGTCGCCGTGGTGGCGACCGCCGATCGCTCTCCCCTCGAGCGTGTCCGCGGCGCCGCGGTCGCCTCGTCGATCGCCGAGTGGTTTCGCGCGCAGGGCAAGCACGTCCTGCTCGTCATCGACTCGCTGACCCGGTTCGCGATGGCCCAGCGCGAGATCGGTCTGTCGCTGGGCGAACCGCCGGCGACCAAGGGCTACCCGCCCAGCGTCTTCGCGTCCTTGCCTCGGCTCCTGGAGCGCGTCGCGCCCGAGAGCGGGGGCGGCAGCATCACCGGCTTCTACACCGTCCTCGTCGAGGGCGACGATCTGAGCGACCCGATCGCCGACTCGGCGCGCTCGCTCCTCGACGCCCACATCGTCCTCAGCCGCGATCTGGCCGACCGCGGGCACTTCCCGGCGGTGGACGCGCTGAGCAGCGCGTCCCGCGTGGCGCGTCGCGTGGCCGGCGCGGACGCCGCCGCGCTCGGCGAGCGCGCGCGGGTCGCCCTCGCGACCCGCCGCCAGGCCATGGAGCTCCAGGCCCTGGGGGCGTACGCCCCGGGGGTCAACCCCGAGATGGACGCCGCGATCGCGATCGGCAAGCGCCTCGACGCCTGGTCGCGGCAGGGCGCCGACGAGTTCGTCCCCTGGATCGATAGCCTGCGTGGCCTGCGCGCCGCGCTCGACAAGGAGTGAACGTGTCTCCACCTCCCCGCGCCATCCGCCTCGCCCTCCGCGCCCGCGCCAACCTCCGCGACGTCGCCGCGGCCCGCGAGGCCAGCGCCCGCCACCAGGAGTCGCTCGCCGCCGACGCGGCCCGTCGATCCGGCGAGGACCTCGACGACGCGCTCGACGCCGCCCGGGACCAGCTCGCGGCGACCAGCGGCGTCGCCGAGCTGATCCGCATCGCCAGCGAGCTCGAGGCCGACCGCGCGGCGGCGATCGATGCCGAGCGGATCCGGCAGGCGGCCGCGTCGGCGCGCCAGCGCGCCGAGCAGGAGCTCCAGCTCCGCGCACGTCAGCTGCGGACGGTCGAACACGCGCTCGACCGTTGCCTCGCCGAGCACGCCGACGGCGCGACCCGCGCCGAGCAGCGCCTGACCGACGATCTCGGCGCTCGGAGGCGCGGGCCGTGAAGCCGGTGACGAGGGACACGCCGCTGGGGTCGAGCGCCTCGCCCGCCCGCGTCGCGACGCGTAGCCCGACCGGCGACCGCGGCTTCGCCGCCGTCATGGCGCAGCTTCCGCGTGAGCCGCGCGAACCCGCGGCCAGGACGGCCGGCGCGACCGCTGAGACGTCCGGAAGCCGGACGACACCCTCGCCGGCCTCGCCAGCCGAGCCGCCGACGCCGCGCGCCGCGCCGGCGCGTCCGCCGCGAGCGCGGACGCCTGACCCCGCGCCCCCGCCGTCCGCCACCCAGGGGGCCACGGGGAGCAGCGCGCTCGACCCTGACGCCGGCGCGCCCGCGGTCGTGACCTCGACCAGCACCAGCACCAGCGGGAACCCCGCGGGGAGCTTCGCGGGCGCGCCCACCTCCGCCGTCGACCTCGCCATCGGCGTGCCGGCGAGCCCGGGGGCTCCGCCGCCCCGCGAATCCTCCGCCGGCGATGACGAGCTCGTCGAGTGGTCCCTCGGGCCCCGCCCGGACCCCGCCTCCTTGCCCGGCGGACCGGGCGACGGGGTGGCGGTCGAGCCACGCAGCCTCGCGGTCGAGGGCCCGATCGCCGGTCAGGGGCCGCCTGACCACGCCGCGCCGCCGGCCGCGAGCCAGGTGATCCAGGTCGACGTCGGACGCGCCGGCGAGCTCCGTGGCGCCGGTGCGATCGCGGTGAGCGCACCGGACGGCGCTGGCCGCGTCGTCGCGGGAGACCCGGCCGCGATCGAGGTCGACCCTGCGACCGCGCCCGCCAGCGCCGTCCACGCCCGGATCGTCCTCGACCACGACCACGACCGGGTCGTGGTGTCGGTGGCGCTGCGACACGGCGTCGTCGATGTCGCGATCCGGACCACCGACCCCGAGCTCGCTGCGGCCGTGAGCAGCAACGCCCGCGAGCTCGCGGGCTCGCTTCGTGGGCAGGGCCTTCAACTCGGTGACCTCGCGGCGGGTGATGAGCCGGGCCGGGAGCCCAGCACGCCGCCGGGTGGGCGGTCCGTGGCCCGGGGCGGTACCTCCGAGCCCGATCGTCCCGATCTCGATCTCACGCCCGAGCTCCTCCGGGCCCGGGATCCTCGCTTGCGTGCGCTGGCCTGATGCGCGCGGGCCGAACCTTGCACCCAGGCCCAGGAGAACCATGATCGATCCAGCAAGTCCCAACCTCGGGCTCGGCGCCCCTGCGGGCGCCGGCGGCCTGGGGGGGAGTTCGCCCGCCGCCAGCCGGGACCAGTTCCTCCGGCTGTTCGTCGCGCAGCTCCAGAACCAGAACCCGCTCGACCCGCAGTCGGGGGCCGACATGGTCGCCCAGCTCGCGCAGTTCTCGTCGCTCGAGCAAGCGGTCGCGACCAACCACCGGCTCGCCGAGCTCATCGCGGCGCAGGACGCCGCCGGGAGCGCCGGCCTGGCCGACCTCGTGGGCCGGCAGGTGACGGCGACGGCCTCGACGATCGAGGTCGACGGACCCCTGCCAGCGCTCCAGATCTCTGCCGCCGAGCCGCTGGGTGGCGGTGAGGTCGTGATCCGTTCGGCCTCGGGCGCCGAGGTTCGGCGCATCGCCTTCGGTCCCGGGGCGTCTCCGCTCACCGTCCCCGGCAGCGCCGACCCGCCGCTGCCGCCCGGCACCTACACCGTGGAGGTCGTCGCCACCGGGCGCGGCGGGACCTCGATCAACGCGCGTCCGGAGCTGGTCGGCGTCGTCGACGCCGTCGAGCTCACCGCGCATGGGCCCCGCCTCCGGATCGCCGGAGCGCGGATCTCGCCCGCGACCGTGACCACCATCGCCCGTTCCCCAGGAGAGCCATGAGCATCTTGACCAGCCTCTACACCGGCGCCAGCGGCATGGGCGCCCACGGCGGCGCCATCGGCGTCGTCGGCGACAACATCGCCAACGTCTCGACGATCGGCTTCAAGCGCGGGCGGGCGGTGTTCGCCGACGTCCTCGGCGGGAGCCTCGGCGGACAACGCCTCGGCGCCGGCGTCCGCCTCGCCGGCATCGACCAGCAGTTCGGCCAGGGCGCGATCCAGCAGACCGGGGGCACCCTCGACCTCGCGATCCGCGGGCGCGGGATGTTCGCGGTGAGCGGGTCCCACGATGGGCGCGCCGCGACGTACTACACCCGGGACGGGCGCTTCTCGCTCGACGCCAGCGGGCACATGGTAGACATCCGCGGGCTGCGCCTCCAGGGCTACCCGATCGACGCCGCGGGGGTCATGTCCACCGCGCCGGGCGATCTCCGCCTCGCCGGCCAGACCGCGCCGCCGGTCGCGACCGCGATCGCCAACCTGGCCGTCAACCTCGACGCGTCGGCCACCCCGCCGGCGGCGTGGGATCCGACCGATCCGCAGGGGACCTCGAACTTCGCCACCTCGGCGACCGTGTACGACTCCCTGGGCGCACCCCGTCGGGTCGACCTCTACTTCCGTGCGCAAGGCGGCGGGGCGTGGGAGTGGCACGCCATGGTCGACGGGGGGGAGCTCACCGGCGGCACGCCCGGGGTCGCGACCGAGATCGCGAGCGGCGCGCTCACCTTCACCCCCAGCGGCGCGCTCGACACCGAGACCACGAACGCTGCCAGCGCCGACTTCCTGAACGCCCAGCCCGGACAGGTCATCGCCTTCGACTTCGGCGACGCCATCACGACCGACGGCGGCACCGGCCTGCTCGGCTCGACGCAGTTCGCGTCGGGCTCGGCCGTCCGAGCGCTCGACATCGATGGCCACGGCGCCGGCGCCCTGGTCGACGTCGTCATCACCGACGACGGGACGATCACGGGCCTCTTCGACAACGGCGAGACCCGCGCGCTGGCGCGCGTCGCGCTCGCGCTGTTCGGGGACGAGGAGGGGCTGACGCGGGCGGGGGACGGGCTCTACGCCGAGAGCGCGGCGTCGGGCCAGCCGCTCATGGCCGCCGCGGCCACGGGCGGTCGCGGCGCGATCTCCGGGGGCGCGCTCGAGGGCTCGAACGTCGAGCTCGGGGACGAACTGGTGACGCTCATCGCCTACCAGCGCGCCTTCCAGGCCAACGTGAAGACCGTGACCACGGCCGACGAGATGCTGGCCGAGGTCGCGTCGATCAAGCGCTGAGGGGGCGGTCGGGCTCGGCCCGGCGCGACGGGCCCGGCCCGGCGCGGGCCGGGCTGCGGGCCGGCGGCGAGGGCTCGCCCGGCGCACGTGGGACCACCTGCCCGCCCGCCGCCGCAGGGGTGGCGAGCGGTCGTGTCAGGCGCCGGCGGCGGCCCAGCGCTCGGCGGCGCGAGCACCGGGGGGCATCGCGAACGCGATGTCGGCCAGCACGGAGGCGACCTCGGCCATGCGCGGGCGCATGCCGGGCTCCTTGCTCAGCATGCGGACGACCAGCCGGTCGAGGACCGAGGGGACGCCGCGGTGGAGCGACGGCGGCGCCGGCAGGTGCGCGCAGTGGGCCGTCATGATCGCCGCGATCGACCCATCGAACGGGGCTGCGCCGGTGAGGAGCTCGTAGAGCACGCAGCCCAGCGCGTAGACGTCCGAGCGGGGCTCGGCGTGGCCGCGCCACTGCTCGGGCGCCATGTAGCACGGCGTCCCGGCGATCTCGGCGGTGTCGCAGGTGCTCGCCCGCGCCACGCCGAAGTCGAGCACCTTGACCCGGGGCCAGCCGGCGAGACCATCCTGGTAGAGCACGATCAGGTTCTCGGGCTTGAGGTCGCAGTGGACGATCTGGGCGTCGTGCATCGCCGCGACGGCGTCGGCGATCTGGGCGCCGAGGGCGGCCACCGCGCCCAGCTCGAGCTGGCCGCGCTCGCACAGCGCCGCCAGGTTCTCGCCATCGAGCAGCTCCATCACCAGGTAGGGCAGCCCGCACGAGCTCTTGCCGGCGGAGGTGATCCGCACCAGCCCGCGATGCGCCACCCGCCGCGACACCTCGAGCTCGCCGAGGAAGCGAGCCTCGATCTCCTGCTGGGCGGCCCAGCGCGCGTCGAGGACCTTGATCGCGACCCGGGTGCGCGTCCGCAGGTGCTCTCCCAGCCACACCGTACACATCCCACCTCGCGCCACCAGCGACAGCAGGCGGTGGGCGTCGAGCCGCAACGCGGGGTCGGGGATCGTCTCCACCGGCTGACTGCCGGCCGCGAACGCTCCTCTCGATAGCGGCAAGGTGGGCACCACGGTGGACTCCATTTGCATCGGGGATGCCATCGGCAGGTTCTCGGAACTGCTCGATCCGTCGGTCGGTGCGCCGTCGAGGCTGACGAGGGGCGTCAGCATGGCGACGCCGCCGGCTCGAGGACGGGGACGCGGCCGGCGCCCCCGTGGCGTGCGGTCAAGATCGTCGCACCCATGGCGACCGCCACCCCGGCCAGCTCCGAGGCGGTGACCTCCACGTGGTCGAACCGGGCCCGGACGAGCGCCTGGAAGCGGGGCACGAGCGAGGTGCCGCCGATGAGCACGACCTGATCGACCTCCTCGTCGCGCCAGCGGGCGCGGGCGAGCGTGGCGTCGACCGCGGCGAGCGCTCGATCGAGCAGCGGGGCCCACAGCGCCTCCGCCCAGGACCGCTCGATCACGACGTCGAGATCGCGCCGGGTGTGGTTCTCGAGGAAGGCGTCACGCATCGAGAGCCGAGCCTCCGGCGCCGTCGACAGCGCCCGCTTGACCGCCTCGCAGCGCAAGGTGAGGTGCTGGCGGCGCACGGCGTCGCGGTGGAGGTCGAAGCGGGCGCGCCGGTAGATGATGCTGGCGACCGCGTCGACGAGCGCCTGGTCGAGGTCGTCGCCGCCCAGGAAGGCGTCGCCGCCGGTGGCCGCCACCCGGAAGCGCAGGCCCTCCTGGGCCAGGGCGCTGACGTCGAAGGTGCCGCCGCCGAAGTCGCAGATGAGCAGGCGCCGGGCCACGTCCTGGCCGTGGACCCCGAACGCGAGGGCGCCGGCGATGGGCTCGGCCACGACCTCGAGCAGCTCGAGGTGGGCGAGGCGGGCGGCGCGCTCGAGGGCGCGCCGGTAACCGGGGCTCGCGACCGCCGACGCCGTGACGACCGCGCGCCGGACGACGGCGCCGAAGCGCTGTTCGGCCAGGTGGCGGACACGGTCGAGCACCGCCGCCGCGACCTGCTCGACCGCCCACTCCTGCGCGCCCAGGTGCAGGACCAGCCCGCCGGCCGGGCTCGCCGTGACCCGGTACGGCAAGGTCGCGGCCACCCGGCGCAGGTCGCCGCTGGCGCCGAGGTCGATCCCCATCAAGCGCTTGGCCGAGGCCACCGTGGTCCCGGGGTGTGTGACCAGGTGGGGGACCGCGGCGCGGCCGATCGCGACCCCGCCCCGCTCGGGGACGTGGACGACCGACGGGATCGTCGGATCGCCGCTGTCGAGCACCAGCTCCACTCTCCCGTCGACGAGGCAGCCGGCCGAGGTGTAGCTGGTGCCGAAGTCGATCCCGAGCAGCACCTCGCGCGTCACGTGGAGATCATCGGCCGCACGTGCCTCGGGGTTGACGGGTGATGATCGTCAGGGCTGTCGACACGGGGAGCGAGGGGGCCTGGCGGTTCGCGGGCTTGCGGTGGCGCGCCGGTTGCTAGTCCCCGAGGTGGTGAGTGACGTCCCGCTGGATCCCCAGGAGCTCGAGGCCCTCCAGGCCGCGATCCGTCAGCCTCCCAGCCCGGCGGCGGCGGCGGCGGCGGCGGCGGCAGCGGCGGCCGAGGCCGTGCCGTGGCCGCTGTTCGCCGCCGATCGGTCGGCGAGGGCGGCGCGCCCGCGCCTGGCCGAGCTGGCGCAGCGCTGGAGCCGGTGGCTGACCCGCACCCTGCGCGCGTTCGTCGGCGACGCCGTGGTCGAGAGCCTCGGCGCCGAGATCGTCGACACCACGACGCTGGCCGACGAGCTGCGCCCGATGTGGGTCGGGCTGGTGGAGCCCGGGACCCGGGGAGCCCGCATCGTCGCCTTCGGTGGCGACGTCATCGAGGCTGCCGCGGCGCGTCGTTGTGGCGCGTCGGTGATCAAGGCCGCCGGCCGCGAGCCGACGCCGCTGGCGCGCCGGCTGTTCGAGCCGGCCGGCCAGGCCGCCCTCGCCGCGTTCGAGCGGGCCTGGTCCGAGCTCGAGCCGATCGCGTTGACCCGCCACGCCCCCCACCCCGAGGCCCTCGCCCTGGCGCTCGGCGGTGACACCATCGTCGCCGCCACGCTCGCGATCTCGGGCGGCGCCACCGGCCGCGTCCGCATCCTGGCCCGCCCCGACGTGATCCTGTCGCCGGCGGACGTGACGCCGACCGTGCCGGCCGACGCCGCCACGATCGCCGCCGCGCTCGGCGCGGTCCCGGTCGAGCTCCGCGTCGAGCTCGCGACCGTTCCGATCAAGCTCGAGGAGCTGCGCGCGCTCGGACCCGGCTCCGAGCTGACGCTGCCGGTGTTCATCGACGATGCCATGCCCATCTACTGTGGCGACGTGCTCAAGGCCTGGGGACGACCCGTGGTGACCCGCGGCGTCGTCGCGGTCGAGGTCGCGGCCGTCGCCGTCCCCGGAGGAACCCGACCGTGAGCGACCCAACCGCGGAGGCCCGGCGCCTCGAGACCCTCCTGCACGACGTCCCCCTCGAGCTCACCGTCGAGCTCGGCCGCATCCGGATGAGCCTGGCCGACCTCGCGGGTCGCCTGGGGCCCGGATCGATCATCACCCTCGACAAGCTCACCGGGGCACCGCTCGACGTGCGGGTCAACTCCCGCCTGGTGGCGCGGGCCGAGGCGGTCGCCGTCGGCGACCGGTGCGGGATCCGCATCCTCGAGATCGTGGAGAAGGAGTAGCCATGCGCGCGTTCCTGGTCCTGGGACTGATCGGGCTGCTGACGCTCGCCGCGGATGCGGCGCCGGGCGGCGAGCGGTCGTTCTCGCTCGCGCCAGCGGCCGAGTCCGTCGAGGTCGTGGCGCGCGGCGTGGTCGCCGCACCTGGCGCCACGATCCGCGTGACGCGGGAGCGCCTGGAGATCCCGATCGACGACCGGGCGCGCGTCGACAGGCAGTCGTATGGAGACCCGACCGTGCGGCGCGTCGAGGTTCGCGGTCGTGCGCCTCGCGTCCTGAGCATCAAGCTTCGCCACGACGGGGCGCGGGTGGCGGCGCTGGCGGCGACCGCTCGCTTCGTTCAGGTCGGCGAGGAGCTCCACGTCATCATCCCGCGGACACCCGCGCCCGCGCCGGTCCCGGCGAGCACCGCCCCCGAGTCGGCACGGTCGGCCGTGGCGGCCGCGCCCACGCCCACGCCCACCGGCGCGGACGAGCCGGCCATGATCGGGGCCGCCACGCCGTCGGAGCTGCCGCCGTCGGAGCTGAGGCCGGCCGTCGAGCCGTCACCGCCTGCGACCGGGACGGCCAAGGCCAGCATCGCCGGCGCGCGCGCCGGCGGCTCCGGACGATGGTGGATCGTGCTCGTCGGGCTCGGCCTGGTCGGCGGCGGGGCCGCGCTCGTGCTCCGGCGGCGCCGGGCGTCCCCGAGCACCAGCACCGACCTGGAGATCCTCGCGTCACGCTCGCTCGGCGGCAAGGCGCGCGTGATCTGGCTGAGCGTGGGCGGCCGCGAGCTCGTCGTCGCCGTCACGCCCCAGCAGGTCCGCCCGCTGGGCCAGTGGCGGGCCGGCGAGCGCTCGGCGCGGACCTTCGCGAGCGCGTTCGACGACGCCGCGGCGGACGCCCCGGGGGGCGCGGCGTCGCGCCCGGTCGCGGCGAGCCCGGCGGTGTCCGGGCTCCTCCGGCTCCGCGAGCGGCTCCCGAGCGCGAGCTCGGTCAGCGCCGAGGTGGCGACTGGCGATGAGGATCTCGACGCGCAGTGGGCACGCGACCTGGTCTCGGCGACCGGCGGACGACGGTGAACCGTCGCGTCGTCACCGTCGTCGGGGCGGTCACGACCCTGCTCGCGCTGACCGCGGTCGCCGCCGCTGCGCCCGACGCTCCGGTCCCCCCCGACGGTGGTGTGCTCGGAGGTGGGGGCGCGGTCGGTCCGGGCTCGGCGCTGACGATGGTCGGCATCCTGACCCTGGCCTCGCTCCTGCCAGCCGCGGTCCTGGCCTGCACGTGCTTCGTCCGCTTCGTGGTGGTGCTCGGCTTCGTCAGGACCGGTCTCGGCACCCCGGCGGCGCCGCCCAACCAGGTCCTGGTCGGCCTGGCGCTGTTCATGACCGTGTTCGTCTCGGCGCCCGTGGCGACCGAGATGTACGAGCGCGCGGGGCGACCCTACCTCGACGGTCAGCTCGACGAGCGCGCGGCGCTCGAGGCCGCGACGCCGCCGCTGCGTCGGTTCCTGCTCGAGCGCACCCGCGAGGACGATCTGGCGCTCTTCTACGAGGTGTCGCGGGCCCCGCGGCCGGCGACCGCCGCCGACGTGCCGCTCCGCATCGCGGTCCCCGCGTTCATCGTCTCCGAGCTCCGCACCGCGTTCGAGATCGGGCTGACCATCCTGCTGCCGTTCCTGGTGATCGACCTGGCGATGGCCTCGATCCTGACCGCGCTCGGCATGGTCATGCTGCCGCCGCAGGTGGTCGCGCTGCCCGTCAAGCTGCTGGTGTTCCTCGCCATCGACGGCTGGCGCCTCGTGGTCGAGTCCCTGCTGCGCGGCGCGGTCTGAGGGCCGTGCGACCGCGTCGGCTCGCGGCGTCTGGCTGGCGCTCGCGCGGTGGGCCCGCGGGCGTCACGCCGCCGACGGCGCGCGTCGGCGGGCCTGACGGGGCGCCGTCGACCGGGCCGCGTCACTTCGAGGCGCGGCGCGCACTTGGCGGCGGCACATCGGTTGCAACTCGGCGAGAACGGATGACGACCACGCTCGATCTCTGGCGCGACGCGCTCGTGACCCTGGCCGTGGTCGCCGCCCCCTTCCTGGTGACCGCGCTCGTGGTCGGCCTGGCGGTCGCGCTGTTCCAGACCGCCACCCAGCTCCAGGAGAGCGTGCTGGCCTTCGTCCCCAAGCTGGTGGCGACGCTCATCGTGATCGCGCTCGGCGGGCATTTCGTGATCGATCGGCTCGGCAGCTTCGCCACCCGGGCCATCGCCCGGGCCGCCGTCTCCACGGAGGACCGCGCGGCGGAGGCGCGAGGACCATGACCGAGGCGGGCTCGGCGGCGTTCGTCGCGGCGCTGGGGCGGGCCGGTGGCTTCGCCTTCACGGCGCCGCTCCTCGGCGACGCCACGACCCCGCGGCGGGTCCGCCTGGTCTTCACCGTCGGCGTGGCCGCGGTGGTGGCCACCTCCGCCCCGGCGCAGTCGCCGGCGATCGCGCTCGCGCTCGTCCCGCTCGAGGTCGCCGCCGGCGCCCTCGCGGGCCTGAGCGCGCGCTTCATCCTGGATCGCGTGGCGGCCGGCGGCCAGCTCGTCGGCCTTCACCTCGGCCTCGGCTTCGCGGCCGACTACGACCTCCGCGCCGGGGAGTCCGCGTCGGCGGCGCGCCGCCTGATCACGGCGCTGGCCGGGCTGGCGTTCCTCGCGGCCGGCGGCTTCGAGGCCGGCGTGCGCTGCGTCGCCACGCCCCTCGCCGCGACCGAGCTCGGACACCTCCACGGCGCGCTCGTGCTGGGGACCTCGGTGATGACGCACGCCCTGGCCTTCGCTGCCCCGGCGCTCCTGGCCGCGACCGTGATCAACGTCGGCGTCGCGGTCGTCAACCGGGCGGCGCCGGCGCTCAACGTCTTCTCGGTCAGCCTGCCGGGCGTGCTCATCGGCGGCGGGCTCGTGCTCCTCCTGTCGGCGCCCACGTTCTCCGCCGGCATCGACGGGACGGCACGGCAGGCGGTCGAGTTGCTCACCGGCTGGGGGACACGGTGAGCGACGCGTCGCGCACGCAGAAGCCGACGCCCAAGCGCGTCAAGGACTTCCGCAAGCGCGGTGAGATCGCGGTCTCGCGCGACCTGACCGCGGCCCTGACCCTGAGCGCCGGAGTGGCAGGCGCTGCGCTCGGCGGCGCGACGACGTGGGCGGCGTTCTGCGCGCTGGCTCGAACCGGCGCTGGTGGCGGCTCGCTCGAGGACGTGGTCGCCGCCGCCCGGCAAGGGTTCCTGCTCGCGGTCGCGCCCATCCTCGCCGCGGCCCTCGTCGGGTGCGTGGTGGGCGGCGGGCTGCAGCTCGGCTGGCCGCCCGCCTTCCGCAGGCCCGGGTTCGATCCGTCGCGCTGGCTGTCGTTCGGTGGCGTCAAGGAGGTGCTGTCGCCGTCGGCGATGACCCGTCGGCTGCTCATCGCGGTGGCCAAGGTCCTCGTCGTCGGCGCGGTGGTCGCCTTCATCGTCCGCAACGAGCTGGACGGGATCAGCGCGCACGCCGACGCTCACGCCATCGCCTCGCGCCTGCGGGGCGCGGTGCTGAAGCTGGCGGCGCTCGCGGTCGGCGCCGTGGTCGCGCTCGCCGTCGTCGACTACGTGCTCAGCCGCCGCCGGCTGGCGAACAAGATGAAGATGACCTCCGACGAGGTCCGTCGCGAGCACCGCGAGCAGGAGGGCGACCCGGCGGTCAAGGGCCGACGGCGTCGCCGCATGCGTGAGCTCGCGCGGCGTCGCCTGGTCGCCGAGACGCGCAAGGCGGACGTCGTGCTGGTCAACCCGACCCACTTCGCGGTCGCCCTCCGCTACGACGCGACGCGCGACGGTGCGCCGCGGGTGGTGGCCAAGGGTACGGACGAGGTCGCGACCCGCATCCGGGAAGCGGCCCGCGCCGGGGGCGTGCCGGTGCTGAGTCGGCCGCCGCTGGCGCGCGCGCTGCACAAGCTGGTCCCGGAGGGGCAGGAGGTGCCGCCGCAGCTGTTCCAGGCGGTGGCCGAGGTCCTGGCCTACATCTACCGGCTGCGGGCGCGCCGGGGAGGCGCGGCGTCGTGAAGCCAGGCCTCCTCGCGCTGGTCAAGGGCGACGGCCTCATGGCCGCGGCCTTGGTCGGCATGCTCGCGATCACCGTCGCCCCCCTGCCGCCGACGGCCTTCGACCTGCTGCTGGGCGGCGCGCTGTGCCTGGCGGCGCTCACGTTCCTGGTCGCCTTCTACGTCGAGCGCCCCACCGACTTCTCGGCGTTTCCGGCGCTCCTCCTGTTCGTGACGCTGTTCCGGCTGGCGCTCAACGTCGCCTCGACCCGGCTCATCCTCACCCACGGCGGCGACGACACCCACGCGGCGGGGGCGGTGATCGCGGCGTTCGGACGCTTCGCGATCGGCGGCGACTTCGTCGTCGGCGCGATCATCTTCCTCATCCTCGTGATCGTGAACTTCGTCGTGATCACCAAGGGCGCCGAGCGGATCTCCGAGGTCGCCGCGCGCTTCACCCTCGACTCGATGCCCGGCAAGCAGATGGCGATCGACGCCGATCTGGGGGCCGGGCTCATCAGCGAGACCGAGGCCCGGGCGCGGCGGCGCGAGATCCAGCGCGAGGCCGACTTCCACGGTGCGATGGACGGCGCGAGCAAGTTCGTGCGCGGCGACGCCATGGCCGGGCTCCTGGTCCTCGCCGTCAACGTGGTCGGCGGCATCATCATCGGCGTCGCCCAGCGCGACATGTCGTTCGGCGACGCCGCGCGCGCGTTCACGATCCTCTCGATCGGCGACGGCCTGGTGTCGCAGATCCCCGCGCTCCTGGTCTCGACCGGCGCCGCCCTCCTCATCACGCGCGGCGACGACCGCGAGCTGGGCACGGCGATGGCCGGGCAGCTCCTCCGGCGCCGGCGGCCGCTGATGGTGACCGCCACGCTGGTGGCGGCGGTCGGGATGCTCCCCGGGATGCCGCACCTCCTGTTCCTGGCGCTCGCCGGCGCCATCGGCTGGGGCGCGCTGCGCGCGGGCCGCGCCCAGGAGCGCTCGCCTGACGCGACCGCCGCCGAGGCCCCGGCGGCGCGGCCCGGTCGTGGCGAGGACGCGAGCGGCGGCGGCAAGGCCGAGCTCGAGGCGGCGTTGCCCGTCGACCTGCTCTCGATGGAGGTCGGGCTCGACCTCCTGGGCATGGTCGACGCCGGGCGGGGCGGCGAGCTCCTGCGCCGCATCGCCAGCCTGCGCAAGCAGATCGCCGGGGAGCTCGGGGTGATCGTGCCGCCGATCCACATCCGCGACGACCTGCGGCTGCCGCCCGGCGGATACCGCGTCCTCCTCTCGGGAGTGCTCCTGGCCGAGGGCAACGTCCACGCCCACCGCCTGCTCGCGCTCGACCCGACCGGATCGGCGGCGCGCGGCCTGCCCGGCGAGGCCACCACCGAGCCTACCTTCGGCCTGCCGGCCAAGTGGATCCTGCCGTCGGAGCGTGAGCGAGCCGAGGCCGCGGGCTGCACCGTCGTCGACGCCACGGCGGTGATCGCGACCCACCTCACCGAGCTGGTCCGTCGCAACGCCCACGAGCTGCTCGGTCGCCGCGAGGCCCAGGAGCTGCTCGACGTCGCCGGCCGCACCGAGGGCAAGGTGATCGAGGAGCTCATCCCCCACCTGCTCTCCGTCGGCGACGTCATCAAGGTCCTGCGCAACCTCCTGCGCGAGAGCGTCTCGATCCGGGACCTGCGCACGATCCTCGAGGCCCTCGCCGATCACGCCGGCGCCACCAAGAACACGGACGATCTCACCGAGCTGGTTCGCCAGCGGCTCGGGCGTCGCATCACGCGCGCCAACCTCGCCGGTGACGGCGTGCTCCGGCCGCTCGTCCTCGACCCCCGCGCCGAGGCGCTGTTCCGCGAGCAGCACCCCCGCAACGCGCGGGTGCTGTCGCGCCTGACCGAGGATCTCGGCGCCGCGGCGCGCGACGCCGCCCGCAGCGACGACCCGGCGGTCCTGGTCGTCCCCCCTGATCTGCGGCGTGCCATCGCCGGCGTCGCCGCCCGCCACGTCCCTGGACTCACCGTCATGAGCTATCGCGAGGTCGACGCCGCGGTGCCCTTCGTCACCCGGGCCGTCGTCTCCGCCATGGAGGCTGCCGCATGAAGATCGTCAAGTTCGAAGGAGCGTCGATGCGCGAGGCGCTGGGACGCGTCAAGGCCGCCCTCGGCGACCAGGCGGTGGTGGTCTCGACCCGCCAGGTCAAGCGCGGCCTGCTGGGATCCGCCTACGAGATCGCCGCGGCGATCGACGACGACCGCGTCGAGCCCGGCCCCCGCGCGCGCCCTGCGGCGCTCCCGCCGCGTCCGGCGGCCGAGGCCGAGCTCGAGCGCGCCGTCGCCCCCCTGCGCGCCGAGCTGCGCTCCCTGCGCGCGATGGTGCGGGCGCGCAGCGAGGAGCGGCCCGGCGGCGACGTGCGAGGCGAGCTGGCCGCGCTGCGGCGAGCGGTCGACGAGCTCCGCACCCACGCGCCGGCGCCCCGGGTCACCCCGCCGGCACCGTTCACGCCGGCGGTCGCGCCCGACGGCGCGGTCGTGCTGCTGGTCGGCCCCACCGGCGTCGGCAAGACGACGACGATCGCCAAGATCGCCGCGCAGGCCGCCCTGGTCGACCGCCGGCGCGTCGCGCTCGTCACGCTCGACAACTACCGGGTTGGCGGGGTCGACCAGATCCGGATCTTCGCCGACCTCATCGGCGTGCCGCTCCACGTCCTCGACGACCCGAGCCAGCTCGCGCTCCAGCTCGAGGAGCTGGCCGCCTACGAGCTGGTGCTCATCGACTCGGCTGGACGCAGCCCGCGCGACGCCGGCGCGCTCGCCGCGCTCGAGCGCGGCCTGGTCGCCGCACCGCAGGTCCAGGTCCACCTGGTGGTGGCGGCCGGCTCGACCGCCGCGCAGATCGACGAGCTGCAGCGCCGCTTCGCCGGCGCCCGGCCGCGGCGGCTCTTGTTCACCAAGCTCGACGAGTGCGAGCGCGCGCCCGAGCTGGTGGCGGCGCCCGAGCGGCTGCAGCTGCCGGTGACCTGGCTGGCCACCGGCCAGGCCGTCCCCGAGGACCTCGAGGTGGCGACGGCGCCCCGCCTCGTCGAGCTGGCCCGCCGGGGTCTCTATCCCACCTCCAACCGCGACGTCGCCGCCTAGGAGCCCGAGCCCGTGACCGATCAGGCAGCATCCCTCCGTGTCATCGACGGCGAGCGCCGCGGCGCCGCCCCGCTGCGTCCGCGCGAGCGCGCGATCGCCGTCACCGGCGGCAAGGGCGGCGTGGGCAAGAGCACGATCGCCGTCGGTCTCGCCGTCGCCTACGCCCGCGCGGGAGCGCGGACCTTGATGGTCGACGCCGATTTCGGCATGGCCGACCTCAACCTCCTGCTGGGGGTCGCGCCGACCCGCAGCCTCCTCGATGCGCTCGACGGCGCCGCGCTCGACGAGGTGGTCGTCTCGGCGCACGGCGTGACGCTCTTGCCGGCGCTCAACGGCAGCTACGCGCTGGCGATGATGGCGCCGGGCGTGCGCCGGCGCGCGCTCAGGCTGATCGAGCAGATCTCGACGCGCTTCGACACCGTGGTGCTCGACATCGCGGCCGGCATCGGTCCCACCCAGTCGGTCTTCACCGCGGCGGCGCCCGACGTCGTGGTGGTCGTCAATCCGGAGCCGCTGTCGATGGCCGACGCCTACGCCTGCATCAAGGTCCTGACCCAGCACCACGGGGTCGGCCACGCCTACGTCGTGCCCAACCGGGTGACCAGCCAGGCGCAGGCCGATGACGTCGTCGGTCGGCTGGGCGAGATCGTCGCGCGGTTCCTCGACGTCTCCCTCACCCCGTTGCCCCCGGTCTTCGCCGATCCCGCCGTCAACGAAGCGGCGCAGATCGGCGTGCCGCTGCTCTGCCATCGCCCCGACGCGCCGGCGGCCCGTGGGATCGCCCGCGTCGCCCGCGCGCTCGACGCCGCGGCCAGCCCCGATCAGCGGCGGGACGCCGCCTCGGGGTTCTGGCGCCGCCACCTCACCGCCGTCGCAGGAGATGCCCCGTGAAGGCCTACGCCCAGCAATCCCGGCCGTCCACGGCCGAGCGCGATCGCCTGATCGCCGAGCATGTCGACGCCGCGCGCCGCATCGCGCTGCGCGTGGCCCGGCGCTGCCCGGACTGGATCAGCCCCGACGACCTGACGTCGGCCGCCCTCCTCGGCCTGGCCGAGGCCGCCGAGCGGTACGACAGCCAGCGTCCCGAGCCGTTCATGGTCTTCGCCGAGAAGCGGATCAAGGGCGCGATCATGGACGAGCTCCGCCGCGGCGACATCATGCCGCGTCGAGTCCGGCAGATGGCACGCAAGGTCGGGGCCACGATCCAGGAGCTGGAGCGGACCCTGGGCGGACCGCCCGACGACGAGGCGGTCGCGGCGTCGCTCGGTGTCACCGTCGAGCACTACCGCGAGGAGCTCGAGCAGCTGATCCACGTCACGGTCGGGGCCCTCGACCACCTCGAGCACGAGCCGACCGCCGGCGAGGCGACCTCGCCGGCCCGCCAGGCCGAGAAGCGGGAGCTCCTGCGCCAGGTCCGGAGCGCGCTCGAGGGCCTCGACCAGCGCGAGCTGCTCATCCTGTCGCTCTACTACAACGAGGAGCTAACGTACCTCGAGATCGGACAGGTGCTGGGGGTCACGACCTCGCGGGTCTGCCAGCTCCACGGCCGGGCGGTCGCCCGGTTGCGCGCCCAGCTCGAGGGTGGACGGGCGCAAGGCCGGGCCCGCGGCGGTCGCGCCGCGGCCGCCGAGGAGGTGGCCCATGGCTGACGGCATCTACGTGGCGACCGCGGGCGCGGTGGCGCAGGCGGCGGCGCTCGACGTCACCGCCCACAACATCGCCAACGCGTCGACGGCCGCCTTCCAGGGGTCGCGGGTGACGTTCTCCGAGGCCCTGGCCCGCGCTCGCTCGCCCGACATCGCGCTCGTCGACAGCCAGACCGGGGCCGTCGACGTCACGCCGGGCGTGGTCACCCACACCGGCAACGCCCTCGACGTCGCCCTCGACGGCCAGGGGTACTTCGCGGTCGAGGCCCCGGGCGGGATGCGCTACACCCGCGCGGGCGCGCTGGCGCTGGCGCCGGATGGGCGCCTGACGA
Organism: uncultured delta proteobacterium; assembly: GCA_900696455.1. Classification (GTDB taxonomy): domain Bacteria; phylum Myxococcota_A; class Polyangia; order Haliangiales; family Haliangiaceae; genus UBA2376. The sequence goes on from CAADGB010000477.1 coordinate 56,277, forward strand.
CCGCGGACGGCCACCCGGTCCGCAATCGCGGCGGAGGCGCCATCACCATCCCTGCGGGCACCTCCCAGGTGGCGTTCACCGGCGAGGGGGCCGTGCTCGCCGACGGACAGGAGGTCGGGCGACTCGAGCTCGCCCGCTTCGCGCCGGCGCAGCTCCGGCGCGACGGCGCGACCTTGCTCCAGGCCCGCGGTGCGCCGACGGGTGAGCCCCCGCCGACCGTGGTCCAGGGCGCCCTGGAGGGCTCCAACGTCAACATCGTGCGCGGCGTCGTCGACCTCGTGAAGGTGCAGCGCACCTACGAGTCGCTGCTGCGCATGATCGAGGGCTACTCCCAGCTCGAGAGCCGCGCCGCGCGCGATCTCGGCGGTCCCAAGTGACGCGGCGCCGCACGCCGCACTTCCCCCAACCCTGATCGAGGACGACCATGCTCCGAGCACTCGCCACCGCCGCCACCGGCATGGAGGCCCAGCAGACCCGGCTGGATGTCACCGCCAACAACATCGCCAACGTCTCGACCTCCGGATTCAAGAAGAGCCGGGCCGAGTTCGCCGACCTCATGTACCAGACGGTGCGCGCCGCGGGCGCCCCGACCGGCGGAGACACCGCCGCGCCGGGCGCGATCGAGGTCGGGCTCGGCGTGCGCGTCGCCGCCACCCAGCGGATGCTCGGGCAGGGCGAGCTGCGGCAGACCGGCAACCCGCTCGATGTCTCCATCGAGGGGGCCGGGTTCTTCGCGGTCCAGACTCCGAGCGGAGACGTCGCCTACACCCGGAACGGCGCCTTCCAGCTCGACGCCGAAGGCCGGCTGGTGACCAGCGAGGGGTTCGTCCTCGCGGGCGAGATCACGGTCCCGCTCGAGGCCCAGTCGGTCGCGATCGCCGCCGACGGGACGGTGTCGGCGATCGTCCCCGGAGACCCCCAGCCGCAGAACCTGGGGCAGCTCCAGATCGCCACCTTCGCCAACCCGGCCGGGCTCGAGGCCCTGGGCAAGACCCTGTTCCGCGAGAGCGCGGCGTCGGGCACGGCGGTGGTCGGCGCGCCCGGCGAAGGTGGCGCCGGCTCGCTGCTCCAGGGGTCGATCGAGCTGTCCAACGTCAACGTGGTGGAGGAGATGATCGACCTCATCTCCGGTCAGCGGGCGTACGAGGTCAACACGCGGGTCATCAAGGCGGCCGACGAGATGCTCGGTCAGACGGCGCACCTGCGATGAGCGCCGCGAGCCGCACCCTCCTGATCTCGATGGCCGTGGCGCTCGGTCTGGCCGCGGTCGCCCGCGACGCGCGCGCCGAGTCGATCGAGGAGATCGTCGTGGCGCGCGCGGCGACCGCGCTCCCCGGGGAGGTCGCGGTGGTGGCGGTGCATGCGCCGCCCAGCCTGCGCGGCCGCGCGCTCGAGCCGGCGCAGGTGGACGTCGAGTTCCCGGCGCGCCCGCGCCCCGGGCGGGTCAGCGTGCGGGTGCGCGTCGGCGGGAGCCGGCCGCGCACGGTCATCGTCGCGGTCGGCCTGGCCGAGGTGGTGGCGACGCCGGTGGCGGCGCGGGACCTGGCGGCGGGGACGACGGTGAGCGCCGCCGACGTCCGCTGGGAGCGCCGTCCCCGCGCCGGTCGTCCGGCCGCGGTCCCGATCGGACAGGTCGCCAACGCGGCCATCGCCGCGGGCGAGGTGCTCGACGAGGCGAGGTTGACCGCGCCGCCGCCGGTGGCGCGGGGGCGCGAGCTCCGCGTCGTCGTCCGCCGCGGCGGCGTCAGCGTGACCGGCGTGGGCCGGCTCGAGCAGACCGCGTTCGTCGGCGAGGCGGCGCGGGCGCGCCTCCCCAGCGGCGCGCTCGTCCGCGGCACCCTGGTCGCCGACGATCGGCTCGAGGTGGAGGCGCCATGACTCGCCGCCTCCTCCTCGTCCTGGTCGGGGCCCTGGTCGCAGGCGCCTGCACGACCCACATCGCGCCCTACGCGCCCAAGCGCCGCACGTTCGATGCCGGTGACTACGCCGCGTCCACCGGACCGCGCGCCGGCAGCCTCCACGGCGGCCGCGGGATGTTCGAGGACGACGTGGCGCGCGCGGTCGGCGACATCCTGGTCATCCGGATCGACGAACGCGACGGCGCCAGCCGCGCGGGCTCGACCAAGCTCGATCGCAAGGACGACGCCTCCTACGGCGTGCCGGCGGCGATCGGGCTCCTGGCCGCGGTCCAGCGCAAGTACCCCGACCTCGACCCCGGGCAGATCTTCGCGACCGAGAGCCAGGCCTCGTTCGCCGGCAGCGGCACCACCCAGCGCAAGGGTCAGCTCTCCGCGACCTTGCCGGTGCGGGTGCGTCGCGTCCTGCCCAACGGCGACCTCTTCGTCGAGGGAACCAAGGTGGTCATGGTCGGCAACGAGGAGCAGCACATCTACGTCTCGGGCGTGGTCCGTGCCCGCGACATCACCGAGGACAACACGGTGGCGTCGTCGCGGGTCGCCGACGCCGAGATCGAGGACACGGGCCGCGGCGACGTCAGCGACCAGCAGCGCCGGGGCTGGGGCAGCCGCCTGCTGGCGCGCCTGTGGCCGTTCTGAGGCCCTTCGAGGAGCAACCATGCCGAGCCGTCTCGCCCACCGCCTTCCCCTCGTCGCCACGTTCGTGGCCGCCGGCGTCGCGCTGGCGGCGCCGACCCCGGCGGCGGCCGACCGCCTGAAGGACCTGGCCAGCATCGAGGGTGTGCGCGCCAACCACCTCACCGGCTTCGGCCTCGTCGTGGGCCTGGCCGGAACCGGTGACGACGCCAGCTCGCCGGTGGTGCGCCGGTCGATCGCGAAGATGCTGAAGCACCTCGGGGTCACGATCGACGCCGCCGAGATCAAGGCCAAGAACGTCGCCGCCGTCATGATCACGGCCGAGCTACCACCGTTCGCTCGCCCTGGTCAGCGCCTCGACGTCGTGGTGTCGTCGCTGGGCTCGGCCAAGAGCCTGGCTGGCGGCACGCTGCTGGCGACCCCGCTCAAGGGCGGCGATCGCCAGACCTGGGCGGTCGCGCAGGGCTCGGTGGCGGTGGGCGGGTTCCTGGTCGAGGGCGGGGCTGGCAGCCAGCGCAAGAACCACGTGACCACCGCGCGCATCCCGGCCGGAGCCCTGGTCGAGGGCGACGCGCCGACGGTGATGCCGCGCGGCGAGCTGGTGCTGATCCTGCACCAGCCCGACTTCACGACCGCGGCGCGCGTGGCGGCGGCGATCGACGCCGCGCTGGGCGGGAGTCACGCCGCCGCTCGGGACGCCGGCGCGGTCACCGTCCGGATCGCCCCGGCGTGGCGGCAGCGGGTCGCCGCGCTGGTGGCGACGCTGGAGACCATCGAGGTCGAGCCCGATCAGATCGCCCGGGTCGTCGTCGACGAACGCACCGGCACGGTGGTGATCGGGGGCGACGTCCGCCTGCGGCCGGTCGCGATCGCCCACGGCGGGCTGACGATCGCGGTCAGCGAGGCCCCGGTCGTCAGTCAGCCGGGGCCGCTGGCCGGTGGCACGACGACGGTGGTGCCTCGGACCACGGTCGAGGTGACCGAAGGCGGCGGCGAGATCCAGCTCGTCCCGGCGGCGGCATCGGTCGCGGACGTCGCGGCCGCGCTCGGCGCGCTCGGGGCCAAGCCGCGCGACCTCATCGCGATCCTCGGGGCGCTGCGGGCGGCGGGCGCCCTGCGTGCTCGGCTCGAGGTGCTCTGATCATGACCGCGGTCACCGCCACCGACGCCGTCCACGTCGTCGACGTCGAGCCGCCCGAGCGGCAGGCGGCGCGCCAGCTCGAGGCGTTCTTCCTGCGTCAGTTCCTGGCCGAGGCCCGGCCCCGGTCGTCGATGCTCGGTGGCGGCTTCGCGGGCGACACCTTCCGCGACATGCTCGATGGCGCGATGGCCGATGCGATGGCGGCCGCCGGCGGGCTGGGGCTCGCCACGACCTTCGAGGCCGCGCTCGGCGCCGAGCCGGCGACCCAGGCGCCGCCCGTGCACGCGGCGGGCGCGGCGCTGCTCGTCGCAGCGAGCGCGAGCCCGGCCCACCTCCACCCACCCACCGTCACCGAGGCGCCCGAGGGCGCTCGGCCCGCGGCCGACGAGGCCTGGATCCTGCCCGTGCAGGGGAGGCGGAGCTCCGGGTTCGGCGCCCGCGTCGACCCGATCGGGGGCGCGCGCGGCTACCACAGCGGTGTCGACATCGCGGCGCGCGAGGGGACGCCGGTGGTGGCGGCGCGGGCCGGGACGGTGGAGCGCGCCGGGCCGGCCGGAACCTACGGCAACCTCATCGTCCTCCGTCACGCCGACGGCAGCGAGACGCGCTACGCCCACCTGTCAGCGATCGCGGTCCGACCAGGCGACACCGTCGCCGCCGGCGCGCCCATCGGCGCCGTCGGTAGCACCGGCCGGTCGACCGGTCCCCATCTCCACTTCGAGGTTCGTCGGAACGGTCGACCCATGGATCCGTGGGCCGTACTCGACGGATCTTCACCCTCAACTCCGCCAGGATCCGGCCGACCCTGAGCCTTGGAGGCATCATGCGCATCGATCCCACGACCCTCACCGCCCTCTCCGAGCCCCGTGAACGCCAGGCCGCGCCGTCCGCGCGCCCCGGGTCGCCGTCGTCCGTGGTCTCGCTCGGCGCCGCCGCGTCCGCTGCCCAGGAGGCCGCCGGCGCCGAGACCGCCGATCCCTCGGTCACGACGCGCATCGCGCGGATCCGGGCCGAGCTCGACGGCGGGACGTACGTCGTCGATCTGGAGCGGCTGTCCGAGCGGATCCTCGAGGACGACCTGCTCCGCGAGGGCCGCTGATGTCGGCCGGGGTGAGTCCCGAGACGACCCCGGACCTCGACGAGATCCTGGTGTGCTTGCGGGCGGTGATGACCGAGGAGCGGCAGGCGATCGTGCGCCTGGACCTGGCCGCGCTCGAGGGCATCACCGCTCGCAAGCTCACGTTGTGCGACGCGCTCGCCGCGGTCGTCGCCGCGCCGCCGCCCGCGGACCCGGGGCGGCGGGCGCGCCTGGCGCAGACGCGGTTCGAGCTCGCCGCCACCCAGGCGCTGGCCGCCGCCGCCGCCGCCGCGGTCGCCGCCGCCCTCGGGATCGAGCGCGACGATCGCTACGATCGCTCGGCGCGCTCGGCGGAGCGAACGCGCCCCCTGCGGACGATCACGCTGTGAGCGCGGTGCCCTCATGAGCGACCTCCTCTCCTTGCTCCGACTCGGCGCCGGCGGCCTGGCCGCTCAACACCGCGGCGTCGCCGTGGCCGCAAACAACGCGGCCAACGTCAACAGCGCAGGGTACTCGCGGCAGCGCGTCGACCTCCGCGCCGAGCTCGCCGCGCCGCTGGTCGGGGGCGTGCGCGCAAACGGCGCGCAGCGCTACGCCGACGAGCTCCTGGCGACGCGCCAGCGGGCCGGCCAGGCGGCGCTCGGCTTCTCACGGAACCTCGCGCCTGCGCTGGAGGATCTCGAGGCACGCCTCGTCACGGCGAGCCCGCCCCTGGACGGGCTGGTCGCCGGGTTGTGGCAGGCCCTCGAGCACGCCTCGGCGCGGCCGACCGATCCGCTCGTGCGCGCGGCGGCGATCGGGGCCGCGCGCGAGCTGGCGACCGGGCTCAACCGCCACGCCGTCGAGCTCGGCCAGGCCCGCGCCGACGCCGACGCCCGGCTCCGTGAGGGCGGGGCGGCGGCCACCGCCGCGATCCACGAGGTTGCCGCGCTCAACGCGGCGGTCCAGACCTCCGGTGATCCGGTCCTGCGCGATCGCCGCGACGTCGCCGCCGGGCGGCTGGCGGAGCTGGTCGGCGGCACCGGTCGCCTCGACCCCGACGGCCACCTTCGGTGGACGCTCGACGACGGCACCGTCCTCGTCGACGGCACGCGCGGCGCGACCCTGGCGACCACGCCGGACCCGGCCACCGGCCTCCTCCGCGTCGAGGTCGTCGATGGCAGCGCCCGGCGCGACGTCACCGCCGGCCTGCGCCAGGGCCAGCTCGGGGCCGATCTCCAGCTCCGCGACGTCGACGCGGCCGGGCTCCTCGCCCGCGTCGACCAGCTCGCTCACGACGTCGCGACCGGCCTCAACGCGGTCCACGCCGCGCATGCCGGCCTCGACGGCGTCGCCGGACGCCCGCTGTTCACGGCGCCGGCCGCGGTCACGGGCGCCGCGGCCGGCCTCGCCGTCGATCCGGCGCTCGCCGCCGACCCCGAGCGGCTGGCGCTGGCCCGGGTCGGGAGCGGGCCGGGTGACAACCAGGGCGCGCTCGCCCTGCTGGCGATGCGCGACCAGGCGATCGCCAGCGGCGGGACCCAGACCCTCGGCGCGGCCGCCATCGACATCCTGGGCGAGGTCGGTCGCCGCGCCAGCGAAGCGCGCGGCGCGCACACCCGGGACGCGGCGATCGCCGAGCACGTCGCCGGCCTTCGCGACTCGCTCGCCGGCGTCGACCTCGACGAGGAGCTGGCCTCGCTCGTGCACTTCCAGCATGCGGCCGAGGCGATGACGCGGTTCCTGAGCGCGATCGACGCCATGCTCGGCGACCTGCTGCACCGACTCTAGTCGGCTGCTCACCTGCCCGTGACGGGACGGAGCCCCCATGCGCATCACCGGTCATCGAATCCTCACCCTGGCGGCGCAGGCGGCGGTGCGCAACCAGGCCGACGTCGCCGACGCCGGCCGCCGCCTGACGTCGGGCAAGCGCGTCGAGCGTCCCTCCGACGACCCCCTGGCGTGGGCGGAGATGCGTCGCGCCGAGACGCGCCGCGCCGTCAGCGAGGGCCGCGGCCTGGCCCTGGGCGCCGCGCACGACGACCTGCTCGAGGGCGAGCGCGTCCTGACGACGATCGCCGACGCCCTGGTCGAGGGCCGCGAGCTCGCCATCCAGGCCGGCAACGCCAGCCTCGGCGCGACCGAACGCGCGGCGCTCGGGGAGCGGGTGGAGGGGCTGTTCCAGCTCGCGCTGGCGGCGGCCAACACCCGCGGCTCGAGCGGCGAGTACCTGCTCGCTGGCAGCGCCAGCCTGACCGCGCCGTTCGACGCCACCGGCGCCTATGGGGGCGACGGTGCGACGCGCACGATCGAGCTCGCCGAGGGCGCCACCGCCCAGGCCACCGTCGCCGGGACGCGCCTGACCGCGGCCGCCGGCGTCGACGTGCTGCCCGCGCTCGCCCGCCTGCGCGCGGCGCTCGCCGCTGACGACCTGCCCACGATCCAGACCGCGATCGGCGAGCTCGCCACCGCCGGTGCCCAGGTCAACGCCGCGCGCTCCGACGTGGGCGCGATCCGCGGCGTGATCGCCGAGAGTGACGGCCTGCGCCGGGAGCTCGAGGACGGCATGGTGGCGCAGGTGGCCCGCCTCGGCGAGGCCGACCTCGTCACCGCGGCCAGCGCGTTCACGCGCGCGGCCAGCGCGCTGAGCGCCTCCCAGGCCGTGAGCGCGCGTCTGGCGAGCCTGCTGGCGCCCGATCGCTAGCCCGATCACGATCGGCCCTCAACGAATCCGAGGACGGGCGAATCAAAGCTGCGAGGCGCAACCAGCAACCAACCAGCGGGAGATTCCACGATGTCCTTCTCGATCCTCACCAACGTCGCTTCGCTCAACGCGCAGCGTAACCTCGCCGGCACCCAGTCGGCGCTCGCGGCCTCGATCGGCCGGCTGTCGTCGGGCATGCGCATCAACAGCGCGTCCGACGACGCCGCCGGGCTCGGCATCAGCGAGAACCTCAAGGCCGACCTGCGCAGCCTGGCGCAGGCCCAGCGCAACGCCAACGACGGCGTCTCGATGACCCAGGTCGCCGAGGGCGCCATGAACGAGATGAGCGGCATCGTCACGCGCATGCGTGAGCTGGCCGTGCAGTCGGCCAACCAGACCCTCGGCGGCACCGAGCGCGGCTACATCCAGACCGAGTTCGCCCAGCTCCGCGGCGAGATCAACCGGATCTCGGCGGTGACCGAGTTCAACGGCCAGAAGCTGGTCGACGGCTCGGCCTCGGCCGGGCTCACCTTCCAGGTCGGCAAGGAGAACACCGCCAACGACCGGCTGGCGATGAGCGTCACCCGGCTCACGACCTCGACCCTGGGCTCGACCAGCCTCCGGCTGGCCTCGGCCACGCTGTCGACGGTCACCGGCGCCCGCAACTCGATCGGCGCCTTCGACAAGGCGATCGAGCAGCTGTCGACCGCGCGCGCCAAGGTCGGCGCCGTCCAGAACCGGATGGTGGTGACCATCTCCAACCTGAGCGTCGCCCAGGAGAACCTCGCCGCCGCCAACTCGCGCATCCGCGACGTCAACGTGGCGGCCGAGGCCTCCAGCCTGACCCGGTCCCAGATCCTGTCGCAGGCCGGCCTCGCGGTGCTGTCGCAGGCCAACCAGCTGCCGCAGGCGGCGCTCTCGCTGCTCCGCTGATCGCGGCTGACCACGCCGCCCTGGAGTCATCATGTCCGTCACCTTCTCGGGCCTCGCCTCCGGCATCGATTCGGCCGCGCTCGTCGACCAGCTGGTCGCGGCGGAGAGCCAGCCGGCCAAGGCGCTGTCGACCAAGGTGTCGAACCTGACGCGCCAGGGCAGCATCGTCAACGACCTCGTCAGCAAGCTGCGCGCCTTGGGCGACCGCAGCCGTGGCCTCGACCTGGCCTCCGAAGTCCGGGCGCTGAAGATCACGCGCTCGGACGAGGGCCACGTCGGGGCCGCGGTCTCCGCGGGCGCCTCCCCTTCCGTCCACAGCCTGCGCGTGGTCTCGACCGCGCGCGGGCAGACGGTGTCATCCGATCCGTTCACGGGCGACGGTCCCGGCGTGATCGGCGCCGGGTCGGTGACGATCGGCGGCGGTGACGGCGATCCCGTCACGATCACCTGGTCGGACACCGACTCGCTGTCGGCGATCGCCGCGCGCATCAACGACGCGAACGCGGCCGCCTCCGCCGCGGTCGTGTTCGACGGCACGCACCACCGCCTGGTCGCCACCTCGCGCGCGACCGGGACGGCCGCCGCGCCGACGTTCACCGAGACCGGCGCCGCGCTGGGCTGGTCGTCGCCGGCGAACGTGACGGCCGCGGCGCGGGACGCCGTCTTCGAGCTCGACGGCATCACCGTGGTCCGCGGCAGCAACGTGGTCTCGGACGCGCTGGCCGGCGTGACCCTGACCCTGACCGCCGCCCACGCGGCGGGCGCGCCCGACACCACCTTGACCGTCGCCGCCGACCACGAGGCCGTGCGCGACAAGGTCAAGGGCCTGATCGATGCCTACAACCTGGTCGCCGGGGCCCTCGACGGACAGCTCCGCTACACCGGCACCGCCAAGGGTAGCGACACGCTCTTTGGCGACGCCACCCTTCGTCAGCTCCAGGGGGCCCTGGGTCGCCGCGTCACCGACGAGCATGGCGGCAAGACCCTCGGTGGGCTGGGGATCCGGGTCGACACCAGCGGACGGCTGAGCCTCGACGCCAGCCGCTTCGACGCCGCCATCGCCGCCGACCCGGCCGCCGTCGAGCGCCTGTTCGTCGACGGCGGGCTCGGCGCCGGGCTCGCCGCCCTGACCGACACCTACGCCCGCGGCGGCGACGGGATGCTCGCCGCCAAGACCAAGGCCATCGACGGCCGGGTCGCGTCGCACCGCAAGGACATCGAGCGGATCGAGGCGGCGGCCGCCGCGGCCGGCGATCGGCTGCGCGCCCAGTTCACGGCGCTCGAGCGCGCGATCTCGACGATGCGGACCCAGACCAGCCAGATGCTCTCGATCCTGGGCCAGGCCGGATGACCGGCCAGCCCGACCCACGCCAGAGGACCACCATGTACGCACGTGCTGCCACCGCCTACCGGCGGGTCGATCTCGACTCGGCGCCCAAGGCCGAAATCGTCGCTCGCCTGTTCACCCGGTTCCTCGACGACGTCACCGCCGCCCGCGGTGCCCTCGACGCCGGCGACGTGGGTCGGCGCGCGCTCGCGATCGACCACGCGTTGCGCATCGTGATCGGGCTGCGCGCCGCGCTCGATCACGGGGCGGCCCCGGCGCTGGCGGGCGAGCTCGACGCGCTCTATGCCTTCGTCCAGGACCAGCTCGTGCGCGCCAACGTCTGCCGGGTCGCCGAGCCGCTCGACGCGGCCGTCCGGGTCATGCGCGAGCTGGGGGACGCGTTCACCGCCATCAAGCACGTCGCGCCGGGGGGCCACGAGGGGACGCCATGACCGGGGCCACCGGCGACGAGGTGGTGGGCACGCTGGACGCGTTGCTGGCGTCGACGCCCCCGCCTCCGGGCGGCGACCCCGACGAGCTCCTGGTGGCGTACGAGCTGGTCGCCACGGCCCGCGAGCCGCTGGTGGCGCGGCTCGAGGCGCTGGCGCCGGTCGCGGCGGCCGACCCCCGGATCGACGACCTGCGTCGGTCGCTGGTCGCGCGCGACCAGGAGTGGATCGACGCCTTCGTGCGCGCGCAGCGGCTGGTCGACGAGCGGATCGGTCGCCTCCGGCGGGCGCGCCGCCCGACCTGACGACGCGGGGCCGCGGCGCCGTCAGGCGTGACGACGGGGCGCGACGGTGTCCGCGCCCTGGCCACGCAAGTCGTCGAGATCCCGGACGCCGCCCTCGGTCGTGCGCTGGCCCGCGGCTGGCAATGGCGTCCGGCATGTCCGCGCGCCGCGCGCTGTCGCTCGCCCCTCCGCCTACCTCGGCGCCGCGCCTGGCCACGGCCGCCTACGGTCGCCAGGTCATCTCGGAGGAGGACCTCGCGGCCGTGGTTGCCGCCCTGCGCGGCGAGCTCCTGACCTGCGGTCCACAGGTCGACGCCTTCGAGGCCGAGCTCGCGGCGTGGCTCGGCGCGCCCCACGTCGCCGTGTGCTCGAGCGGCACCGCCGCGCTGCACCTCGCCTACGCCGCCCTCGGCCTCGGGCCGGGCGACGAGATCATCACCAGCCCCATCACCTTCTCGGCCACGGCGTCGGCCGCGTACCAGGTCGGCGCCACCGTGCGCTTCGCGGACGTCGACCCGGTCACGGGCAACCTGGCGCCGGCGGCGGTGGCCGAGCTGGTCGGACCGCGGACGCGGGCGGTGGTCGCCGTCCACCTCGCCGGGCAGCCGGCAGAGCTCGACGAGCTGGCGGCCCTGTGCGCGCGCGAGGGCCTGCTCCTGATCGAGGACGCGTGCCACGCGCTGGGAGCGACCTACCGCGGCCGGCTGGTGGCGAGCGGGCAGGCCGACGCCGCCGTGCTCTCGTTCCACCCCGTCAAGCACATCACGCCCGGCGAGGGCGGCGCGGTGATCTTCCGGGACGCGGCCCACGATCGTCGCGCGCGCCGCCTCCGTCACCACGGCATCGAGCGCGATCCTGCGCGGCTGTCGCGACCGGCCCCTGGGCCCTGGTATCACGAGGTCGTCGAGCAAGGCTTCAACTACCGGCTCTCCGATCTGGCCTGCGCCCTCGGTCGCGCCCAGCTCACCCGCCTGTCCGCGTTCCTCACGCGGCGGCGCGCGCTGGCCGCGGCCTACCGCGCGGCCCTCGCCGCGTGCCCCGAGCTCGATCCGGCCTGGCTGCAGCCGCCGATCGAGCTCTCCGACCGCGAGAGCGCGTACCACCTGTTCGCGATCGCGCTCGACCACCGTCGGCTCGGGCTCGACCGCGGCCGCCTGATGACGGCGCTGGCCGCGCGCGGGGTCGGGACCCAGGTCCACTACATCCCGCTCCACCACCAGCCGTTCCACCGCCGCCGCGCCGGCCGCGACGCCGACCGGCCGCGACCCGGGGCCGAGACCTACTACGCGCGGACCCTGAGCCTGCCCATGCACCCCGGGCTCGACGAGGTCGACGCCGTCGCCGTCGTCGACGCCCTGTCCGCCAGCATCACGGAGCTACGCCGATGACGATGTCCCCCCCGACCGCCCTCGCCACCAGCCTGTCCGCGCGCATGGCCGACCACGCCCGCGTGGTCGCCGACAAGGTCGTGCTCGTGACCGGCGGCACCGGCTCGTTCGGCCGGGCCTTCCTCGACGTGATCCTCCAGCTCGGTCAGCCGCGCAAGGTGATCGTCCTGTCGCGCGACGAGCAGAAGCACTACCAGCTCGAGCGCGAGGTCGCCGATCCGCGCCTGCGCTGCTTCGTCGGCGACATCCGCGACCGCGATCGCCTGCGCACCGCCTTGCGTGGCGTCGACATCGTGGTCCACGCCGCGGCCATGAAGCACGTGCCGATCTGCGAGTACAACCCGCTCGAGGCCGTCCACACCAACGTCAACGGCGCCCGCAACCTCGCCGAGGCGGCGATCGACAACGGGGTCGAGCGCGTCCTCGCGCTGTCCACGGACAAGGCGGTGTCGCCGGCCAACCTGTACGGCGCCACCAAGCTGTGCATGGAGAAGCTCCTGATCGCCGCCAACGCCTACGTCGGTGATCGGCCGCCCCGGTTCTCGGCCGTCCGCTACGGCAACGTGATGGGCTCGGCCGGGAGCGTGATCCCGCTGTTCCAGGCCCAGCGCGCGCGCGGCCGGCTGACCATCACGGACGAGCGCATGACCCGGTTCTGGATCCGGATGCCCGACGCGGTGGCCCTGGTCCTGCGTGGCCTCGGCCTCATGACCGGCGGCGAGATCTTCGTCCCCAAGCTCCCGACCAGCGACATCGTCACGCTGGCCGAGGCGGTCGCGCCCGGGGTGCCGCGCGAGGTCGTCGGGATCCGCCCTGGGGAGAAGCTGCACGAGACCCTGCTGTCGGCCGAGGAGGCGCGCCGCACCCGCGACCTCGACGAGCTCATGGTCATCTGGCCGGAGTTCCGCTTCCATGGCGGGGCGGCGCCGGTCGCCGGTCGCCCGCTGCCCGAGGGGTTCGTCTACGCGAGCGACGTCGCGCAGCCGCGCCTGGACGTCGACGAGACCCGCGCCCTGCTCGAGCCGTCCCCGCGGGCGGCGCTGCACGCCGTTCCGGAGGCGCGGGTCGCATGAGGCCGCGGTCGTCCGGCCCGCGGGTGGTGCTGCGCGCCGATGGCGGTCACGCCGTGGGCGCCGGCCACGTCATGCGCATGGTGGCGCTGGCCGACGCGGTGACCGGCGCCGGCGGCGAGGCCGTCCTCCTGATCGGCGGCGAGGCCGGCCCGCTCCGCGATCACCTCAGCACGCGCCGCATCGCCACGATTCCGGACGACGAGGTCGGCCCCGCCCCATCTCGCGAGGACGACGTGGCCACCATCGCGCGGCACGCCGCGGCCACCGGCGCCGAGCTGGTGGTGCTCGATGGCCCCTCGTTCACCGCGACCCACGTCGACGCGCTCACCGCGCGCGGCCTGCGGGTCGCCTGGGTCGACGACACCGCGACCGCGCCGTTGCCGGCGCCGATCGTCATCAACCACAACCTCGGCGCGGAGGAGCTCGCGGCGCGCTATCCGGACGCGCGGCACCGCCTGCTCGGGCGCGCCTTCCACCTCCTGCGCCAGGAGTTCCGGCGCCAGACCGCGGGCGGCGCGGCGATCCGTGCCCGGGGCCGCCGCGTCCTGGTGACGATGGGGGGCTCCGACCCAGCCGGGGCCACGACGCGCGTGATCGGCGCGCTCGGACGCCCCGCGCTCGACCTGCACGTCGTGCTCGGCCCCGGCTTCCGCTGCGACGACGAGCTGGCGCGGGCGCTGGCGCGCGCCGAGGCCCGCGGCCACACCATCCACGTCCACTACCGACCGCCAGGCCTGCCCGGGATCATGGCGGCGTGCGATCTCGCGATCACCGCCGCCGGCGGCACGCTCGGCGAGCTCGGCTACCTGGGCCGGCCGGCGGTCGCGATCGCGATCGCCCCCGACCAGATCGAGAACGCCCGTCGACACGTCGCCCACGGGCTGGCGTGCCTCGGTCGGCCGCTGGCCGAGGTGAGCGACGCCGAGCTCGACGACGCGGTCCACGGCCTGCTCGCCGATCTGCCGCGGCGCCGCGAGCTGCGCGCGCGCAACGCCGGCCTGCTCGACGGCCGCGGCGCGACCCGCGTGCTCGAGCGCCTGGTCGCCTGACCCGGCGTCCGCCGCCGGGCCGCTACTCGACGACGACGCGGTCGGTGGCCGAGCGGCCGAAGGTCTCGGGGAAGTACATCTCCTCGGCCTTGGCCGGCGGCACCACGAAGCTGCCGGGGGTGGTGGCGCGGGCGACGTAGGTGTACTCGTGCACGCCCTCCCACAGCAGCGAGGTGAAGGCCTCGACCCGCTCGTCGCGCAGGTTCTGGTGCTCGTACCAGGTGCGCGACCACCACCAGTAGCCGGGGCGGGCCTGGGCCGCCGGATCCTGGGGGATGGGGCCGGTCACCGCCAGCGCCGGGTTCATGGCCTCGAGCCCGGCCGGCAGCGGGTCGACCAGCGCGACGTGGTAGCGGCGGTTCTCGGCCACCATCGACAGCCGCACCCGCACCCGGGCGCCGGCCTTGATCTTCCACGAGCCGTCGGCCTGGCGGGCGACGTCGCCCGGATCGTCCACCGCCTCGTAGCGGCGGACCACGGTGAAGCCGTAGTCGGCGGCGGCCAGCTTGAGGTCCTCGGGGGCGTAGGTCATGCCGATGCGGTAGTAGAGCCGGCCCCGGCCGTCCTTCTGGATGACGAGGTCAGCGGGAGCGGTGGCGGCGCGCTTCGCGACCTCGGCCATCGGGATGTCGATGGCGTGGCGCTCGGTGGTGCGGCCCTTGAAGCTGTGCTCGCCGGCGTAGCCGTCGCCGAGCCAGACCCGGGCGACGAAGTCGGGGGTGACCTTCTCGAACTCGTGGAAGTAGCGATCGAGCGCGAACAGGACGAAGACGTTCTCCTGGGTGTTGGCCCACTTGCCGGCCTTCTTGTGGCCGAGCAGGCCGACCACCAGCTTGGGGATGAGGTCGCTCGTCCGCTTCTCGGCCATGAGCGACTCGAGGATGATGGCGTCGACGCGGCGGCTGGAGTGGAGCAGGAGGTGGGCGCCGTCGCTGTAGCCGGTGGTGAAGTTGGCGGCGGCCGCGGTCTCGCTGACCTTGTTGTCGAGGTGGCGGAGCATCACGGTGCGCTCGGCGGCGGCGTCGGCCTGGCCGGCGACCACGCCCAGCAGCCAGCCCACCGCCTCCATCGACAGCTTCTCGACCCCGCCGGCCTCCTTGATCAGGCCGCGGGCGCGGGCCACGTCGCGATCGCCGGCCAGCGACCGGGTGTAGAGCGCGTACGAGGTGATCGTGCGCTTGACCTCCTCCGGGTACCACGACGGGTAGCGGCGCTCGATCGTGCGCAGGTAGCTCAGCGCGCGATCCAGGGCCGGCTGCTCGACGGTGAAGCCCTTGGCCTTGGCCCGGACCAGCGCGTTGGTGACGTGGACCGTCAGGTACGGCCACGACTCGTAGCCGCGGCGCCAGAACGGGAAGCCGCCGTCGCCGTTCTGCATCGAGTACAGGCGCTCGAGATCGTCGCGGACCCGGGCCTCGAGCCGGTCCTTCGACGGCAGGTCCTTGGCCTTGAACGCGGTGAGCACGTCGCGCAGGGCGGCGATGCGGGCGACGCGCGAGCTCACCTGCTCGCTGCACTCGAACGGGTAGGTGACCAGGTAGAGGAAGGCGTCGGTCAGGGCCTGGAGCTGGGTCGAGCTGGTCTCGACCTCGAGCCCGCCGAACGCGGTGACGACCTTGCCCGGCAGCGCCACCGGCTGCTTGATGGCGGTGGCGCCGGCGCCGTCGATCTGGCCGTAGGTGGCGAAGGCCTCGGTGGTGGCCGGGGTCCACACCGGCAGCGCGACCTCGGCGGCGTCGGCGGCGCCGCCGGCGCCGGTGGCGGCGAGCTGGAAGCGGGCGGTGCCGGGCAGCTCGGCGGCGGCCGGGAAGCGGACCTCGACCCGATCGTTGGCCGGGACCCGGACGGTGCGCCCGGCGCCGCGGGTGATCGCGGCGTTGGTGGCGCGGACCGCGACCTTGACCTCCATCGCGGTGTCGGTCTGGTTCTGCAGCACCACCGGCAGCTCGAAGGTGTCGCCGAAGTTGAGGAAGCGGGGCGGCGACGGCCGCACCATCAGCGGCAGGCGCGCGGTGATCGCGCTCTCGCCCTTGCCGAAGTGGCGCTCGCCGGCGGCGGCCAGCGCGACCACCCGGTAGCGGGGGAGGTTGTCCGGCATCTTGACCTCGACCGCGGCCTTGCCGTCGGCGCCGGTCCGGACCTCGGGCGAGAACGCGGCCAGCGGCTCGAAGTTGGTGCGCACGGCGATCGCGACGGTCGCCGGCGCCTGGCCGGCCTGGCCGGGCAGGGCGATCGTCGGCTCGGCCGCCTCCATCCGCGCGCGCTTGTCGGCCGGCTTGGCGGGCGCGGCCGCGGCCGGCGGCGGGGGCGGGCCGCCGTTGCGCGCCATCCCGCGGTAGCCGGTGCTCTCGGCCTCGTCCGCCACCGCGTCGCCGTCCCCGCCGCCGCCCATGCCGGCCGCGCCCTCGGCGAGCAGCCCGCTGTCGGGCTGGGCCAGCTTGACGAAGCCGCGCAGGTGGTGGTCGCGGGTGTCGCTGCCGCGGCGGGTGTAGAAGACGTCGACCGGGCTGGCGAACTGGTAGCCGGTCAGCGACAGCACGGCCTCGTCGACGACGATCAGCGCGACCTCGGCGCCGGCCACCGGCTTGCCGGCGGCGTCCTTGACCGCGACGTCGAAGCGCGCCGGCTGGCCGGGGCTGACCTTGGCCGCCGACGGCGTGACCGCGACCGCCAGGGTGCGCTGGCGCGGCGGCACCGGCAGGTCGAGCTGGCCGGTGGCGAAGGCCGGGCGCTTCGGCAGCGCCGGGTCGGGCTTGCCGTCGTCGCCGGCGCGGGCGGCGGCGCCGATCAGATCCACCTGCACGAACAGGTTGGGGGTGTAGCCGTCGACGATGGGCACCTTGACGGTGTGGGTCGGGCCCTTCATCGAGAAGCGCTCGGTGGAGACGATGCCGCTGCGGCGGACGCTGAGCACGCCCTCGGCCGGGTAGAACGGCGCCTGCACCAGGAGCTCGGCGGTGTCGCCGGGCCGGTACTCCTTCTTGTCGGGGATGAGCTGGGCCTCCTCCTGCTGGACCTCGCGGGCCGGCGGCACGTCCCCGCCCGACACCCAGATCGTGAGCTCGGTCTTGTTGGGGCGCCCGAGGTCGTCGGCGATCAGCGCCCGGATCCGGTACTGGCCGCCCTCGGCGGTGGCGAACGAGCAGCGCACGGCGTCGGCGGTCGACACCGGCGCGCACGCCTGCGGATCGACCTCCTTCTGCACGTACTTGCCCTTCTCGTAGTCCCAGTCGAGGCGCACGCTGGTGACGTCGAGGGTCTTGCCGGGGACCGCCTTGCCGTCGAGATCGACGGCGATGGCCTCGACCTCGATCGGCGTGCCCTTGTCGACGAACGGCCGCGCCGTGCGCAGGCCGACGTAGAGGCTCGACGGGTGGACGAGCAGGGTCGAGCTGGCGCTCCACTGCTGGCGGTTGACGTCGGTGACCGAGCCGCTGGCCGACACGCTCATCGGCACCGGCGGGTTGGCGCTGACGAAGTCGAGGTGGAGGACGTGGGCGCCGGTGGCGTCGGTCTTGCCCTTGTGGTTCCAGGTCGGCGGCGCCTCCCAGCGCGCCTCGCCCTCCCACCACGGCCGGCGCCAGCCCCACCACGGGGTCCACACGCCGAAGGTCCAGTCGTCGCGGTTGGGCGGCGTGTAGGTGGTCTCGGCCGCGGTCAGGTGCCAGTTGACGTCGGCGCCGGCGAGGCCGCCGCCGGCGAAGTAGCTGGCCTTGACGGTGACGTCGGCGCTGGCGCCGATGAGGTGCGGGCCCTGGCTGGCCTGGGCGCTGACCTCGTACTCGGGGCGGCGGAACTCCTGGATCTGGAAGCCGTGGTAGTGGCTGCCGCCGAGGCGGCCGACCGCCTCGAGGTGGATCGAGGCGTGGCCGAGGTTGGGCGTGGCGGGCAGGGTGAACGCGAGGTCGAAGCCGCCGGCGGCGGTCACCTTGGCGGTGCCCTTGGTCAGCTCGTTGCCGACCGGATCGACGACGCGGTAGCTCACCCCCGACACCAGGCCGGCGACGCCGCCGAGGTCGCCACCCTTGCGCTGCTGGAACACCCGCAGCCAGCCCTTGAGGCTCACCTTCTCGCCGGGCTTGTACATCTTGCGGTCGTCGGTGACGTACCAGGACAGGGTGTCGGTACGCTCCTGCTTGCGCCACTGGCCGTAGTCGCCCCACCAGCCGCCGTCGTCGGGGAGGAAGGCGACGTCGTCGCCGCGGCGGGCGACCAGGAAGTTGGCGCCCTTCGCCGCCCGGTCGGACAGCGCGATCGTCGCCTGGCCGTCGGCGTCGCTGCGCGCGGTCAGACCCCACGGCAGCATCGTCAGCTCGACGCCGGCCAGCGGCTTGCCGTCGGCCAGGGCGTTGACCCACGCCTTCATGTCGGTGGCGTCGACCGCGGCGTCGAGGCCGATGCGGGTCGACTGCACCCAGGTGATGAGGCGCGGCGGCTCGTAGCGCGCGCGCCACGGCGACGGCTCGACGACGGCGATGACGTGGCCGAGGCCGCCGGCGCCCAGGGCGCGGCCGAGATCGATCTTGGTCTCGGTCAGGTCGTCGGTCTTGCCGTTGACCCGCACCAGCTCGTCCACGACCTTCTTGCCGGGCAGGCGGGGCTTGCTGCGGTCGTACTGCCGGCGCAGGTACTCGCCGTAGGCGTCCCAGTCGGACGGCTTGACCTCGTAGAGCTGGACCTTGACGCCGTCGTAGTTGGTGGTGAAGACGTCGAGGGTCGGCTTGCGGGCCGCCGGATCGAGCGCGATCATCCCCGACGGGCCGTAGAAGTTGGGGTAGGCCTTGCCGACCTTCCACGTCAGCTCGGCGTCCTTGCCCAGGGTCTGGCCGAAGGTGTCGACGACGCCGCCCGACAGCCGGGCGGTGTACGTGGTGAGCGCCTTGGTCGGGCCCTGCACCGTGACGTAGTTGCCGGACTGCACGACCTTGGTGCGCGCCAGGGCCGGGCTCACCGCGATCAGGGCGTCGTCCCAGCGGTCGGCGTCGAGCGGGTTGTTGAGCTCGATGACGAACGGCGCGCCCGGCGGGCACTCGCCCCAGCCGCACCGCGCGCGCACGATCTTGAGCGGCGGGTAGGTCTGGAAGGCGAAGGTCTGGGTGTCCTTGGTCCGGTTGGGGCCCTCGCGCGACGGCGTGCCCGGCCCGATCGTCACCGTGACCCGGGTGTCGCGGGGGAGCTCGGCGTCGGCGCGGAAGGCCAGCCAGCGGCCGTCCTGCTCGTTCTGCTTGGCCTGCGCGACCAGGCCCTTCACGACCTCGTGGCCGTCGAGCTCGGCGTCGGTGAGGAGGCGGAGCCCGGGCTTCTTGCCGGCGGCCTCGACCTTGATCGTGGCCAGCACCGCCGCCGGGTCGATCTGCTGATCGAAGAGCACGAACATCGGCGTGTCGAGGCGCTGCGGGCCGTGCTGCGGCCACGACGTCACCACCCGCGGCGTGGGCGTGGTGAAGGTGAAGGTCTTGCTCGCCGCCAGCACGTTGCCGGTGGCCGACGCCGTGCCGCGGGGGATCTCGACGGTGTAGGTCGTGGCCTGCGGGAAGCGGATCTCGGGATCGAAGATGAGGGTGCGGGTCCCGAGCCAGCGCCAGCGGCCGGGCGGCGTCGGCGTCATCGTCACCGGCACCACCCGCGCGGCGTCGTCCTGCGACGTCACCGCCACCATCGGCTGCGAGAACGTGATCGTCGCCATCGGCGCGAGCGGCACGTCGCCCTCGGGCGCGAACCGCAGCACCTCGAGCGGCTTGCCGGCGTCGGCGGTGACCGGCGGCCGGCTGGCCAGGCCCGGGCCGGGGAAGCGATCGCGGATGGTCGCGCCGGTGCGCGGCGGCGGCGTCGAGCGGTCGCGCAGGGCGAAGGCCTTGACGTCGTCGGCGCCCACCGCCACCGGCGACAGGCGGGCGAGGATCGCCCGGGCCTCGCTGTCCGGCAGCGGCCGCGCCGGCGCGAGCTTGCTGCGGTCGGCGGCGGCCGGGCCCTGCTTGCCGTCGGACAGGCGCAGGGTCAGGCCCTTCGCCGCGTCGTCGAGCTGGATGAGCGGCTTGCCGCCGGGCTGGGCGACGACGGTGCCGCCAGCGTGCGGCGACTGCTTGCTGCCGCCGCACGACAGCGAGACCGTCAGGAAGGGGACGAGCGTGATCAGGGCCACGCCACGGCGCGCGTTCGATCGCATCACGGTGATCTTCTAACGCACACCGCCCCGCCGCGGCCTACGCCGGCCCGCTCCCTGCCGCGACCCCTTGCCTCACCCCCGGGCGGTCACTCCCGGCCGCCCCCCGCCCGCTAGTTGCCGCTAGTTGTTGATCGGCGCGTGCTTGCCCAGGACCTTGCCGCTCTTGACCGGCTCCGGCAGGTAGCGATCGAGCTTGCCGGCGTACCAGCTCGCGGCCGCGACCAGCAGGAGGACGAGCGCGATGTAGAGCTTCCACGGCCGCTTCTTGTCGGCGAACGGGTCGTCGAACGAGCGCTGCGCGCCCTTGGGCAGGCGCGGCAGGTCGGTGAGCGCCGCGCCGAACGCGACGTTGACCCGGGCCCGGGTGTTGATGGCCCAGCCGTTGGCGTCGAGGATCGGGCCGAGGTTGCGCTGGCGCAGCTTCATCCAGGCCAGCAGCATCGACGGGCCGCTGATCGCGAGCAGGAGCGCGACGATGCCGAGCGGCATCCACGCCCCCATGCCCACCAGCATCGCGATGAGGCCGCCGATGGCGCCGACCACGGCGCCGATCGCGAGGCTGATGACCGCGATGATGCCGATGTCGAGGCCCTTCCTGGGCGCGGCCGCGGCGCCGGCGGCCGCGGCGTCGGCGGGAGGCGCGGCGGGCGCCGCCGGCTTCTGATCGACGGTGGCGACCTTGACCGCGGCCCCCTCGACCTTGGCCTGCGACTTCGCGTCGGCCTCGGCGGCGCGCTTGTTGATCTGCTCCTCGATCAGGCGGACCAGCTTCTTGTACGGCGACCAGAACGCCTCGCGCACGCTGATGGGGTTGGCGATGACCTTGGTGATCGTGGCGTCCCAGTCCTTGCCGTCGCGGTCGTAGAAGACGCCGTTGCGGCCGACGAAGAGGTTGTCGGCGTCGCCGTTGGTGACCGCGACCGCGATCGCCTTCTTGTCCGCGCCGCGGACGAGGTCGCAGTAGGCGAGGTACGACGACGACATCCCGGCCAGCGCCGCGTGCTTGCCGGCGTCCGCCACCGGCACCACCAGCTTGAAGGTGCGGCCGTCGAGGTAGAGGGTGCCGCTCTGGAAGGTGGCGTCGCGCTTGGTGTAGAAGTCCGAGAAGTTGACGAAGTTGCGCACGACCCGGCCGAAGTCGCGCTGCAGCCGCAGCAGCTTCTCGACCGACGCGATCGCGCCGTACTCGCCCTCGAGCGCCTTGTCGGCGGCGATCAGCTCGGCGACCCGCGCGCGCTGCGGCCCCTTGGCCAGGGCGGCGACCCGCGCCGCGTCGAGCTGGTCGACGGCGGTGGCGGGGCGGCCCGCCTTCCACGTCCGGTGGCCGGCCAGCGTGGCGACCACGCGCGCGAAGTCGTCGGCGGTGAGCACGTCGCGGGCGCCGAGGATGGGCTCGACCGCGGCCGCGGCGAAGGTGGCGAGGGCGGCGGCCCACGCCGGGTTGACGCCGGCGCGCAGGGGCAGCGGCTTGCCGGCCTCGACCCGGGCCAGCGGCAGGCGGGCGATGTCCTCGCTCGTCGCCGACAGGAGCTTGGCGCCGAGGGCGGTGAGCTCGGCCTCCTGGCCGTTGACGGCGGCGCCGGCGCGGCCGTCGAAGGCGACCACCGCGCCGCGGGCGAAGAAGTCGGCGATCTTGGCCTCGACCGCGGCCAGGGCGGCGGCGGCGGCCTCGGTGTCGTCGCCGAGCGGGCGGTGCGCGGCGCCGGCCTCGATCCAGGCCTCGAGCTTGTCGAGGTCGGCGAAGAAGGCGTCGGCCTTGGCCTGATCGATGCCGGGCTTGCCGCTGCGATCGGTGACGGTGCCGACCGCGGCCATGATCTCCTCGATCGTCTGCTTGACCTCGGCGTCCTCGGCGGTGTCGGGGATGATCACGCCGTCGCCGTTGAGGCGGGTGGTGGCGAAGGCGTCGACCACGCCGGTGACCTCGGCCAGCGAGATCTCCTTGGCGTCGGCCTTGCCCAGGTCGGTGAGGATCCGGCGGGCGGCGGCGAGCACGCCCTCGTCCTTGATCGCGGCCAGCGCGAGCTTGTCGCCGCCCGCGAGCACGTCGTCGGCCGACTTCCAGGTCTTGCCGATCCAGCGCACGGCGTCGAGAATGTCCGGAACCCGGACGCGTCCGTCCTGGTCGTGGTCGAGCAGCGTCATCGTCCGCGGGTCGAGGTCGGTGCCGGTCGACGGCATCGCCAGCGCCACCCACAGCTTCTGGTCGAGCTCGGGCAGCGCCAGCAGATCGGCGCCGTTGCGCAGGCTCACCTGGTCGACCCCACCCGCGCGGAAGAAGTGCCACTTGTGGGACATGGGCGGAGGCTAGCGGAGGCCGCGCCGGCGCGGTAGCGGGCACGGGTAGCAAACGGATAGCCGCGGCCGGCGCCAACCTTCACGATCGGGCCGGGGGGTCGATGGCCTCTGCATGAGGACGACCATGACCCGCCACCGCGCCCGCGCCCGCGCCCGTGCCCTCGCCCTCGCCCGCGCCCTCGCGGCCGGCGCCGGCGCCACCCTGGTCGGCTGCGCGACCGACCCCGGCGTCGACGAGCCGCCGGTGATCGAGCCCCTGGGCCTGGTCACCGCCGAGGACCACCCGATCTGGTTCCGCCTGCCGGCCCACGATCCCGAGGGCCAGCCGCTGGTCCGGGTGATCACCGCCCCGGCCCACGGCGTCCTGCGGGCCGCCGGCGAGGGCTGGGTCTACGAGCCGGCCCGCGACTGGAGCGGCCAGGATCGGGGCGAGCTCACGGTCAGCGACGGGCGCCACCAGCGGACCGCCGGCGTGACCATCCGGGTGGTGCCGGTCAACGACCGGCCGCAGGCGCTGGCCGACCGGTTCAGCACGCCCGAGGACACGCCGCTGGTCCTCGCGCCCGAGCTCCTGGTGCACAACGACGTCGACGTCGAGGAGGCGCACCTGTGGGTGAGCGCGGTCGGCGACGCCGTCGGCGGCACCGTCGCCCTGGTCGGCGGCGAGGTCCGCTTCACCCCGGCCCTGCACTTCGCCGGCACCGCGCGCTTCCGCTACACCGTCACCGACGGCGTGATGACCGACCAGGCGGCGGTGGTGGTCGAGGTCGGCCCGGTCAACGATCCGCCGGTCGCGCGCAACGTCCTCACCATCACGATCGAGGACGTCGCGGTCGACGTCGCCTACGAGTCCCACGACGTCGACTCGAGCTGGGTCCGCTACGAGGTGGTGGCGCCCCCCAAGCACGGCAAGCTGATCGAGTACGCCAACGGCGCTCGCTACATCCCCGACCCCGACTGGCACGGCGTCGACACCTTCCTCTACGTCGCCCACGACCAGCAGGACGTCTCGGCCCCGGCCCGGGTCAGGATCACGGTGGTCGGCGTCGACGAGTGCGGCGACGGCGAGATCCAGGACGGCGAGGAGTGCGACGACGGCAACGTCGTGGACGGCGACGGCTGCGACCACGTCTGCGCGGTCAGCGCGTGCGGCAACGGCATCCGCGCCGATTTCCAGCCGGTCGAGCTCGAGCTGCACTGGATGGCCACGGCGTGCGACGGCCCCAACCAGATCGCGTGGCGGGTCGGCGGCGTCGACGTGCTCACGACCGAGGCCGCCGGGGAGGGCTGCACCTGCGCCACCGAGGCGCGCAGCGTCACCCTGCGCGCGCCCGAGGTGCTGGCGCTGCTCGGCGAGCACGTCGACGTCGAGGTCTCGGTCCCGGGCCGGACGCTCACCGCCTGGGCCTACGCCGTGATCCGCGACCCGCTCGGCGAGCGCCGGGTGGTGGTCTTCGACGCCGACGGCGACGGAGTCGGCGAGCCGCTGTGCGAGGGCGCGCCGGTCGAGGACGCCGCGGGCTGGACCCAGATCTACCTGGGCGAGGAGTGCGACGACGGCAACCTCGACGACGGCGACGGCTGCAGCGCCGCGTGCCGGCTCGAGCTCGAGTAGGCTCGCGCCGACGCCGTCGCCGCCGCGCCACGCCGTCCGGGTGGTCAGACCCACTCCGGAGCGGCGATTCGGCGCTGGCGAGGCGCGACACCGCGCCCGCGGCGGGCCTACAGTCGGCGCGTCGGCGGTCGGCCTCAGGGGGAGGCGCGCCGGCAAGGAGCCACACGCCATGGGTTTTCTCGACAAGATCAAGAGCGCGCTCGGCATGAACAAGGGCGCGGACGCGCCGCCGCCGCCCGCGCCCCACGACCACGACGGCCACCCCGCCGCCGAGCCCGACGACGACGACGAGGCCTCGGCCGAGGGCTCCGGCTCGGGTGAGCAGTTCGACCTCGCCGGCTTCGACCCCGACGACGAGGAGGCCTTCTTCGAGGCCGTCCTGCACATGGAGTCGGACGGCCAGTACGGCGGCACCGACGAGTCGCGCGCCGAGATCATGCAGCGCTACGGCATCCGCGACCGCAGCCACTGGCAGACCGTGAAGGACTCGGTCTACGCCATGCTGGTCCGCAAGCACGGCTCGATCGAGCAGGTCTCGCAGCACGAGCTGAACTGGCGCTCGGGCCAGATGCAGCAGCACATGGCCGGCAACCAGGCCAAGGCGGCGGCCAGCGGCGAGCTGAACCCGGTCGCCGGCATCAGCCTCGAGCAGTGGGCAGCGATCAACGCCGCCATCGTCGGCGGCGCGTCGACCGAGGATCTGCTCAAGGGCGCCGGCATCGACAAGGCGCGCTGGGACCAGGCGTCGGCCGAGTGGAACGCGCGGATGGCGCGCGACACCACGTTCGCGATCACCACGGTCTACGGCAACGCCTTCCAGGCCGCGTCCAAGGGCAAGTACGGCGATCTCGCCCGCGAGGCCGCGGCCGCCCGGGCCGCCAACCGCGAGCTCGAGGTGCCGCCGCCGATGTCCCACGAGCAGTACTGGGAGATCATGTACGAGCAGTCGTACGCGACCAAGCAGGGCAAGGACCCGGTCGCCGCGCTCAAGGCCATGGGGCTCACGATCGTCGACTGGACCGATCTCAGCACCTACATGGGCTACCACTTCGAGCGCACGTCGCAGCTCAAGCACAAGGAGTACGAGGAGATCCACAAGCGGGTCGAGGCCAAGTTCGCGGCCAAGTACCCGGGCGTGAAGGCCGACGTGGACATCTCGTTCTGATGAGCGCGCTGGCCCGCTGGGACGCGTTCCTCGCCCAGATCGAGGGCCGGCACCGCGAGGTGCGGACCGAGGCCGAGGCGGCGGCGCGGCAGTTCATCGCCGGGGTCGCCGCCGGCGGCGACCCCCTGCCGCTGTCGCACCAGCGCGGCGCGGTCGAGCACCGGCTGCAGGAGCTCGAGCAGAAGATCATCGACACCTGGCACGACAAGGTCGACGACGCGATCCTCGCCGAGGACCACGGCGAGGCGGTGCGCGACGCCGCGTACGCCAAGGGCCTGGCGCTGCAGCATGCGCTCGACGACGCGCGCGAGGAGCTGATGATCCGGGTGATGGCCGAGCTGGCGCGCCAGCGCTTCGCCCACGCCGAGGCCGGGCACGGCCCGGTGCCGTGCAGCCGGTGCGGCGCGGCGCTGGCCGCCCCGGTGTCGTTCCGCGCGCTCGAGCTGGCCTGCGCCTGCGGCGCGGTCACGGTGTGGCAGCCACCGGAGCTCCTGGTCAGCGCCGGCGCGCTGGGCACCCACGCCGTGCCCCAGGAGGCGGCGACCGTCGAGTGGCGGGCGATGCGCGCGGCCGAGCGAGCGCTGCACGCGCTGCGGCCGCCACGGGCGCTGGCCCCGGTCAAGGCCTGGGAGCTGGCCCAGATCGCCTACTGGCGCCGGTACCTGCACGCCCGGTCGTGGTTCGAGCCCGAGCTGGCCCGCGATCCGGCGATGGAGCTCCGCCGCCGCATGCAGCCGTGGTACGAGTCGACCGCCGAGTTCGAGGAGGGCTGGGTCGCCGCCGGCCGGCCGCGCGAGCCGCTCTGACATGGCGACCGCCCGCTGCGCCGAGTGTCACGCCTCGATGCCGGTGCCGCCCGAGCTCGAGGCCACGACCATGCGCTGCCCCTACTGCGGGGCGAGCCAGGCGGTGCCGGAGCTCGAGGCCCGGCGCCGGCTCCTGCTCGAGCACCAGCGCGAGGCCCGGCTGGCCGAGCAGGCGCGCGCCGCCGAGGAGCGCGAGCGGCGGCGCGAGGCCCGCGAGCAGCACGAGCGCCACGAGGACCGGCGCCTGGCCCGGCGCGGGCGCTGGGGCATGCGCCTGATGACGCTGGTCGCGGTGCTGGCCGCGCCGTCGATCATCGCGGTCACCGTGTTCGACCTGCCGGCCCGCCTCGGCTTCGGGGCCTCGGGCGCCGATCGGCTGGGCCAGCTCCAGCAGCAGCACGCCGCCGCCGGCTGCGCCGCGCTCGGCGCGATCCACGAGCAGTACGCCACCGGCAGCGTGTCACGCCTGATCGCGGTCGAGCCCGGCTGCGTGCGGGTGCTGGCCGCCGGCGGCGACGGCCACCGCGGCCTGTCGCTGCGCCTGTTCGACGGCGCCGGCACCGAGGTGGCGCGCGCGGCCGGCACCACCGATCCGCAGCTCGTCCACTGCGTGACCGCGGCGACCACCCTGCGCTACGAGGTCGGGGTCGGCCCGGCGTCCAAGGGGCGGCTCAGCCACCTGGCGCTGGCCTGCCCGGCCGAGGCCGCGCCGTCGCGCCCCGCGCCGGCCGGGCCGCGCCGCGCCGCGCCGAAGCGGTGACCGGGAGCATCGAAGGGCCGTGACGCGACGACCTCACGTGGTGATCCTGGGCGGCGGCTTCGGCGGCCTGACCGTGGCCAAGGCGCTGGCGAAGGCGCCGGTCCAGATCACGCTGCTCGACCGCCGCAACCACCACCTGTTCCAGCCGCTGCTCTACCAGGTCGCGACCGCCGCCCTCAACCCGGGCGACATCGCGTACCCGATCCGCGCCGTGGTGAAGGCGCAGGCCAACGTGCGCGTGCTCCTGGCCGAGGCCCGCGCCATCGACCCGGCGACACGCCGGGTCGTCCTCGACGACGGCGAGCTGGCCTACGACTACCTGATCGTGGCCACCGGCGCGACCCACTCGTACTTCGGGCACGACGCGTGGGCGCCGCTGGCGCCCGGGCTCAAGAGCGTCGAGGACGCGCTGGAGATCCGGCGCCGGGTCTTCCTCGCCTACGAGGCGGCGGAGCGCGAGAGCGATCCGGGGGCGCAGCGGGCGTGGCTCACGTTCGTCGTCGTCGGCGCCGGCGCCACCGGCGTCGAGCTCGCCGGCGCGCTGGGCGAGATCGGGCTGCACACCCTGGCCCGCGACTTCCGGCGCATCGATCCGACCCAGGTCCGGGTGCTGCTGGTCGAGGGCCGCGACCGGGTGCTGGGCGGCTACCCGCCGAAGCTGTCGGCGGCGGCGCAGCGCTCGCTCGAGAAGCGGCAGGTCGAGGTCCGCTGCGGCGCCCGGGTCACCGCCGTCGACGGCGACGGCGTCGAGCTCACGGTCGGCGATCGGACCGAGCGGGTCGCGGCGCGCACCGTCCTGTGGGCGGCCGGCGTCGAGGGCTCGCCGCTGGCGCGCTCGCTGGGGGTGCCGCTCGACGGCGCCGGCCGGGTCGTGGTCGAGCCCGACCTGTCGATCCCCGGTCACCCCGAGGTCTTCGTCGTCGGCGACCTCGCCGCCTGCACGTGCGACGGCAAGCCGGTGCCCGGCGTGTGCCAGGGCGCGATGCAGGGCGGGGCCCACGCCGCCCGGTCGATCGAGGCCGACCTCGCCGGCAAGGCGCGCGGCCCGTTCCGCTACCGAGATCGGGGCTCGATGGCGACGATCGGCCGGACCTCGGCCGTCGTGCAGATCGGCCGCGCCCAGCACCACGGCTTCTTCGCCTGGCTGTTCTGGTGGGTGCTCCACATCTTCTACGTCATCGGCTTCCGCAACCGCCTGGCGGTGATCCTGTCGTGGGCGTGGTCGTGGCTCACCTTCCAGCGCGGCGTCCGCCTCATCACCGGGCCGGTGGGCGCGCTGCCGCCGGTGCGCGACATCGGCGCCGACGGCGCCCCGCTGCTGCCGCCGGCCGCCCGGACCGTGGCCGTCGACCGCGAGCCGGCCTGAGCGCGATCCCGCGCCCACGGTCGGAGATCGCAGGGAACGAACGGCATCCATTCTCCGTGCGGCCTGAGCCGGGCGAGCCAGCGAGCCCGCGTCGAAGGCCGGCGGCCGAAGCCGCGGCCGCCGGGTAGGGCCGCCGGGCTCACGTACAGCGGCTCGGCCCCGTTGCCGTCGAACAGCGCCTCCGCCGAGCCCGCGTCCCGCGCCAGCACCTTCGTCAGCTCGACCGTGTTCACGCTCTGCACCGTCACGCCCTGGTCGGCGGCCGCCAGCGCCGCCAGCTCGCTCAGGCCGGCCAGCACCAGTCCGTACTTCACGCTGTCGGTCGGGCTCCCCGCCGCCGCCGACACCGCCGCCACCGGCGTCCGGATCGGATCGAACCCCAGGTGCGCCGCCACCCGCTCCTGCGCCTTCGCCACCGCCAGGTCGAACGTCGCCTCCTTGCCCGCCAGCCACCGCGCCCGCCCCAGCTTCGCCACCAGGTGCGTCACCGGGCTCACCACCACGCCGGTCCGCACCTCGCCGATCGCCAGCTCCAGCGCGACGGCGTCGAGCACCGTGCCGCCGTCGAGCGCGACCGCGCCGCCCGCCGCCTCCGCCGCCGCGCCGCCGATCACCTCGATCGCCACCGCCTCGTAGCCGTCGTGCGTCACCGTCCACGCGCCGTCGTCGCCGGTCGTGGTCCGCGCCAGCTCGAACGTCCGCTGCCCGTCCACGAGCTGGTGCACCACCACCGTCGCGCCCCGCACCGGCCCCGACCAGTACGCCCGCCCCGACAGCGTCGCGCCGCCGCCGCCGCCGTCATCGCCGCTGCACGTCGTCAGCGCGGCCATCTCAGCTCGGCGGCAGCGACCGGGCGGGGGGCAGCTCGGACAGCCGTCCCGGCTCGGCGTTCAGCACGTCGGCCAGCGCCCGGGGCCGGAAGCACGGGATGTCGGATAGAGACGTGTCCTCGACGATGCACCGGTGGAAGACGTGCGGCACGAGGTCGAGATCGTCCTCGTCGGGTAGGTGCAGCTCGATGCCGATGAAGTCGGGCGCGTGCGTGGCGACACACAGTCGCCAGAACGGGATCGGCCCGAGCGCGAGCCAGACGGACCACTTGCCGCGAGAGAACGCCACGAGCCGCGTGAAGACGAAGGGGCCGCAGAGCAGCGCGAGCGGGAGGGTCCAGACCACGAGCATCCGAGCCACGATCCCGCCGATCGCCGTCA
>CAADGB010000478.1 GCA_900696455.1 uncultured delta proteobacterium
CGCGCCGCGCGCGCCCGAGCCTCCGCCGGTGGCTCGCGCCCGCCACGCCGCCACCGCCGCCGCCGCGCCGTGCGCCGCCCCCGCGCTGGCGTTCACCGACGGCCACGCCGACGGCTGGCTGTGCCCGGACGTCGCCGCCGCCGCCGGCCTCACCGTCGTCGACCTGTCCGACGGCTGGACGCCGCGGCCGTTCGCCCCCGGCCCCGACGGCAGCGCGCCGCGCTTCCGCGACCAGTACCTCGCGCTGGCCCGCGAGGAGAGCCCCGACGGCGAGGAGCTGGCCCCCGAGGAGCAGTTCGTCGAGCTCTACGGCGTGATCCCCAGCCTGGCGACCGTGCGCCGCCGCCTCGACGACACCGACCGCCACGCCTGCCACGACGCCGTCGATCCGGCGCCCCTGGGCGCGTTCACCCGCTCGCTGTCCGAGGCCAACGCCGCCGCCGTCGCCGCCGCCACCCGCCAGCGGGCGTGGCTCGGCCCGCTGCTCGAGCGCGAGCGCACCCGGCGCCGCCTGCCCGACCTCGCCGCGCTGGCCCGGGTGCCGGCGTGGCGGGCCCGGGTCGCGACGTTCCAGCGCGTCGACGCCCAGCACGCGGCGATGACCACGATGCAGGCCCACCTCGTGTGCGACCAGCTCCTGCCCCGCCGCCGCGTCGACGGCCTGTTCTCGTGGCACACGGGGTACGCGCTCGAGATGTTCCAGCGCAAGAACTTCCTGGTCCCCAACGCGCGCCTCGACGCCGAGACCCGGGCCGCGCTGCTCGCCGGCAGCCGCGAGCTGGCCTTCCGCGCCGCCCTGCGGGTCCTGCGCGAGCGCGTCGCCGACGCCACCGGCCTCATCGAGGACGGCACCGCCGGCGCCGGCCCGATCCCGGTGCTCGGCCGCCAGCTCGAGCCCGGCATCATGCGCGCCGCCCGCGGCCACCGCCCGCTGCCGCGCGCCGCGCCCGATCACGTCGGCGCCGCCACCGAGGTCGCCGCGCGCGCCCTGGGCTGGACCGACGTCGACCGCGCGCGGGCCTGGCTCGCCGGCCACGGCGCCGGCGCCGGGCTCCGGGTCGCGCTCGCCCTGCCGCCGCCGCCGCCGTACCACGCCGCCCACATGGAGCTCTCGGTCGAGATCGATCGCGGCGACGTCTGGTACGACGACCGCCCGATCCCGCGGGTGACGCCGCGCCGCCCGGCGCTGGTGGTGTACGCCCACCACGGCGGCGAGCGGGTCCCGCTGGTGCGCTGGCCGACGACGATCGGCGCCTGGTCCGACGTCCGGCTGCCGTCGGGGTACGTGGTCCAGCGCTGGAAGGAGTCCGAGGTCGGCAAGCGCATCTGGCGCGATCTCTACGCCGCCCCGGTCTGGTACCCCCCGCCGAGCACGCCCGATCGCGACCTCGTGAAGTACGGGTGGAACGGTCGGTGGCGGCTCAAGCGCGAGCTCCTGGGCCCCGGTCCGCGCTCGGCCTACGGCATGGTCATGCTCGTCCACCACCTGGAGGTCCCCCGCGGCCGCGGCCAGGTCCGCCACGACGACCACGGCATCCGCGTCCACGGCTCGTCGAGCGTCACGTCGATCGCCCACGGCACGAGCCACGGCTGCCACCGCCTGTTCAACCACCTCGCCGTCCGCCTCGGCGGCTTCCTGCTCGCGCACCGTCACCACGAGCGCAAGGGCGAGGACGTGCGCCCCTTCCGCCGCATCGTCAACTACCGCGGTCGCCACGAGGCCCGCCTCGACAGCCGCGGCTACCTCTACCAGCTCACGCCGCCGGTGCCGGTCGAGGTGCTGCCCGGCCGGATCCGCAGCGCGCGCAAGGTGCCGCCGCGGAACAGCGCGCCGGCGAAGCCGTGACGCGCGGCGCCATCGCGGTCACGGCGGCCGCGCACGAGTTGCGTTTGGCAACGGACGCCGCGGTCGGCGACACGGTGACGCAGCGCCCGGACGGCACGTCGCGCGGTTGCGCGCTGGCACGGCGGTTGAAGTCCA
This sequence comes from uncultured delta proteobacterium, assembly GCA_900696455.1. Taxonomy (GTDB): domain Bacteria; phylum Myxococcota_A; class Polyangia; order Haliangiales; family Haliangiaceae; genus UBA2376. The sequence goes on from CAADGB010000478.1 coordinate 1,982, forward strand.
GTCGGCCCATGCAACCGACCTCCCCGGTCCCCGCCGGCGACGTCGATCGTGCGCTGGACCTGAGGCGGCACCTGCGCGCCGCCGCCGATCCGCGCGCGATCACCGACGACGCCGTCCGCATCTACTGCGCCGCGCTCGGCAAGCAAGACCACCGCATGGAGGCCGCGATCCTGCGCCAGGCGCCGACCGTGATCGACGTCGACGCGCTGGTCGACGGCCTCATCGCCGGCACCTTCGACGGCCCGCCGCGCACCGGCCTCGATCACCTCCTGCCCAACCGCCGCTGGGCCCGCATCCGCCGCCTCTACTGGGCCCGCCTGCGCGAGTACCTGGCCTGGCGAGCGCGCTGACGCCCCGGCGTCACGCGCCGGGCGACGCCGCCGCGGCGGTCCGCACCCACGCCACCAGCTCGGGCGCGACCGCGGCGAACCACGGATCGCCACCGGCGTGGTAGGCGGCGAGGAGCGTCGCGGCGGCGGCGGCGCTGTCGCCCACGGCCTGCTGGGCCTGTCCCAGGCGCAGGAGCGCGCGCGCGTCGCGCTCCCAGCCGCGGCAGCGCAGGGCCGACTGCGCGTTGCGCAGCGCCCCGCGGGCGTCGCCGATGGCGAGCCGGATGCCGGCCATGCGCACGAAGATCCAGCCGGCCTCGCTGCGCGCGAAGGTGTCGCCGGGCAGCGCCACCACCGCCTCCGACAGCGTGGCCAGCGCGTCGCCGGCCTGCCCCGCCGCCAGCTCGGCCTCGGCCCGCGCCACCAGCGCCTCCCAGCGCGCGGCGCCCTCGCCGCTCACCACCGGCATGACCCCGGTCACCGACGACGTCCGCGGCGGCCGCGCCGTGGTCAGCCCGCCGTAGTGCCAGTCGAGCGACGCCGCCCAGCTCCCGTCGTCCTGGCGCCGCACCACCAGCACGCCGCCGCTCCACCCCGTGCCGCGATCGACGCGCAGGCGCTCGAGCACGGCCAGGGCCACGCCGAGGCTCGGCGTCACCGCCACCACCTCGCGGTGCCCCTCGGGGCTGGAGATGACCGGGGGCGCGCCGCCGAACGACAGCACGAGCTGCGCCGCCCGCCACGCCGGCGGCGTGGCCTCGATCAGCGCCCGGGTCAGGGCGTCGACCGCCGGCTGCACCACCTCCGCCTCGTAGACGATGCGCGGCTGGGCGCGCGGGGTCGACTCGCTCATCGCCGCCGATCCTACCGCGCCCGGCGCCGCCGGGGCCGCCGCGGCCGCGCCGCCGTCGCGCCCGGCGCTCACCCGCCGCCGCCCAGATCCAGGTACGCGCGCTCGGGATCGATCAGCTCCTCGCCGCCGACGAGCGCGATCGGCGCGGTGCCGCGCGCGCCGACCACGTACTCGCCGGTCGGCTCGCACTCGTCACAGCGCGCGCCGGCGCCCGGCTCGCCGCACCACGGGCACGGCCCGGGGCCCGGCGCCGCCGCCGGCGCCCGCGCCGCCGCCCGCCCGCGCGCCCCGGCGACGCCGGGCCCGGTCACGGCGTCCCCGTCGCCACCAGCGGCCGGCCGGTGTCGTCGAAGGGGGTGCCGCCCTCGAGCACCAGCTCGATGTCGCCGCGCAGGAGCCGGAACTCGGCCCGGCGGTTGACGGCGTAGGCGAGCACGCCCTTGCCGTCGCGCAGCGGGCGCTCCTTGCCGTACGACACCGGGTGGAGCCGGCCGCGATCGATGCCCATGCGCACCAGGTAGTCGACGACCGCCGCCGCCCGCCGCTCGCCGAGCGCGACGTTGTACTCGGTGGTGCCGCGCTCGTCGGTGTGGCCCTCGACGTAGATGTGGACGTCGGTGTGCCCGGCCAGGAGCCTGGCCGCGCGCTCGAGGGAGTCGCGGGCCGCCGGCAGGATCGTGGCGGTGTCGTAGCCGAAGTGGACGCGCTCGAGCTGGAGCAGCGCCTCGCGCACGTCGCCCTGGGCGGCCTCGGTCGCGCGGGGGGACCGGACCGTCGAACCGCCGGTGCGCTGCGGCGCCGGCTTGACCGAGACCGTGGTGTCGGAGCTGGACTTCTTGCACCCGGCCAGGCCGCCCAGGGCGAGGACGGCGGCAGCGGCGATGATCGTGGTGAGGCGCGAACGGGTCATGGCGATCTCCTGCGGGTCGAACGTGGGACGAGGTGGACGTGGTTCAGATCGAGGCGTGGGCGAGCTGCATCACGACGGTGCGCAGATCGCAGAGGTCGAAGGGCTTGGCGAGCAGGACCGCGCCCAGGCGCGTGGCCTCGGCCTCGGCCTCGGCGGCGCCGAAGGCGGTGATGAGGACGACCGGCGTCGACCAGTCGGCGGCGCGCAGCCCGGCCACCGCCTCGAGCCCGGTCATGCGCGGCATGCGGATGTCGCTGACGATGAGGTCGAAGGGCGGATCGCCGGCCTGGACCGCGCGCGCGACGTGCTCCACCAGCTCGCGGCCGTTGGTCGCCTCGACGACGTGGAAGCCGTCGCGGCGCAGGGTGACGGCGATCAGGCGGCGGAACTCGGCGTCGTCCTCGACCACCAGCACCCGCGAGAGCTGGGTGGCGGCGAAGGCCTCGTAGAACGGAGAGCCGCGGTCGGCGGTGCGGTACATGCGCGCTCCTCGGGTGGGGGATGCGTCGGTCATCGAGCAAGGCCCGTGCCGGCGCCGCCCCCTCGCCACGCCGCGGGCGGGCCGCTCCCGTGTCGCAGGCTGCGACACGTCGCAGATCGCGGCGCGACACGCCGCTCCTACCGAACGGCGCCGGCAAGCGCCCGACATCAACTCGCGCGACGGCCGCGGCTTGTCGGCCTTCGACACGCCCTCGCTGGCGCTCGGGCGGCTCGGGCCGACCGGAGAGATGGGCTCGCGGTTCGTTTCCCGCCAGCTCCGACCGCGGTCGGTGACGATCTCAGGGGCGCCGGCGGTGCCGCTCGAGCTTGCGGTAGAGCGTGGCCCGGTCGAAGCCGAGCACCCGCGCCGCTTCCTTCTTGTTCCCGCCCACCGCCGCCAGCACTCGCTCGATGTAGCGGCGCTCGATCTCCTCCATCGGCACCAGCTCGGCCGGATCGTCGCCGACCAGCGCGACCTGGACCCGGCGGTGCTCGCGCACGCGGTCGGGCAGATCGTCGACGCCGACCTCCTCGAAGCGGGCCACGGCCACCGCCCGCTCCATGCAGTTCTCGAGCTCGCGGACGTTGCCCGGCCACGGGTAGGCCGCGAGCTTGCCCGCCGCCGCCGCCGCCAGCCCGCGCACCGGCTTGCCGCTGGCCGCGGCGGCGCGGGCCAGGAAGTGCTGGGCCAGGACCAGGACGTCGTCGCCGCGGGCGCGCAGGGGCGGTAGCTCGACGTGGACGACGTCGAGGCGGTAGTACAGGTCGTCGCGGAAGCGCTTCTCGGCCACCGCCGCCTCGAGGTCGGCGTTGGTGGCGGCGACGATGCGCACGTCGAGCTCGACCTCGTGGTCGGCGCCCACCGGCCGCACCCGCCGCTCCTGCAGCGCGCGCAGGAGCTTGGCCTGGAGCGCCGGCGGCAGCTCGGCGATCGCGTCGAGGAAGATCGTCCCGCCCGCCGCCTGCACGAACAGGCCGGCGCGGGCGCTGCGGGCGTCGGTGAAGGCGCCGCGCACGTGCCCGAACAGCTCGCTCTCGAGCAGCGGCTCGGGCAGGGCCGCGCAGTTGACGGCCACGAACGGGCCCGCCGCCCGCCGGCTGCCGCGGTGGATCGCCCGCGCCACCAGCTCCTTGCCGGTGCCGCTCTCGCCGGTGACCAGCACCGTGGCGTCGGAGTCGCGGATGCGATCGAGCAGGTCGTGGACCCGCCGCATCGCCGGGCTGTCGCCCAGCAGGCCCTCGGGCCGCGCCACCTCGCCCACCGCCCGCCGCAGCCGCTTGACCTCCTCGCGCAGGGCCCGGTGCTGGATCGCGCGCTCCAGCGCGACCACCAGGGCCTCGAGCTCGAACGGCTTGGGCACGAAGTCGTAGGCGCCGGCGCGGATCGCGCCGATCGCGGTGTCGAGGCTGCCGAAGGCGGTGATCACCACCACCGGCACGTCGGGCCGGTCGGCGACGATCTGCCGGCACAGCTCGAGGCCGCTCATGCCGCGCATGTTGAGATCGGTGACGACGACGTCGACGTCGCCCGGATCGAGGGCCGCCATCGCCGCCGCCCCGGTGTCGCAGGTGATCACCGCGAAGCCTCGCCGCCCCAGCGTCGTGGCGAGCATCGCGCACATCGCCGCGTCGTCGTCGACCACCAGGATCCGGCTCATGCGTCGGCGCCCTCCTCGGCCACCGGCAGGCAGACCCGGAAGGTGCTGCCCTGCCCCGGCGCCGAGCTGACCTCGATCCAGCCACCGTGCTCGCGCACGATGCCGTGGGCCACCGACAGCCCGAGGCCGGTGCCCTCGCCGACGTCCTTGGTGGTGAAGAACGGATCGAAGATCCGGGCCTGGACCTCGGGGTCCATGCCGGTGCCGTGGTCGCGCACGCACACGCACACGCGCGGGCCCGGCGCGCCGCCGTGGCCGGGCGGCGGCGCGCCGACGCCGCGCTCGATCCCGATCTCGACGGTCTGCCCCGGCGCGCTGGCGTGGATGGCGTTGACGACCAGGTTGGTGATGACCTGCTGGAGCTGACCATCGTCGACCTCGACCTCGACCGGGGCCGGCGCCGCCGGCCCGATCGCCGCCGGCCGCTCGAGCTGGACCCCGCGCTTGCGCGCGATGCTGTCCAGCATCCCCACCGTGCGCGCGACGATCGCCCCCAGCTCGTGGTGGGCCTTGGCCGGCGGCCGCGGCCGGGCGAAGTCGAGGAGCTGGCGGACGATCGCGGCGACGCGGTGGGCCTGCTGGCCGATGATCTCGGCGTGCTCGCGGGCCGGGCTGGCGGCGGGGACGTCGTCCACGATGAGCCGAGCGTAGCCCGTGATCACGTTGAGCGGCGTGCCCACCTCGTGGGCGATCCCCGCCGACAGCCGCCCGATCGTCGCCAGCCGGTCGGCGTGGCGGAGCTGCTCGACCGCGCTCACCTTGGCCTGGGTCTCGGCCTCGAGCTCGGCCCGCGCCCGTCCCAGGCGCTCGGTCATCGCGTTCATCTCCGCGGCCAGGGTCCCGATCTCGTCCTGCTGGCGCAGGGCGAGGCGCGCGCTCAGGTCGCCCTGCCCGACCTTGCGCGCGTGCTCGACGAGCTGGCGGACCGGGCGCCCGACCAGGGCCATGCCCAGGCCGAGGGTCACCAGGCCGGCCAGCACCACCAGCGCCGAGGTCGCCAGCGTCGCCTGCAGCACGGTGCGGCGGATGTAGCGCCGCTCGGCGGCGCGCGACTCGCGCAGCTCGACCGCCGCCACCCGCCCGTCGGGCCCGCGGATCGGGAAGTAGCTGAAGAGCGTGTCCTCCTCGCCCGGCGGCGTCCACTCCAGCACCAGCGGCACGTCGTCGGCCAGCTCGGTGACGGTCGGCACCATCGGCGCCTGCGGGTGGCCGGGCGGCACGTCGAGCCACACCCAGCGGATCGTCACGTGGGCCTCGCGCTCGTTGGCCCCCAGCACCTGATCGATCGCGTCGATGACGCCCGACCGCGACCACGCCCGCTCGGCGTCGCCGGCGATGGCGCGGCCGAGGATGCGGCCGTCGCGCCGCATGTCCTCGTCGAACAGCGCCAGCTCGCGCTGGACGCGGATGAACGAGTTGGTGGCCAGCACCGCGAGGATGGCGCAGGTCACCGCCAGCGTGAGCTTGGACGCGAGCTTCATCGTCGTGCTCCAGGGTAGTCCGCCCTGGCCGCCGCGCATCGCAATCGGCGTGCCACCCGCCGCCCGGGGGGTCGGGAACGAGCGCTTCCGCGCCGAGACCCGAGGTAGGAGCCGAGTGCGTTAGCAGCGCCGGCGCCGACGCCCCAGAGTTGAAACCGTGGCTCTCAGGAGGGCTGGGCGGTCTGCGGGCTTCGCCGACGACCTGACGGATCCGAACGGTCGGTTACGCGGCGCCGGCCAGCGCGACCCCAACCCTTGCGGTTCGGAGGAGCCGGCGTATCGTCGAGGAGTCTCGATCGGTCGGCGAGCGTGGGTATTGACTCTGGCGCCCCGCGCTCGCGCCCAGGCGCACGCGCACGCGCACTGGTCGCGTGTCCAACCAACAGCACCAGCACGGCTGATGACGCTCCTCGACCGAGCGGCGGCAAGCCTGGATGCCATCACCCTCTGGCGGTGTACGAAACGCAGGATTCCAGCCACTTGACACCAGAGACATCACCCATCTCCGGGCATTGCAGGCCCTCACTGTCTCGCGTCACACTACGCAAACAGGCACGCTCGTCATCGCCTCAAGCAAGAAGGACCACAGATGACACGCACCCGACCCGGAGTCCACCTCCGCCGAGCCCGAGCCCTGCGAGTGATCCCACTAGCACTCGCCGCCGCCTCGATTCCGACGCACGTGAGCGCGGAAGAGATCACCAACTGGAGCGCACTCACAGCGGGCTGCATTCCGGAGTCCGCGAGCATCTACAATCAACTCTACTACGCAGACTCCGCCAATGGCGAAGTCGGATTCGCAGCTGGCAAGACCGGAACAATCCGACTCACGTGCCCGGTGAACAACATCAGCACCACATTCGCCGACTACTACAACAAGATCGCACTGACATCGTACTGGCTCGGATGCGGGGCCGTGACCGCGTGCCTCCTCAGGACCTCCACGGACAGCTCCGGAAGTGGGGCAACCATTGGCTGCATCAGTCCCGGGTCGACAGGGCGTACTGAAACAGTCCTCAACCTCGGAACGCCCCCGCCCCAGCATACGTGGAACCCCAACGACTACTACTACTGGGTGGATGTCGTCATCACCAGAAGCTCCACCAGCTGCAATCCAAGAGCCATAGGAACCCGACTCTTCTTCCTGATCTGAGCACAGCACGAGCACGAACACCACTGGAGGACCATGTGAGCCTGCGCCCATTCGCGATTCTTGCAACGATTGCCATACTGCACACGACGTCGCACGCGGAGACGACAGTCTGGAGCAGCCCAGGCGCGGGCTGTATGCCTGATCCTGATTCGATCAGCAATCAGCGTTTTGTTGCGTCCGCAACCTACGGCGACGTCTACTTCGCGTCAGGAAAGACAGGCACCATCGACCTCGCCTGCCGTGTCCGCTTCCCGGTGACCGCATCTCCAGATCGCATCGCCCTGACATTCAAGGACGGTGCCAACGGAGGAACCTGCCCGAACGGCACCAGCTCGAGCTACGTCAGCATCTCGTACTTTCGCACCTCCACCGACGGCTCCGGATCCGGTGCGACTATCGCGAATGTAACGGGACCCGATTCTGGCAGCCGGACAGAGCACATCAGCTCATTCACGCAGAGCGGTACGGCCGATGACGACTACTTCTGGATCAGAGTTCGCCTCTATCGCTCTGACACCGACTGCGACGTGCGCGTCTACGGTGCGCGACTCTTCAAGAACTAGGCATCCGCGAGCAGACCACCAAGCACGCACAATGCGCCACGCCGTCGCTTGCTGCGCTCACGCTGGGTCCTGATATCGTCAGACGCTCACGCAGCGAAGGCGATGCTGTGACCGCCGCCCGGCATCAGCGCGCGTGGAGGCGCAGGGCCCAAAGCGCCCCCACCGACGCGCGTGGCGGGGCGCACGCCGCCTTGACTTCGCCCCCGGCGGCGGGCACCAATCCCCGGGCATGTCGCAGGTGGCCATGGCCGACGCCTCCCCGACCGCCCGTCCCCGGCACGCCGGGCTCACGGTGGCGGTCCTGGTGCCGTGCCTGAACGAGGAGGCCGCGATCGGCAAGGTCGTCGCCGACTTCCGGGCCGCGCTGCCCGACGCCACGGTCTACGTCTACGACAACAACTCGACCGATCGCACCGCCGAGGTCGCGGCCGTCGCCGGCGCCGTGGTCCGCCGCGAGCGGCGGCCGGGCAAGGGCAACGTCGTCCGCCGCATGTTCAAGGCCGTCGAGGCCGACCTCTACGTCATGGTCGACGGCGACGACACCTACGAGGCGGCGGCGGCGCCGGCGCTGATCGCCCGCCTGCTCGACGACCAGCTCGACATGGTGGTGGGCAAGCGGATCGAGACCCACCAGGCCGCGTACCGGCTGGGCCACCGCTTCGGCAACGCCTTCCTCACCGGCATGGTGCGCAAGCTGTTCGGCTCGTCGATCGAGGACATGCTGTCGGGCTATCGCGTCTTCTCCCGCCGCTTCGTCAAGAGCTTCCCGTCGTCGGCCCGCGAGTTCGAGATCGAGACCGAGCTGACCGTGTTCGCCGGCCAGATGCGCATGGCCATCGCCGAGGTCGACACCCGCTACAAGGAGCGGCCGCCGGGCTCGGTGTCCAAGCTGCGCACCTTCCGCGACGGCTGGCGCATCCTGGTGACGATCGTGAACCTCATGCGCAACGAGCGGCCGCTGCTGTTCTTCGGCCTGCTCGGCGCCCTGCTCGTCGCGGCCGCGGTGGCGCTCGGCATCCCGCTCCTCGTCGAGTACGAGCGCAGCCACACCGTGCCCCGCTTCCCCACCGCCATCCTGTGCACCGGCCTGACCGTGGTGGGCACGGTATGCGTGGCCACCGGCTTCATCCTCGACCTGGTCTCCCACGTCCGGCGCGAGCAGAAGCTCCTGGCCTACCTGCAGCACCCGGCGACGGTGGCGCGTGACCGCGACGACGCCTGACCCGACGATGGCCCGCGAGCGCGCCGTGTTCTGGGCCGGCTGCGCGCTCCTGTGGAGCTACCTGGCGGTGCTCGCCTACCTCACGCCGGTCCTGCTCGACGACTGGTACCAGCTCGCCTACCTGAAGAAGCACGGCTTCAGCCTCGGGTCGGTGTGGGACTACGGCGTCTACAACTACTTCAACTACAACCCGCGGCTGGGCGAGAACTTCCTCCTCCTCACCAACGCCCACCGCGGGCTCCACGTGGTCCTGACCCCGACGGTCGAGCTCGGCTTCCTGTTCGTGTGCTTCGCCGTCGCGCTCGGCCGCTGGCCGCGCCCGAGCCTGCGCGACCTGCAGCTCCTCCTGCTCCTGCTCGCCCTCATCTGGCTGGCCTCGCCAGTGCCCGGCGTGCTGTTCGCCTACCGCCCGTTCTGCACCAACTACCTCTACAGCCTCGCCCTGTCGCTCCTGTTCCTGGTGCCGTTCCGCATGGCCGTCGACGGCTGGGCCGAGCTCGGCCGGCGCTGGTGGTTCGTGCCGGTCATGTTCGCGTCGGGCTGGCTGGCCGGCATGACCAACGAGCACACCGGACCGACCATCGCCGTCGCCGCCGCCGGCCTGGTCGTCCTGTTCTGGTCCCAGCACCGCCGCCTGCGCGTCTGGATGGCGAGCGGCCTGGCCGGCATCGCCCTCGGCTACCCGATGCTGTTCTTCGCCCCCGGCCAGAAGCAGCGCTACGGCGCGGTCGCCGCCAAGCTCGGGCCCACCGATCACATCCGCGACCGCGGCCCCGACGGCCTGTTCGAGATCGTCATCGACTTCCTGTGGGCGGCGCAGCTCGCGGTCTTCCTGGCCCTGGTCGGCGTCTTCGTCGCCCGCTTCGACGCCGCCCGCCGCGGCGCCGCCGCCCCGTCGCCCGATCGCCGCGTCGTCTTCACCATGACCGCCCTGGTCCTGGGCGCCGGCAGCATCGTCGTCACGCTGTTCGCCTCGCCGACCGCGAGCGAGCGCCTGTTCTTCGCCCCGGCCGTGCTCCTGGCCCTGGCCGTGCTCGTGCTCCTGCACCTGCTCGTGACCGCGGCCCGGGTGCGGCGCGTGATCCTGGCGGTGGCCGGCCTCGCCGTCGCCGCGCACGCGAGCTGGGGCCTGGTCGTCTATGTCCGCGCCCACGCCGACGGCGCCGAGCGCGAGCGCATCCTGTCGTCGACGCCGCCGGACCAGGTCGCGCTGGTGCCGCCCTTCCGCCAGTTCCAGCGCAACCTGTGGTTCCTCGGCGACGACTTCGACTACGCCTCGCTGCGCGAGTACGTGGCCCACGAGGTCTACGGCATCGCCGGCATCGACCTCGATCGCCCGGCCAAGTCGGAGCCGCAGGCGCCGTTCTCGACCCGGCTCGCCTTCGAGCTCGACCCGCCCCTGGCCGACGCCGAGGTCTGGTCGCACCTGACGATGCCGCTGTCGTACGTGTCGGCGTACCCCGATCGCGTCATCCAGCTCGTGCGCCGGCTGGTGCCCCAGCTCCGCCGCATCCCCGGCCACCGCCTGGTCTCGGTCACCGGCTACACCGAGGGCCTCGACCTGCCCGAGCGCCGCGGCCGCCCGCTCATCGGCATGCGCTGGGCCGACGGCGAGGCCATGTACATCGACACCTTCGTCCTGCTCGACAGCGACATGCGCATGTACTTCCTGATGCTGGCCGGCACCGTGCCGCCCGGCCTCACCGACAGCTACGTCCACGCCTGCGGCCGCACCGTCCCGGTCGAGACCGTGCGCGAGTGGCGCGGCACCCGCCTGCCCTACGTGCCGTGGTGCCGCGGCCTCTACGTCGGCATGGCCTGCAACCCGACCGAGTGCTGGCTGGCCGGCATCTACTGGCGCTGAG
>CAADGB010000479.1 GCA_900696455.1 uncultured delta proteobacterium
CGCCGCCGGCGACCGTCGGCGGCGCCCGTCGGCGGACCGGGCTCGTGCTGGCCGCGCTGGCGGCGGGCGTCGGCGTCGGCGTCGACGTCGCCGCGGCCGCGCCCGGCGACGGGCCGGTGGGCCGCGTCGTGTTCGCTCGCGACCGCTCGCTGTGGCTCACCGATCCGCTCGGCAAGCGGCCGCCGGTCGAGGTGGCAACGCTGCCGGCGGCGGCCAGCGAGGTGCGGGCGATCCGCTCCGACGCTGCCGGGACCCGGCTGCTGGTGGACGTCGCCGGGCGCTGGTACTGGGCGCCGGTGCCCGATGCCGGCGCGGGCCCGGTGACGCCGAGCGCGCTGCCGTGCGGTCCCGGGCCGGCGCGCCTGGCGGCGCGCGGCGACCTGGTGCTGTGCGCGACCCCGGCGGGCAGCGCCCGGCTGGTGCGGCTCGGCGATGGCAAGTTGTTCGACCGGCCGGCGCCGGCGGCCGCGGCGTCGGTGGTCGAGCGCGGCGGCGTGCGCGAGCTGGTCTGGGACGGTGGCGCGGCCGGCGTGCTGGCGGCGCCGCTGTCGCGGCCGGGCGACACGCGGGTGGTGGCGCCGACGGCGCCGCTGCGCGGGCTGCTGGCGGCGCCCGACGGCAGTCGCGGCGTCGGGGTGTACCGGGCACAGGTCAAGAAGCCAGCCAGCCCGGGCGAGCGCGACGAGCTCGTCGGGTTCGCGCTCGACGGCACCGCGGCGCGGCGGCGGCTCATCCGCGACGGGGTGGTGCTGGACTGGTCGTGGGACTCGCGCTGGCTGCTGGTCCAGGACGGCGCCAAGGCGTGCATCGCGCGCGCGGTGGGCGGCCAGTTCAAGTGCTGGAAGGGCTACACCGCGGTGTCGCTGGCGCCCGATGGGAGCTGGGCGCTGGTGGTGGGCCCGCGCGCGGGCGCCGCCGAGGCCGAGGCCGCTGGCCGCGCCGGCGCCGACGCCGGGGGCGCCGACGGCGAGCGCGCCGAGGACGAGGTCGAGGTCGAGGATGGCGACGAGGACGGTCAGGACGGTCAACCCCGGAGCGCCGCCCCGGCCGACATCGCCGTGCCCCTGCCCCACGGCCCCTTCTCGCTCTACCGGGCGCGACTCGCCGGCCCGTACACCGAGCGCCCGGCCCTCATCGAGACCGTGGTCGATGGCGCCGCGCTCTGGCTACCCGCGGCGCCGCCGCCTGCACCTGCGTCCGCGCCGGCGCCCTGACGACAAGGCCCTCAGCGCCTTCCGGGGTTGCTCCGCCCGGCCGCTCCCCCCGGCCGCCCCCCCCCTCCGGGGTTGCTCCGCCCCGCTCCGGCCCTACCGGCCCCTTCTACCCTTCCGGCCCCCTTCCGGGGTTGCTCCACCCGGTTGCTCCACCCGGTTGCTCCACCCCGGGGTTGCTCCGCCCCCGCTCCCCTCGGCGTCGCCCCGGCCCCCTTCCGGGGTTGCTCCGCCCGCTTCCCTCGGCGCCGCCCGGCCCCTCCCGGGTTGCTCCGCCCGGCCGCTTCCCCTCGGCGCGGACCGGCGGGGTCGCTCCGCCCCGGCTCCGCCCCGCTCCGCCCGCTCCATCCCCTTCCAGGGTTGGCCCGGACCGCCCCGGGCCGCCGCCCCCTCGCCCCCGGGGCCCCATCAGGGTGGAGATCCGATGGAACCCGGCCGGATTTCGGACGCGTCCGGAATCCGGCCGGGGACCCGGCCGGATTCCGGACGCGTAGCGTCGCAACGACTGCAGATCACACGCGCCGACGACCGGCACGCGCTGTGCTTCATCCGCGGCGCGAGCGTGAAGCCATGACACTCCCCCGACAGGTCATTCCGGGCTCCTTCTACAAGATCACGCGTCGTTGCACGCAACGGCAGTGCTTGCTCCACCCGAACCCGGTCACGAACGAGATCTTCCTCTACTGCCTGGCAGAGGCCGCTCAGCGTTTCGACATCGAGGTCATGCTCCCTACTGCCCTCTCCAACCACCATCACACCGACATCTTCGACCGGTACGGCAACGTCATCCCGTTCGTCGAGCACTTCCATAGGCTGCTCGCGAAGTCCATGAACGCCTATCTCGGACGTTCCGAGAACTTCTGGTCGAGCGAGCAGGTCTCTATCGTTCGGATCGAGGACCCCGCCGACGTGATCGACAAGCTCGTCTACACCGCGCTCAACCCGGTCGCCGCCGACCTCGTCGAGCGCGTCGCCGACTGGCCCGGGGTCTCGGGGCTCGAGGACCTGCTCGCCCAGCGCACCATCACCGTCAAGCGTCCGAGCTGCTTCTTCAGCGCCAGCGGCTCCATGCCGGAGACCGTGACGCTGAGCCTCGTGATCCCGCCGGAGCTCGGCGATAGCGACGCGGTCCGGCGAGAGCTGAGGGAACGCGTCGCTGCCGGTGAGCAACGGCTGGCCGCGGAGCGGACGCAGGCGGGCAGACGCGTGCTCGGGCGTCGTGGCATCCTGAAGCGTTCGTGGCGCGACTTCCCGGCAACCGAAGCGCCACGCCGAGGACTGCGGCCTCGCTTCGCCGCGCGCTCGCGCGCCGTCCTGGAGGCCGCGCTCCAGCGGTACCACGAGTTCCTCTGCGCCTACCGACAGGCGCGCCGAGCGTGGCTGGAAGGCGAAGCTCCGCATTTCCCGGCGGGGACGTACTGGCTCCAGCGCTTCGCGGGGGTCACCGTGGCGCCCCTCGTACAATGAGCGCGCGACGAACCGAGTGATCACGCGGCCCGTCAGGCCGCGCCGTCGCGGCGTGGTGCGGAGCGCGCGAGAACCGCGCGCCCGCGTGGCTGCAGCGGCACCGCCGACCAGGCTTCGCCCGGTGGCCATCGAAACAACCCCGGTGGGGCGCTGGGAGGGCGTCGGAACTCCGGACCCGCTGCGACGTTGGCGGGCGCTGGACCGCGCCGACGTTGCGCCGGTTCAGGCGAGTGCGGCCGTGACGTAGTGGGCGACGCGCGGCGCCAGGACGGAGGGATCGCCGCGGGCGCCGCGGCGCAACCAGCGCTGGGTGAACGCATGGATGATGCCGGCCACGACCGCGGCGGCGTCGGCGGCGTCGGCGCGGGCAACCCCGGTGTGGCGGTAGAGCCAGGTCGCGAGCGCTAGCAGGTAGCGCTCGGCCCCGGACCGCACCGCCTGCGCCAGCCGCGGGCAGGCGGCGACCACCGGGAAGACGAGGAGGGTGTCGCGCCAGGCGGCGGCGACGCGGAGCTGATGGGAGACGAGCAGCTCGAGGGCGTGGCGCCGCGACAGGCCGGCGGGCACCGGCTCGGCGAGCGTGCCGGCGAAGGCGTGCCAGAGCTCGGCGTGGAGCGCGAGGAACAGGTCGTCCTTGCCGCGGAAGTGCTCGTAGAGCGACGATGCCGCCATGCCCGCTGCCCCGGCGACGTCCTGCATCGAGGTGTCCGCGCCCCGGCGCGCCATCGCCCGGGCCGCGGCCTCGAGGATGCGCCCCCGCGCCCCGCCAGACCGCGCCCCGCTCGACCGCGCCCCGCTCGACCGCGCCGCCCCGCTCGACCGCGTCGCCCCGCCTGACCGCGTCGCCCCGCCTGACCGCGCCGCCCCGCCTGACCGCGCCGCCCGGCCCGACCGTGTCGGCGTGGCGGGCCGTGCAGATCTCGCAGACCGTGCAGATATCGCAGACTTGCGGGCGGAGGTGGCCATGCTACGAACGAGCATTCGGAGCGCCCGAATGACCGTTCGGCTCGAAGTTGACCCCCGCTCGCTGCGCTGTCAAGCCGCCCTCCGTCGCGCGGCCGTGGCGCTGCTCGTGCTGCTCGCCCTCGCCGGCGGCGCCGCCGCCGCCCCCCTCACTCTCGACGAGGCGGTGCGCCTCGCCCTCGACACCTCCGAGGACGTACGCGCCGCGCGCGCCCGCCGCGCCCAGGCCGACGCCGGCGTCACCGCCGCGCGCGCCGCGCTCCTGCCCGGCCTCACCCTCACCGGCTCGTACACGCGCCGCGCCCGCGAGGTGACGCGCAACGTCGGCGGCGAGGACGTCACGATCCAGAGCGCCAACGCCCTGGGCGCCAACCTCACCGTCGCCACCACGCTCTTCGACGGCCGCGCCTACCCGCTCCTGCGCGCGGCCCACCGCCAGCGCGACGCCGCCACGCTCGACGAGCAGGAGCGCCGCCGCCAGATCGCGTTCGGCGCGGCCGCCGCCTTCCTCACCGCGCTCGGCCACGAGCGCGTCGTCGACGCCGCTGTCCGCCGCCAGGAGTTCGCGGTCGCCCGCCAGCGCGACGCCGCCGCCCGCGTCGACGCCCGCCTGGTCTCCACCAACGATCGCACCCAGGCCGATCTCGAGGTCGCCACCGCCAGCCGCGAGCTCGCCGGCGCGCGCGCCGCCCTCGCCGTCGCCTACGCCGAGCTGGCGTGGTGGATCGGCGGCGACGTGGCCGGCCCCCTGGTCGAGCCCGACCGCCTCCACGCGACCGCGAGCGCGCCCCCGCCCGATCCCGCCGGCCTCGCCGACCTCGCCCGCCGGCAGCGGCCCGACCTCGCCGCCACCCGCCTCCGCGTCGACGTCGCCCGCGAGCTCGCCGCCGAGCCCGGCCGCCGCGCCTGGCCGACCCTCGACCTGATCGGCCAGTACCGCCTCACCAACGAGGCCGGCCTCTCGGGTCACAACACCGACTGGCTGGTGACGCTCAGCGCCACCTGGGAGGTGTGGGACGGCGGTCGCCGCGGCGCCGACGCCCGGGCCCGCGCGCTCGACGTCGAGCTGGCCCACCTCGACGTCAGCGCCGCCGATCGCCGCGCCCGCGCCGAGCTCGCCGCCGCCCAGGCCCGCCTCGACGGCGCGCGCGCCGCCCTGCCCCCCGCCGAGCAGGTGGCGGCGGCCGCGGCCCAGCACGCCGACGAGGTCGCCGTCCTCTACGCCCAGGGCCTGGCCCGCGCGCTCGACGTGGTCGACGCCGGCGCCCGCCGCTACGATGCCGAGGTGGCGGTCGCCCGGGCCCGCGTCGAGCTCGCCGCCGCCTGGCTCGAGCTGGGCCTGGCCACCGGCGCCCCGCCCCTCGCCGCCCCGACCTCGCCCTCACCCGCAGGAGACTCGCCGTGAACCGCCCCGCCCGCCTCGCCCTCTGTGCGCTCCTCCTCGGCCCGGCGCTGGGCTGCGGCGACGGCAAGGCTGGCGGAAAGCCACCGGCGCGCCGCGAGGTCAAGTTCCCGGTGGAGGTCCGCCCGGTCGAGCTGCGCGCCGTCGAGTACGGCGTCAATGCCCTGGGGACCATCGACGTGTTCGAGCGGGTCCAGGTCACCGCGCGGGTCGCCGGCGTCGTCGACGCGGTCAAGTTCACCGAGGGCGACGTCGTGACGCGGAACCAGGTCCTGGTCGCGATCGATCCGGCGCGCTTCGCCCTCGCCGAGCGCCAGGCCCGAACCGCCGTCGATCGCGCGCGCATCGCCGTCACCGACGCCGAGGCCGGCCTCGCCCGCCGCGAGTCGGCGGACCGTAGCAACCCCGGCCTCATCCCCGGCGAGGAGCTCGAGACCTGGCGCAACCGGGTGGCCGCGACCAAGGCCGACCTCGCCGAGCGCGCCGTCGCCCGCGATCGGGCCGCCCTCGACCTCAAGGACGCCTACGTCCGCGCCCCCATCGCCGGCGAGATCGAGTCGCGCCAGGTCGCGACCGGCGCCTACGTCCAGCCCGGCACCGTGCTGGCCACGATGGTCCGCCGCGAGCCGCTGCGCCTGCGCTTCGACGTGCCCGAGGCCGAGGCCGCGCCGATGGCCAAGGGCGGGATCGCCCGCTTCACGATCACCGGTCACGACCACGTCTTCACCGCCACGATCGTGCACGTGGCGGCCGCCGCCGAGCCGACCTCGCGCATGGTCCGCGTCACCGCCGAGATCGATGACCCCGAGCGCGGCCGCCTGCGCGCCGGCGGATTCGCCCAGGTCGTCGTTCCGGTGGGCGGCAACGCCCAGGCCCCGGTCATCCCCGAGACCGCGATCCGCCCCAGCGAGCGGGGCTTCCTCGCCTTCGTGGTCGAGGGCGAGGTCGCCCGCGAGCGCATCCTCGAGCTCGGCCTGCGCACCGCCGACGGCCTGGTCGAGGTCCGCCGCGGCCTCGCCTCCGGCGAGCAGCTCGTCGTCCGAGGCGCCGAGGCGCTGCGCGACGGCGCGCCGATCCGCCTCGGCGTCAAGCCGGGTCAGGGCGGCCCCGGCGGCAAGGGCGGCCCCGGCGGCAAGGGCGGCCCCGGCGACAGGGGCGGCCCCGACGCCAGGGGCGGCGACATGCCGGGCCCGCCCGCGGACGCGCCCGCCCCCACCGCGCCGGCGCCCGACGCGCCCACCCCGACCTCGCCGCCTCCGGCCGCGCCCACCCCAGCCGCGCCCGCCCCCGCCGCGCCGCCCGGGGGACCGCGGTGAACATCACCGAGATCTGCATCCGGCGACCCGTCTTCGCCTGGATGATCATGCTGGCGACCGTGCTGTTCGGCGTGGTCGCCATCGGCCGGGTCGGCGTCTCGCAGTACCCCGACGTCGACTTCCCGACGATCAGCGTCGGCGTCACCTGGGAGGGCGCCGCCCCCGACGTGATGGAGGCCGAGGTCATCGAGGTCATCGAGGAGGCGGTGATGCAGGTCGAGGGCGTGCGCGCGGTCAACTCCAGCGCGCGCCAGGGCCAGGCCTCGGTGACCATCGAGCTCGACATCGACCGCCCGGTCGATCTCGCCCTGCAGGACGTGCAGACCCGCGTCGCCCAGGCCCAGCGCCGGTTGCCGGTCGACATGGATCCGCCGACGATCTCCAAGACCACCCCCGAGGACCAGCCCATCATGTGGGTCGGCCTGTCGGGGCCCTACTCGCGCGCGCTCCTCACCGACACCGCCAAGTACGAGATCAAGGAGCGCCTGCAGACCCTGCCCGGCGTCGGCGAGGTCACGCTCGGCGGCTTCCTCGAGCGCAACGTCCGCATCTGGCTCGACGCCGCCGCCCTCGCGCGCCACAAGCTGACCCCCGCCGACGTCCAGGCCGCGCTCCAGCGCGAGCACGTCGAGCGCCCCGCCGGCCGCATCGACGCCCGCGGCCGCGAGATCACCGTGCGCGTCCTGGGCGAGGCCTTCGACCTCGCCACGCTGCGCGACATCATCATCACCCGCATCGACGGCGCGCCCATCCGGCTCGGCGCCGTCGCCGTGGTCGAGGACGGCTTCGAGGACGAGCGACGCATCGCCCGCAGCCTCGGCTTCCCGGTCCAGGGCATCGGCATCCGCAAGCAGCGCGGCGCCAACGCGGTGGCGGTGGCCCAGGCGGTGCGCGCCGAGCTGGTCAAGATCAACGACCGCCTGCCCGAGGGCATGGTGGCCGCGGTCAACTTCGACTCGGCGCGCTTCATCGAGGACACCGTCCGCCACATCGAGATCGAGCTGATCATGGCGGTCCTGCTCACCGCGCTGGTGTGCTGGATGTTCCTGGGCTCGCTGTCGAGCACGCTCAACGTGATCCTGGCGATCCCGATGTCGTTACTCGGGACGATCGCCGCGATCTACTTCCTCGGCTTCACCCTCAACACCTTCACCCTGCTCGCGCTGTCGCTCGCGGTCGGGATCGTCGTCGACGACGCCATCATGGTGATGGAGAACATCTACCGCCACGCCGAGATGGGCAAGCCCGCGGCGCAGGCCGCCCGCGAGGGCACGCGCGAGATCACCTTCGCCGCCCTGGCCGCCACCATCGCCGTCGTCGCCATCTTCGTGCCGGTGGTGTTCATCGAGGGCGTCACCGGCAAGTACTTCATGCAGTTCGGCGTGACCCTGTCGATCGCCGTGCTCCTGTCCTACGTCGAGGCCATCACCCTGGCCCCGGCCCGCTGCGCCCAGTTCCTGCGCGCCGGCCGCCACGACCGCATGTGGCTGGGGCAGCAGGTCGACCGCGGCTTCGCCACCCTGGCCCGCGGCTACCGCTGGCTGCTCACCCGCGCCCTGCGCTGGTCGTGGGTCGTGCTGCTCGCCGCCGCCACCTCGATCGTCGGCCTCGTCCACGGCGTGCAGTCGCTGCCCAAGGAGATGGTGCCGGCCCAGGACCAGAGCCGGCTCATGGTCCGCATGTTCACCGAGGTCGGGACCTCGCTCGAGGAGACCGACCAGGTCTTCCGCCAGGCCGAGGAGTTCATCAACGCCCAGCCCGAGGTCCGCCGCACGATGGCGATCGTCGGCGGCTTCGGCGGCGGCAACGTCAGCCAGGTGATCGTCATGACCTCGCTGGTGCCGCGCTCCGAGCGCCAGGTCAGCCAGGCCGAGTTCGCGACGCGGCTGCGGCGCAACCTCTCCGGCATCGCCGGCCTGCGGGTGGTGGTCCAGGACCTGTCGCAGTCGGGCTTCACCGCCAACCGCGGCTTCCCGGTCGAGGTCAGCGTGCGTGGCCCCGACTGGCCGACGCTGGTCGACGAGGCCCTGCGCCTGCGGGACGCGCTGGCCGAGAGCGGGATGGTGATGGACGTCGACACCGACTACGAGCTCGGCATGCCCGAGCTGCGGCTGCTCCCGCAGCGCGACCGTGCCGCCGATCTCGGCATCTCCGTCGACGACATCGCCACGGCGGTCAACACGATGATCGGCGGCGTCCGCGCCGGCAAGTACAGCTCCGGCGGCCGCCGCGTCGACGTCCGGCTCAAGGTCCGCCGCGATCAGCGCGCCAGCCCCGACGCCCTGGGCCAGCTCTACCTGCGGGCGCGGACCGGCGAGATGATCCCGCTCTCGACCCTGGTCGAGCTCGAGGAGCGGCCGGCGCTGCAGTCGATCACCCGGCGCGACCGCGAGCGCGCCATCACGATCACCGCCAACGTCGCCCCCGGCTACTCCCAGCAGGACGCCCTGACCAAGGTCCGCGAGCTGAGCAAGACCCTGCCCCCCGGCTACAAGGCGGTGCTGGGCGGCGCCAGCGCCAGCTTCCTCGAGTCGTTCGCGGGGCTCGGCTTCGCCTTCCTGCTCGGCGTGGCCGTCGCCTACATGGTGCTCGGCTCGCAGTTCAACTCGTTCCTCCACCCGGTCACCGTGCTGACGATCCTGCCGCTGTCGCTGGTGGGCGCGGTGTTCGCCCTGCTCTACAGCGGCCAGACCCTCAACATCTTCTCGATGATCGGCCTCCTCCTCCTGGCCGGCATCGTCAAGAAGAACTCGATCATCCTCGTCGAGTACGCCAACAACGCCCGCGACCGCGGCCTCGACGCCCGCGCCGCGATGATCGAGGCCGGCCCCACCCGGCTGCGCCCCATCCTGATGACCTCGATCGCGACCATGACCGCGGCGGTGCCCGCCGCCCTCGGCCTGGGCGAGGGCAGCGAGACCCGCACCCCGATGGCGATCGCCGTCATCGGCGGCCTGGCGGTGTCGACCGCGCTCAGCCTGTTCGTGGTCCCCGCCTTCTACGTCGTCGCCGACGCCGTGCGCCGCCGCCTAGGACTGGGCGGCTCGGCCGCGCCCTGACGCCGGCGCGCGCGTCGTGGCGTGCCGGCGCGCCGCGCGCGATCAGCCGGCCGCGGCCGCGATCAGCGCCAGCACCCGCGCCCGCAGCGCCTGCGGCGCCCACGGCTTGGCGATGACCTCGTCGACGACACCGGCGGCCTGGGCCGCGACCAGGGTCGGCTCGTCGTCGAAGCCGGTCACGACCACGACCCGCAGGCGGGGCCAGCGCGCGCGCGCGGCCCGGGCCAGCTCGACCCCGCTCGGCCGCCCCAGGGCCAGATCGCTGACCAGGGCGTCGGCCGGCCAGCGCTCGAGCACCGCCAGGGCCTCGGTGGCGTCGGCGGCGGCCACCACCTCGGCGGCGCGGGCGAAGGTCCGCACCATCAGGTCGCGGTTGTACAGCTCGTCGTCGACGACCAGGATGCGCGGCGGCGGACCGTCAGCCACCGCCGACCTCGTCGCCGAGGCCCGCGGCCCGTGACCCTGGCGCGACCGCGAGCGGCGCCGAGGCCTCGACCCGCGGCCGCTCCGCCGCACCGTCGCTCGGGCCGCGCACCGGGATCGTGACCACGAACTCGGCGCCAGCGCCGGCGCGGTTGGCCCAGCGCAAGGAGCCGCCGTGGGCGCGCACGATGTTGGCGCAGATCCACAGCCCGAGGCCGGTGCCCTCGCCGACCTCCTTGGTGGTGAAGAACGGATCCGAGATCTTCTCCATCAGGTCGGGCTTGATGCCGGGCCCCGAGTCACAGATGGTGACGCGGATCGCCGCCCCGTCGTCGACGGTCTCGATCGCGACGTCGATCCACCCGGTGCCGGTGATGGCCTGGGCGGCGTTGGTCAGGATGTTCATGAACACCTGGTTGACGTGGCCGGCGTTGCACAGCACCCGCGGCACGCCGGGCGCGATCCGGCGCCGGACCTCGACCCGGTTCTTGAGCAGGGGCCCGATCAGGTTGAGCGTGGTGTCGATGCCGCCGACGATGTCGGTCTCGGCCAGCTCGTTACCCCCGGTGCGCGCGAAGCTCTTGAGATCGGCGACGATGTCGGCGGTGCGCTCGGCGCCGGCCCGGATCGACCGCAGGAGCTTGCGCCAGTCGGCGACCAGGAAGTCGAGCTCGACCTCGGCCTTGAGCGCGTCGAGCGCGGCCCGCAGCTCGGACGGCAGCGCCGCGCCGTCGACCAGCGCCACCAGCCGCAGCAGGTCCTCCATGTACTGGCCGAGGAAGTCGACGTTGCCGTAGACGAAGTTGATCGGGTTGTTGAGCTCGTGGGCGATGCCGGCCACCAGCCGGCCCAGCGACGACATCTTCTCCTGGTGGACGAGCTGGGCCTGGGCCGCGCGCAGCTCGTCGGTGCGCTCCCGCACCTTCTCCTCGAGGTCGCCCTTGGCCCGCCGCTCGTGCTCGAGCGCGACCTTGAGCCGGCGCTGGATGCGGACGTCGGCGGTGACGTCGCGGTAGGTCTCGACCAGCACCGCCTCGCCGTCGTCGAGCTCGACCGGGGCCGCGGTCACGATGAAGGTGAGGTCCTCGCCGTCGCCGCGGCGGGCGCCGATCTCGTCGACCCGAAGCCGCCGCCCGACCTCGCGCACCTTGCAACCCAGGCACGCCTGCTCGCAGATCTCGAGCTTGAACAGCTCGTGGCAGCGGGCCCCGGCCTTGACCTTCTCGGCGAGCTGGCGCCCGCGCAGGCCGGTCAGCGCCTCGTAGGCCTGGTTGTAGTGGAGCACCCGACGCTCGGCGTCGAGGCCGACGGCGGCGTCGACGCTGCCATCGAGGAGCTGGGTGATCTGGTGGAACAGCTTGGCCAAGCGGGGGGCTCGGGGGGCGGAGCGCGGGATGGTTCCGGATCGGTCCGGATCAGGCCTCCGCCAGGAACGACAGGTAGCGCTCGGGCAGGTCGTCGAACTCCATGGTCGCGCCGCACTGCGAGCAGGCGAACTGCGGGATCTCGTGCTTGCCGCCGGTCTGCGTGACGTCGACCAGCTTCTCTTCCTCCTGGCCGCAGCGGTCGCACACGTAGGGCGCGAAGAAGGAGCGGATGCGAGCGTTGCCGCGGAAGTTGTAGATCATGTTGAGCTGGGTCACGATCGCCGGCGAGCAGTGCGAGAACGACAGCTCGGTGACGTGGGGCAGATCGCGGACGAAGTTGACCCACTCGCGCACGCCGCAGCTGTTGATGCGGCGGACCTCGCCGAGCTGGAACGCCACCGCGCCGCGCAGGCGCCGCCGCAGCTCGACGAAGTCGGCATTCTCGTCGATCTCCCCCACGAACTCGACGGTGGTCAGGCCGGGGCGTTCGCGGATGCGCCACGACAGCGCGACCGGCTCGGGCCCCCGCACGTCCGCCGTCGCCATCGCCTCACTCCATCCGCTCGGGCGACTTCTCGAAGTGCTGGCGGACCTCGGTCCGCGCCGCCTCGTCGAGCGACGCCGGCTCGATCAGCACGTCCTTGACGTCGAAGCGCACCGGCTCGGGGCTGGCGAAGACGCCGCGCTTGACGACGCGGCCCATGCGCCCGGCGAGGCCCTGGTAGGCGGCCTTCGACGGCGAGGCCCAGCCCGAGATCGCGCCGCCGCCGCCGAAGCGGGTCACCGCGGTCCCGACCGAGGCGACCGTCGCCGCCGGCACCTTGGCGTTGACCTGGACGAAGGCGGGGTTGGGCACCGCGCCGGTGTCGAACAGCTTGGCCAGGCCCTTCTGCGAGCCGATGGGCGCGAACACCGCCTGCGCGCCCTTGTACGACGCGACCTCGGCGACCGCGGCCGTCAGGTCGGGCTTGCCGACCCGGCTGGCGAAGAAGCCGGCGTCGACCTCGGACTCGAGCATGGCGTTGTCGACGAAGCCGTTGTCGTTGCAGCCGGTCTGCACGAACGCCAGCTTCTTGCCCTCGAGCGCCTTCATGTCGCCGCCGGCGCCCGAGAACAGGGCGTAGGTGCGGGCGCCGCTGCCGCCGATCTGGGCGTTGGCCAGCAGGTTCCAGCCCAGGTTGGTGGCGTAGCACTGGGCGTCGACGATCGCGAAGTCGACGCCGGCGCTCTTGAGGGCGCCGAACGAGGCGAACGACTTGGCCTCGGTCTTGACCCCGGTCTGGGCCTCGATCGCCTTGGCCAGGCCCTGGACGTAGGACAGGCGGTCCTGGGCGGTGCCGAACTCGACCGACGGCGCGTAGATGCCGATCACCAGCTTGCCGGGCGCTGGCTGGGTGGTGCCGGGACGGACCACCAGGGCGACGGCCAGGGCGACCAGGCAGAGCGTCGGGATGATGATGCTGAGCTTGCGCATGGTGTGCTCCTGGGTGCCGCTAGTAGCCGTAGATCCGCTTCTTGGCGTCGATCCACTTCTGGAGATCGCGCGCGCCGGCGACCCGGCCCGACGCCGAGCGCCAGGCCTCGTAGGCGTCCTTGGGCCGCCCCGCCTGGTCGTAGAGGATGCCGAGGTTGACCAGCGCCTCGGGCGGCTGGCCGCGCAGCGCCTCGAGGGCGCCGATCTTGCTCTTGTCGAGCGACAGCACCGCGCGGTTGTTGACCAGGCGACGCTTGGCGTCGTCGCTGGCGAAGCGCTCGGCGCTGTCGAGGGCCTTGGCCGCCGGCCCGGTGCGGCCGTTGCGCCAGTGGTCGAACGCGACGTACTCCCACGACGACGCGATCAGGTCGCGGACCTTGGTGCTGAAGGCGCCGGTGGCGCTGCCGAGCAGGCGGGTGAAGGTCGCGGCCGCTCGCTCGCGCAGGGTGGCGTTGTTCGAGCGGTAGTCGGCGTAGGCGCCGAAGAACTCGGTGCCGACCTTGGCGTAGGGCGCCTTGAGGTACGCGGCCTGGTTGCCCTTGGCGGCGAGCTGCTTGAAGTACTTGCCGGCCTCGGCGGTGTCGCCCTTCTCGAGCAGGGCCAGGGCGTAGCTGAACTCGAAGGCCGCCGGCTCGGTGCCCTTGAGCAGCGAGGGCTCGCGGGTCGCGCGCTCCAGGTCGGCCACCGCCTCCGCGTCCTTGCCGGCCTTGATCGCCCGCCAGCCGCGGCGGAACAGGGCGAGGGCGAGGTTGCGCTTAGCCGCGGGCGCCACCTCCGGCGACTGGGCGGCGAAGCCCACGGCGATGCCGAGCTTCTCGACCGCCTCGTCGAGCTTGGTGTCGACCAGCAGCGGCGCCCACTCGGTGTAGATCTCGGCCTTCATCAGGTTGGCCTGGTTCTTGGTGGCCTCCTCGTCGGCCTCCGCGAAGTGCTGGGCGGCCCGCGCCTTGTCCGGCTTCTTCGCGCAGAGGTGGGCGCGGCCGGCCAGGCGGTTGTAGAGCATGGAGTAGCCGCGGCGGTTGTCCTTGATGCGGTCGAGGTAGCGCAGCCCGCCGTCGCAGTCGCCGCGGTCGATGGCCAGGACCGCCAGGTTGAGCGCGACCATCGGCGAGCGGTCGTCGACCTTGAGCGCCTCCTCGAGGAAGGCGGCCGCGGTCTTGCCGTCGCCCTTGGTGAAGGCGCCGGCGGCCTGGGCGTTGATGGTCTCGACGAGCGCGCGCCGGATCTGCAGCTCCCTGGGTCGCAGGGCCACCGCGGCCTCGAAGCGCTGGCGCGCCACCACCAGCTTGCCCTGGTTGTACTGGGCCTTGGCGCTGACCAGGTAGAGCTCGGCGGCGAGCTCGGGCGGCGCGCTGGCGAACGCCTTGCCGGCGATGAGCTGGTCGGCGGTCTTGGCGGCGTCGCCGTCGCGCCGGGCCGCCAGGTAGGCGCCGCCGAGCTCGATGCCGAGGTCGAAGCTCGACGGGTCGAGCTGGCGGCCGGCCTCGAGCTTCTCGATGGCCAGCGCCAGGTTGGTGTTCTGGGCGCCGGTCGACGGCATGCGGCGGTAGGTCTTGCCCAGCCGCACGCTGAGCTCGCTGGCGCCCGCGCCGCCGCGCATGAGCTTCTCCGCCTGCAGGTACGCCGCCAGGGCCTGGCCCCAGTCGCGCTCCTGGAAGTAGGCGTCGCCGATGAGGATGTAGCCGCGGGGCTCGTTCTTGCGCTTCTTCAGGTACTCGTTGGCGGCCTGCCGCGCCCGCTGCGGCAGCTTCTTGGCCAGGTACGCCGAGCCGAGGTTGAAGTAGACCGAGCCGTTGCTGTCGATGTTGCGCGGGTTGCCCTGCAGGCGCTCGCACACGGTGATGGCCTGGTCGAACTTGCGCAGGCCGGTGTAGGCGGCGCACAGGCCGATGTCGGCGTTGGGCTGGGCGTACTGGGCCTTGCCGTGCTTGCGGACGACGGTCTCGAACTCCTTGACCGCGCGCTCGTAGTCCCGGTTGGCGGCGTCGTGCTGGCTCTCGCGCACCGCCATGCGGCCGCGCGCCAGGTACGAGAAGCCGAGCCGGATGCGGGGCAGGACGTCGCGGCTCTCGCGATCGGCGGGCCGCGCCGCCAGGTAGGCCTCGTAGGCGGTGATCGTCTTCAGCGGATCGCGGTTGAAGTAGAACTCGCCCAGGATCTGCTGGTTGGAGAACAGCGACGCCAGCTTGGCCACCGCCTTCTCGGCGACCGCGACCGCGCCCGGCTTGTCGCCGGTCGCCCACAAGAGCAGCGCCTCCTGCTCGAGGACCTCGGCGGCCTCGGGGTGGGTGCGCTTGGCCACGGTGCGGATGAACTCGAGGCCGCCCTTGTAGTCGGCCTGGATGATGAAGATCGCCGCCCGCTTGCCGTAGGCCTCGGGCGGGACCTGGGTGGGGGCCGAGCGGATGGCCGAGTCGAAGGCCGCGGCGGCGCGTCGCCAGTTGGCCTCCTCGAAGTAGCGATCGCCCTCCTTCAGATCCTCGGCCACGTCGGCGACGGCGGTGCCGGCGGCGAGGAGGACGAGCACGAGCCCGAGGGCGGCGGCCCAGGTGCGGGCCAGGCCGCGCGTGGCGCAGGACGTTCGCGTTGGTTCGTTCACGGGTTCCTCGTTCACGGGTTCCTCCACGGGGGCCGTCGCGGCCCGGGCCTGCCAGCGCTCAGCGGTGCGCACCGGTGCTCGCCGGTGCTCAAAAGACCTTGCCGATGACGAGCGTGATGTCGTCCTTGCGGATGTTGTCGCCGAAGAAGTTGGCGGCGTCGGTCACGACGGCGTCGCGGATCTCGCCGGCCTCGAGCGCGGCCGCCCGCCGCACCGAGGCGCGGAAGCGCTTCTCGCCGTACTCCTCGCCGCCGCTCGACTCGCACTCGACGATGCCGTCCGTGTACCAGACCAGGATGTCGCCGGGCATGAGCTCGGTGGTCTTGACCTCGTACTTCGACTCCTTGAGGTCGCCGAGCCGGTTGCCGCGGATCATCAGCGAGCCGAACTCGCCCTGGCCGCCCTCCGAGGTCCGGTACAGGTAGGGGAAGTTGTGGCCGGCGTTGGCGTACGTGATCGTGCGCCGGCGGGTGTCGATGACCGAGGCGAAGCAGGGCATCACGAACTTGCGCTTGGCGCTCTGGTAGATCGCCGAGTTCATGATCTCGAGCAGCTTGGCCGGGTCGACGTTGTCGCCGTTGACGGCGCGGGCGACGTCGCACGCCGCCTTGGCCGCCGCCGTGATCATCGCCGACGGCACGCCGTGGCCGGTGACGTCGCCGATCACGACCAGGACCTTGTCGCCGACCATGTCGTGCCACGTCCACCAGTCGCCGCCGCACTGCGACGCCGGCTGGAAGTAGCCCGCGAAGCGCAGCGTGCCCTTGTCGACCGGATCGTGGGTCGGCACCAGGGTCTCCTGGATCGTCCGCGCCACCTCGAGCTCCTTCTCCATCGTCGCCTTCTCGGCGGTCTGCTGGAGCAGCACGACGAGCTGGTCGGCCATGAAGTTGAAGTTCTCGCCGAGCAGGCCGAGCTCGTCGGTCGACTTGACCTCGACGCGGGCGGCCAGATCACCGCGGGCGATCTGGTCGGCCTTCCACGCCAGGAGCTTGATGGGCTTGGAGATCTGGACGCCCTGGAAGCTCGCGAGCAGGGTGCCGATGAGCACGAACAGCGCGCCGAAGGCGCCGGTGCGCAGCGCGGCCTTGCGCGCCTCCTCGTCCTTGAGCTTGGCGCTCTCGCGGGCGAAGGTGTCGACCGGCGACAGGTCGTAGCCGAAGACCACGTAGCCCTGACGGTTCTCGCCCGGGTCGTCGGCCGCGGCGGCGGCCGGGCTCCAGCCGACCTGCTCGCCCGAGAACACCGGGTAGGCGAACAGCAGCAGCTTGCCGTCCTCGCCGGCGGTCCAGTCGAGCGAGACGCTGATCTCGGGCTCGGTCGCGGCGGCGCGCCGCTTCCACTCCTCCAGCACCTTGGCCCACGACGCGTGCTTGACCCGCTCGCCCTCGACCTCGCCGGCGGCGTCGCACCGGTCGTCCTTGCGCCGGCAGTACTTGATGAGGTTCTGGACGCGACCGACGACGTAGACCAGCTTGAGCTCGGCGTCGTGCTTGAGGGTGTCGTCGACGATCTCCTTGATCTCGACGTCCTGGGTGTTGATGAAGTACGAGCGCAGGCCCTGGCCGAAGAAGATCGTGTTGGTCTCGCCCTTGCTCTCGAGCTGCTTGCGGTACTCGGTGATCTTGTCCTTGGCCGCGCGATCGTAGGCCTCGCGGATGTTGCACGCGTTCAGCAGACCGAAGCCCACCACCGTGAGGAGGATCAGGAACGTGGTGGTCAAGATCATCTTGACCGAGATGCTCAAGCCGCCGCGCTTTGCCATTGGCCATGCAATGTTACGGCGTCTGGTCGGAAGGGGTCAACGAAGCGTCCCCGCGACCGGTCGGTCCATGTCCGGTGTAAAGTTCCACATGCGCCGATGTGGGTGTCCCGCGCGCACCGCCGCGCGCCTCGGCCGCCGGCCGCCAGGGGTCGCATTGGCGAGCGCGCGACGCGCTCTGCTACGATGCGGGGGATGGAGTCCCACCCCGCGCTGACCCAGTTCCTGACCGAGTTCAAGCGCGTGGCCAGCGCCATCGTCGACAGCTACTTCATCGTCGACACCGAGCGCCGCATCGTCGACTTCAACCGCGCGTTCTTCGCGATGCTGCCGCGGCAGGTGGCGCGCGGCCTCAAGGGCAAGCGCTGCTTCGAGGTCATCGAGCTCAACATCTGCCGCAGCGAGTGCATCGCCCAGCAGTGCTGGACCGACAACCGACACGTCCGGCTCGACGAGATCAGCGGCAAGGTGCTGGGCGAGCCCGACGCCAAGGAGCTGCGCTTCATCCTGTCGGCGGTGCCGATCACCGACGAGAGCGGCCAGCACGTCGGCGCCCTCGAGATCCAGCGCAACGTCACCGACGAGGCGGTGGTCCAGGTCAAGTACCAGGAGATGCTCGAGAACGAGGCCCGCGAGCGCGAGCGCCTCGCCAACCAGATCCGCGCCCGCACCAAGGAGCTGCTCGAGACCAACCAGCTCCTGCTCAAGACCCAGAAGGAGCTCCTGTCCTACAAGAAGGGCCTCTCGGCCTGAGCCTCCGGCGTCCGCGGTCTTCCCGCGTCACGACGCCACGAGCCGCCGCCGCCGACGCCCCGCGGGACCTCGGGGTCACTTGCCGCTGAAGAGCAGGAACGCCAGCACGCCGATGGTCGCGAGCAGCACGACCACGAGCACGTAGATCACGGCGCTCGACTTGGGCTGGGTCAGCGCCGGGCGCTCGGCGGGGACCGGCGTGGAGAAGCTGCCGCTGCCGGGGTTGGTGCCCGGCGAGGTGAAGTTGCCCGGCCGGCTGCCCGGGTTGGTGCCCTGGAACGAGCCCACCGGGCGCATGCCGGGGTGGGTGGTGGTCGTCACCGGCGTCATCGACGGCCGGCTGCCCGGCTTGGCGGTGATCGACGGCGAGCTGCCGCTGGGCCGCGAGATCGACGGCAAGGACGGCACGCTGGGCAACGACGAGACCGACGAGCTGTGCAGGCTCGAGGTGCCGGTGCGCGAGCGGATCTTGGACTTCTCGCCGTTGTCACCGGAGGCGAACTCCTTGATGACGCCGTTGATCTTGTCGGGCTCGGCGATCTTCTTCTGGTTCGACAGGAACGCGAAGTACGAGTCGGCCATGTCGTCGAAGTCCATGACCAGATCGCACTCGTCGCAGCGACAGGTCGGCGGCTCGTGCGGCCCCGAGCCCATGTCGGCCGCCTCGACGAGCAGCACCTTCTCCTCGTCGCACTCGGGACAGAAGTACGGGACGTAGAAGCTCTTGACCACGCCCGACCCGGTGAAGTTGTTGACGAGGTTGATCTGGGCGACGATCGCCGGCGAGCACTCGACGAGCACCGCGCGGGTCGCCTGGGTCTCGAGCTTGCCGAGCCAGTTGACCCAGTCGCGCACGCCACACGAGTTGATGCGCTCGATCTCGCCGAGATCGATCACCGCCGTACCCGCCGGGATCTTGTCGGTCAGCGCGGTGAGCTCGTTGTCCTCGTCGATGACACCGCTCAGCTTGACGTAGCTGACGTCGTCGCGGTGGTGGACCGACGCCTGAAACTTCTGGCTCATTGCGTCTCCGTCGACACGTAATTCACGTAGCCGTGATTACACCTGTACCCTAGAACCTTCAACTCGCAAAGCATATCGTGATCGCGCCAGCGGGATCCACTCCATGGACGTCGATCGTGGCCCGTCCCCCGCCCCGTGTCACGCCTGGTTCGGGGCAGCGGTGAGGTAGTCGCGTAGGCGCTGGTAGTCGTCGGACAGATAGAAGCGCACCAGGTCGGCCCCGCCCAGCACCGCGCCGAGGGCCACGGTGGCGTCGTGAGACAGGAGCATCTCGCCGGTCAGGCGCGCGATCATCCAGGTGGCGGCGGCGAAGTCGTCGCAGGCGAGGAGCCCGCCGCGCTTGGCGGTGCCCAGCATGCCGTCGATCCAGGCGTCGCCGTCGACGTCGCGGCCCCAGTTCTGGTGGCGCTCGATGACCTTCTGCGCCCGCTTGGACAGCCCCTTCACGAACTCGTTGGTCGGCGCCGGCCGCTCGCCCTCGGGCAGGAGCAGCGACTTCATGAAGTTGCCGAGCTCGGATCGCTGGCGACGGCCGAGGTGGTGGAGGAAGGCGTACCCGCCCCGCAGCGCCTCGAAGGCCCAGCCGAGGAGGAAGCGGCGCGGCCCGTCGCCCTCGCCGACCAGCGACCGGTCGATCACCACCAGACGGCGGGGCGCCGCCACCAGCGCCACCAGGCCCGGCACGCGCTCGCCCACGAAGACCTCGGCCTCGATGGCGTCGAGCCGGGCGATGTCGGCGACCGCGACCTTGAGCCCGGGGTCGTCCATGCCCTGCACCGGGATCAGGTTCTCGCCCAGCATCGGCGGCGGGTACAGGCCGCCCAGCTCGGCCGCGGCCGCCGCCAGCACCTCGCCGAACGGATCGCGCGCCGCCGTCGTCACCAGCAGCCGCATCCGCATCTCGTCGTCGAGCGCCCGCCGCATCGGGTGGTAGGGCAACGACGCCCGCACCTTGGCGGCGGCGCCGCGATCGGACTCCTCGGCGAAGCCGAGCTGCTCCATCACCGTCAGCGCCCGCGCCGCCCGCTCCGGCTCGCCGACGCGGGTGTAGTACGACGACAGGAGGCGGTAGGCCATCGCGTTGTGGATGTCGCGATCCACGACCTTGCGCAGCTCCGAGATCGCCTTGCCCGGGTCGTCGATGGCGTAGATCTCGGCCAGCGCCACGCGATCGGGCGGGCTGTCGTCGACGCCCAGGATGCCGCGGTAGGCCTCGATCGCCGCCGGCCGGTCGCCGGACGCGAGGAGGATGCGGGCCAGGCCGCGCTGCAACGGCACCGCCGCCGGCGGCCCGCCCTTCTCCATCGCGGCGTGGGCGGCGTCGATGAGCAGGCCCTCGGCGCCGCGCTGGTCGCCGGCCTCGGCGGCGCGCCGCGCCAGGGCCAGGGCCGGCGGCGCGTAGCCCGGATCGTACTCGCTGGCCCGGCGGTACTGCGAGGTCGCGCCGCGAGGATCGCCCGAGGTCTCGGTGATGCGCCCGCGGTAGTAGTAGTAGCGGGCCAGGTTCTCGGGCGAGATCGCCGAGCCCGGCGCCGCCGCCAGCTCGATCACGCGATCGATCGCCGCCCGGGCGTCGGCGTGGCGCCCGAGCAGGTAGTGCTCCTGGGCCAGGCGGTAGTAGGCCTCCTCGTGGATCGGGTCGATGCGGATGACCTCGCGCAGGACCGAGATCGCGCGGTGGGGCTCCATCTCGCAGTCGGCGTGGATCTCGGCCTGCCGCATGAGCGCGCCGACGCGCACCGCCTGCGACACGTCGCTGTGGTTGAGGAACTTGACGATGGCGTCGACCGCGTGGCTCCACCGCCGCATGTTGAGGTGGAGCGTGATCATCGCCGACAGCACCTCGAAGTCGTCGGGCGCCAGCGCCACCGCCTCGGCGTAGAGCTGCTGGGCCTGATCGAGATCGCCCTCGCGCTCCTTCATGCCGGCCTGGGCGACGCGGACCCGGGCCAGGAAGGGCCCGGCGTCGTCGCGCTTCTTGTAGAGCTTGTCGAGCTCGCGGTAGATCGCGTCGAAGTCCCAGGCCTCGGGGTGCTTGCGCTGCAGGTCGAGCAGGCCGTCGAGGGCCGACAGGGTGTTGGGCTTGATCTCGAGGGCGACGATCAGGCTCTCGGCGGCGCCGCGGGCGTCGCCGGTCATGTGGGCGACCACGCCGCGCCGGCGATAGAACTCGCTGCGGGTGTTGGGATCGCCCTCGCGCATGGCCTTGACCGCCAGCGCCTGGGCCAGGGGCAGCGCCCGCTGCCACTCCCCGGCGTCGAAGTAGTGCTCGAACAGGGCCTGGTTGGCGGGCAGGCACTCGGGATCGACGGCGAGCGCGCTCTCGTAGTAGTGCATCGCGCGGTCGGGCTGGCCGAGGCGCGACTCGTAGATGCGGCCGATCTGGGCGAAGACGCCGGCCCGCTCCTTGTCGTCCTGCCACAGCTTGACCTCGAGCTCGAGGGTCTGGATGACCCGCGGCCAGTCCTCGCGCCGGCGGTAGAGGTCGCGCAGGCCGTGGACCGCCGGCAGACACGAGGGCGAGGTCTTGATCGCCGCGTCGTAGTAGCGGATCGCGTCCTCCTCCTTGCCGAACTTGGCCTCCATCACCGAGCCGCACTTGAAGTAGAGCAGCGCCTTGAGGTTGCGATCGGTGGTGACCCGGATCTGGCGGCGGGTGACGTCGACGAACTCGGCCCACTGCTCCGTCGACTCGTAGATGCGGCCCAGGGCCTCGAGCGCCTCCTTGTTGGCGGGCGCGATCTCGAGGATGCGCTGGTAGTGCTCGACCGCGCGCGACTCGTCGCGCAGGCCCTCCTCGCTGATCTGGGCGATGCGCTTGTGCAGGGTGGTCGCGGCGTCGCCGGCGGGGGCGGTGGCCAGACGGTGGCGCAGGACCTCGACCAGCTTGCCCCAGTCGTGGTTGCGCTCGTACCAGCGCTCGAGCGCGTCGAGGGCCTCGACGTCGGACGGATCGATGTCGAGGATGTGCTGGTAG
Source organism: uncultured delta proteobacterium (assembly GCA_900696455.1). GTDB lineage: Bacteria > Myxococcota_A > Polyangia > Haliangiales > Haliangiaceae > UBA2376. The sequence goes on from CAADGB010000479.1 coordinate 21,797, forward strand.
AGGCGGGCGGCCTCGCCGAAGTCGCGCATCTTGGCGGCGGCGACCCGGGCGGCGCGGCGCAGCGACTCGAGGCGGCGCTCGTCGTCGCGGGTCAGCCCGGCCCGCTTCTCGTAGACCCCGATGAGCCCGCTCCAGTCACTCTTCTGCGAGAAGATCGACTCCAGGAACTTCACGCTGGTGTCGTTCTCGGGATCGATCTCGACGACCTTGACGTAGGACTGCGCCGCGGCGTCGAGCTCCCCCAGGTACTGGAGCTGGACCTGGCCGCGGCGGGCGTAGAGGTCGCCCAGGCGGTAGGCCCGCGACGCGCCGCTCTCCACCAGATCGATCGCGCTCTGGTAGAGCTTCATCGCCGACGCCCAGCGCTCGTGCTTGTAGCAGAGCTTCTCGAGCGAGGTGAAGACCTCGCGGTTGGCGGGGTCGGCGAGAAACGACGCGGTGAAGGCGGCGATCGCGCCGTCGGGGTCGCCGCGGTTCTGCTTGACCTGGGCGATGCGCCCGTAGAGCTGGGCCCGCTCCAGCTTGTCGATCGTCGAGTCGGCGCGGGCCTCCAGCACCCGCATCAGATCCTTGTCGCGGCCGAGCCGCTCGTACAGCCGCTCGAGGGCCTCGAGCGCCGGCACGTACTGGGGGCGGCGCTCGAGGATCGACTCGTAGGCGAGCGCGGCGTCGGCGGGCTTGGCCAGCTTCTCCTCGCGGAGCTGGCCGAGCCGGGTCAGGATCGCGAGCTGGGCGTCGACGTTGCCCGCCGGCGCCGCCGCCAGCTCGCGCTCGAGCGCGCCGGCCAGGTCGGCCCAGCGCTCGGTGCGCTCGAGCAGCCGGGTCAGGTCGCGGTGGCTGTCGGTGCTGGCGCTGCCCTGGGCCGCGAGCTGGTGGAAGCGGATCGCGGTCTCGACGTCGCCGAGCTTGTCCTCGGCCATGCGCGCCAGCGACGCCGCCAGCCGCGGCCGCTCGGCGGCCGGCGTCAGCTCGATCTCGGCCTGCCGGATCTCGGCCAGCTCGGTCCACTCGCCCCGGCGCTCGAGGGCCTCGGCCAGGACCCGCAGGTTGGCCAGGGTCCGCGGCGCGCGCCGGTAGGCGATCGCCAGCTCGCGCCAGCGATCGTGGCCGCGGGCGACGCGGTCGACCCCGACCAGGGCGGCGGCGTCGGCGGCGTCGATCGAGAGCGCGTCGTCGTAGGCGGCGAGCGCCCGCTCGGGGTCGCGCCCGTCCTCGTACAGCTTGCCGGCCTCGAGCTGGATGGCGAGGCGCCGCGACGGCTCGACGCCGCGGGTCAGCTCCTGCTCGAGCAGCGCCAGCAGGCGATCGTTGCGGCGGGCCCGGCGGTGGAGCTGTTGCAGGGCGCGCAGCGGCTCGACGGCGCGGTCATCGGCGCGCGCGGCGCGCTCGTAGGCGGCCACGGCCGCGGCGTCGTCGTTGCGCCGGGTCTCCTCGAGCTGGCCGATCTCCAGGTACATCTGGGCCTGGCGGCGGACGTCCTTGACCAGCTCGGCGACGCGGGCGCGCAGCTCGATCGCCTTGTCCCACTGCCGGCCGTGCTCGCACAGCCGCGCCAGCTCGTAGGTGACGTCGGGGTCGTCGGGCCGCAGGGCCTGGGCCTGCTCGAGCACGGTGCGGGCGCGCCGGGTGTCGCTGATGTGCTCGGCCAGGATCTTGCCGTGCTCGCGCAGGAGCACCAGCTTGAGCTCCTCGGAGGTGCACAGCGCGGTGAGATCGGACAGCGTGCTCGACAGCTCGCGCCAGCGCTCGGCCTTGCGGTAGATCGCGGCCAGCGCGCCCTTGGCCGCGGGATCCTGCGGCGCCTGGCGCGAGGCCTGGAGCAGGAGCTCCTCCGCCTCCAGCGGCCGGGCGCGGGCGAGCTCGAGGGCGCCGGCGGCGAACAGGAGCGCGGTGGCGGCGCGGCGGTCGCGGGCCGACTGCGCCGCCGCCCGGTAGATCTCGCCGAGCTGGGCGCGGTCGCGCTGGCGGCGGGCGAGGCGCGCGAGGTGGTCGAGCTCGCTCTGGCGCGCCGGACCGGGGGCGCGCTCCGACGACGCGACCTTGAGCAGCTCGAGGGCGCGGGCGACGTCGCCCAGCCGGGCCTCGATGACCAGCGCCGCCCGCCGGTTGCCGGCCCGGGCGCCGTCCTTGGCCTGGGCCAGGAGGTGCGCGACCAGGGCCTCGGGCTCGCCGGCGCGCAGGCGCTCGAGCGTGAGCAGGCCGCTGGCCGTCCGGGCCCCGGACGTCGCGAGCTGGGCCAGCTCGCCGGCCATGGCCAGCCCGTGGGCGTCGGCGATCTCGAGGGCGCGCCAGGCGTGGGCCGCGGACAGGCCGCCGGCGGCCTGCGACTCGGCGAGGCCGCGGCGCGCGGTCACGGCGTCGCCCCAGCGGCTGGCGCGGTGGCCGACGCGGGCCATGGCCAGCCGCGCCAGCACCGGGCCGTAGCCCTCGTCGCCGGCGGCCGAGGCGTAGCCGGAGACCGCGGCGCCCAGGTCGCCGGCGGCGAGCCGGGCGTCGGCGAGGGCGTGGCGGGTGGCGGCCTCCTCGCGGCGGGCGCCGGCGTCGGCCTCGAGCAGCTCGAGGCGGCGCTCGTGCAGCGCGGCCACGGCCGCGACGTCGGCGCCCCCGGGCAGGCGCTGGGCGGCGTCGAGGGCGAGGTCGATCGCGCGCAGCCAGTGCACCGGCGCGCCGCGGCCGCGCTCGGGGCGGGCCAGGGCGGCCTGGACGATGGCGAGGGCGCCGGCGGCGTCGCCGAGGCGGTCGAGCCGCACGGCGGCCGCGTCGCACGCGTCCTCGGGCAGCGCGCCGGGCGCCGCCGCCGCCGCCGCCAGCGCGGTCGCCAGCTCGCCCCACTGCCCGGCGCCGGCGCGGGCCAGGGTGCCGAGCGCGCGCATCTCGGCCGCGATCTCGGGGTCACCGCTGACCTCGCCGCCTGCGGACGCCACCACCGCCGCCGCCCGGACCGGATCGCCGAGCGAGTACAGCCAGGCCTCGACCAGGTCCCGGGTGAGGTGGGCGCGCTCGCGGGCATCGGCGAGCGCGCCGATCATGCGGCCCGCGGTCTCGAGCGCCTTGGGATCGGGCGCGGCGATGCCGTGCGACACCAGGAGGCGGGCCGCCAGCGGGTGCTTCTCGGCCAGCTCGAGGTAGCGGGCGGCGTCCTCGGGATCGTCGAGGATGTCGGCGGTGATGAGCGAGAGCCGGACGTTGATGTCGGCGAGCCGCTCGTCGGCCTCGGCGCCGCCGCTGAGGAGCGCCTCGGCCTCCGCCGCGAGCAGCTCGACCACCGAGTCGATCAGCGCCGCCGAGCCCGCGCCCATCACCCGCCGGGTCAGGTCGCCGGTCGAGTCGTCGTCGGGCGGCGGCTCGGCCGCGGCCCGCGGCGGCGGCGGCGCAGGCGCGGGCGGCGCGACCACCGCGGCCGGGGCCGGGGTCCCGGTCGCCGGCGGCGCCACGCGCGGGGGCGCGGGCGGGACGGGCAACGACGGCAGCGCCCCCTCGGCGGTGCGTCGAGGCAGCGCCGGCAGCGGTGGCGGCCGCGGCGGGCGGTCACCCGAGGGGGGTTCGGCCATCGCAAGTATCGTATCAGTGGTCCTCTCCGCTTCGCCACTCACCCCGGAGCGGTGTCGGGGAACGGAGGATGGTGCGAGGGGGACCCCGGCGCTCGCACCCGCCGCCGCCGCCGCTACCCCGCCGGCTCCCGGCCAGGGTTTGACCGTCGCGATCGGCGTACCGTATCCTGGAGGCGATGGTGGCCCCCACGCGCGCCGTGTGCGTCACCTCCAGCGTCGCGTTGCGGCGGCCCCTGCGCCGCGCCTTCCACGCCACCGGGACCCAGGTCGAGTTCGCCGACGCCGTCGGCGGCGCCGATCCCGCGGACGCCGTCGTCGTGATCGATCAGCCGACCTACGCCGGCCTCGCCGACGCCGACCGCGCCACCCTGGAGCGCGGCCGCGCGCTCATCGTCATGGGCGCGTCGCTCGAGGACGAGGCGGTGCTCGACGCCATGCGCCGGGAGCGTTGGAACCACGTCATCCGCGAGGCCGAGGACCCCGACGACGACGAGCTCGTCGTCACCTCGGTCAAGCTGTCGTCGGGCGACATCTTCGGGCTCGAGAAGTACCTGGCGTGGGGCGTGAAGGTGAACGAGACCACGATCGACACCTACGAGGCCAAGCGCGAGGCGCTGCTCGCGGTCACCGCCTCGGCCCGCGACGGCGGCGCCCGCCGCCCCACGATCGCGCGCATCGAGAGCGTCGTCGACGAGCTGCTGATGAACGCGATGTACGATGCGCCTGCGGTGGCCACCGGCAAGGCCGTGCCCACCCCGCGCCGCATCACCGACCCGGTCGGCGACGCCGAGGCCCGCCTGCGCTGGGCCGCCGACGGGCGCTACTTCGCGGTCTCGGTCGAGGACCGCTACGGCGCGCTGGCCAAGGACGTCATCCTCGACCACCTGCTGCGCGCCCGCCAGGAGCGCGGGCGGCCGCGCGCCCCCGACGCCCCCGGCGCCAGCGGCGGCGCCGGCCTCGGCCTCTACTTCATCCTGTCGTCGGTGACGCGCTTCATCGCCAACCTCGATCCCGGCGTCCGCACCGAGGTCATCTGCCTGTTCGACCTCAAGCAGGGCGGCCGCGACGCCGACGCCTGCGCCCGCTCGCTGCACGTCTTCGGTCCGCGCGCGTGAGGGACCCACACGCGCGGGCGCCGGCGGGCGGATGCCGAGGTCAGCGCCCGAGGCGACCCAGCAGCGCGCCGGCGGTCGCGGCGATCGCGGTGGTCACGGCGGCGGCGAGCGGCCGCGCCGACAGGGCGGCGGCGATCGCGGCCGGCGCCGCGAGGAACAGGGCGACCCAGGTCGCGACGTAGGCGGTGCGCGCGGCGGCGACGCTGGCGGCGGTCACCGGCAGGGTGGCGGTGAGGCGCGGCAGCTCGAGCGGTGGGCGGGCCAGCGCCCGCGACAGCCAGCCGGCGAGGAAGCCGAGGGCGGCCGCGGTCACCCCCAGCCACGCCACCAGCTCGGCGGGGGCGGCCAGCCCGACGACGATCAGGGTCGCGCCGCCGGCGGCGCCGGCGAAGACCACCAGCGGGTAGCGGCGACGGACCAGGCGCGCCAGCCGGTCGTGGATCGGCGCCGCCGGTCCCAGCCGGTCGCGGACCACGCGCTCGAGCGCGGTCGGCGGGTGGATCTCGAGGTGGGCGTGGATCTGGCGGTCGAGGGCGGCGACCTCGCGCATGGCCAGGGGATAGACCCGGGCGGCGGCGGCGGTCGCCCAGGCCCCGGCGGCGAGCGCGCCGCCGACGACGACGCCCATGCCGATGGGGCCGGCCAGGCCGCCGCCGTCCCCGAGCCACGGCGCGCCGTAGATCGCGGCGAGCACCACCCCCGCGATCGCGGTGGCGGGCAGACCGCCGAGCCAGGTCGTCGTCGGCAGCGCGACCTCGCCGCCGCTCACCGCCGCGGCCAGGCCGCGGGCCTTGCCGGTCGCCACCAGGTCGGCCGCCGCCAGGCACACCGCCGGCACCAGCGCGATCGCGGCCACCGCCATGGTCGCCGCCAGCGCGGCCGCGCGCGCCGCGGTCGTCACGTCGACGGCGGCGATCAGGCCCAGGGTCGGCGCGACCACCACCGCGCTGCGGCCGGCGGCCCGCGCCGCCCTCGCGACCGCGACGTACCACAGCGCGCGGCCGTCGACGGGCAGGCGGGCCAGGAGCGCGGCGTCGCGGCGCCAGAACATGCGGTAGGGCGCGCCGAACATCGCCGGCACGAACGCCGCCAGCAGCACCGCGACCACCAGCGTCGTCCCCGGCAGCGCGCGCGCGCCCTCGAACCAGCCGGCGCGGCGCGCGACCTCGGCGGCGATCGCCAGGCCGAGGCCGCCGGCGACCAGCCAGGCTGGCGCGCCGCCGCGCCGCCGCGCCTCCAGATCGCCCCAGGCCAGGAGCTCGCGGCCCGTGAGCCCGCTCGACCCGCGCATCAGGTCGCCTCGCGATCCGCGATCGTGCGCACGTACATCTCCTCGAGCGCGCCCACGCCGCCGCGGCGCAGCTCGTCGAGGGCGTCGCCGACCAGGGCGGCGACGATCTTGCCCTGGTCCATGACCACGATGCGGTGGCACAGGTGCTCGGCGACGCCGAGGAGGTGGGTCGACATCACGACCGCGGCGCCGCGCTCGGCGGTCGCGGTCAGGGCGGCGCGGGCGCGCCGGGCGGCGTGAGGATCGAGCCCGTTGAGGGTCTCGTCGAGCAGCACCACCGCCGGCGCCGCGACCAGCGCCGCGGCCAGGCCCACCCGCTGCCGCATGCCGAAGGACAGCTCGCGACACGGGCGGGCCGCGACCCCGCCCAGCCCGAGGTCGGCGAGCAACCGGGCCTGGGCGGCGCGATCGCGATCGCCGCGGGCCTCGCCGATCATCGCCACGTGCTCGGCGACGGTGAAGAACTCGTACAGCGACGGCGGCTGATCGGCCAGCCCGACCCGACGCTTGGCGGCGAGCGGATCGGCGGCGAGATCGACGCCGGTGATCAGGATGTGCCCGGCCGAGGGCATGACCGCGCCGGCGATGGCGAGCAGGGCCGTGCTCTTGCCGGCGCCGTTGGGGCCGAGCAGGCCGATGACCTCGCCCCCGGCGGCGGTCAGCGACAGCGCGTCGACCGCGAGCCGGCGGCCGTAGTGGACGGTGAGGCCGGAGACCTCGAGAGCCGGCGGCGAGCTTGCCATCGGCGCCGACCCTACCAAGAAACCCGCGGCCCTACTCGCGGCGCTCGGGCCCGGGTCGGCACACCCCCTCGTCCCACTCGTAGACGACGCGGTACATGACCGTCGCCGTCCCGGCCGCCGGCACCGTCACCCCCAGCCCGAGCTGCTGCGCCCCCTCCTTGGCCACGCGCGAGCCGGTCGAGTGGTAGGCCAGGGTCCAGCACTGCCCGCGGTAGAGGTGCTCGCGCACCAGCACGTCGACCGGGCGCGGCCCGCGGTTGTCGAGGGTCACGGTGATCTCCTCGACCAGCCGCATGGCGTCGAGGTCGAGGGCGAAGTCGGTGCGGCGCCGGCTGCCGCGCACCGCCGCCGCCCGTCCGATCGCGACCGTGGCGTGGCGCTGGCTGTCGGCGACGGCCGGCAGGAGCTGGCCCTGACCGCGCCAGCGCAGCGCGCCGCCGTCGCCGTCGACGGCGAGGACCCGCACCGGCCCCGCCGGCAGCGGCGCGGCCGCGACCCGGCCGAGGGCGACGAGCAGGCTCTCGTCGACCCAGCGCGGCCACCGCGCCACCCCCAGGCGGGGATCGGTGCTCGGGCGCAGGGTGGCCGAGTCGAGGCGCGCGCCGACCGGGTCGTAGACCAGGGTGGGCACCAGCGGCAGCGCCACCGCCGCGAGCGCGAGGTCGAGGCGCTGGGCTCCGGGCGCGACCGCGTGGACGCCCGGAACGATCAGGACACGCGCCGGCGCGGTGGCGAGGACCGCGGTCGCGGTGGCGAGGGGACGATCGGCCACCACCACCTGGGCCCGCTCCCAGCGCCGCCCGGTGTCGTTGCGGAGGGCGAGCGCGCCGTGGAGCCGGCCCCGGCCGCGCTCGTCGATGAGCGTGTACCCGGCCTGCCACGTCAGGTGCGGCGTGACGTAGGCCAGCGTCAGCCGCGCGCGGCCGGCGCGGGGCGCGACCACGTCGACCGCCAGGCCGGGGGCGGCGCCGGCGGCCCCGGGGAGGGCCGCCGGATCGATCGCCGTCCAGCCCCGGACCTGGGCGTCGCGATCGCCCAGCACGATCACCGCGTCGACGCCGCGCGGGCGCGGCAGGTGCACGGTGCTGACGCCGGCGACGACCTCGATCGCGAAGCGCTCCTCGACGACCGCGCCGTCGCGGTGGAGGAGGAGCCGGGCGTCGGCGTCGACGTCCGCCCCCGCCGCCCCGCTGGCCGCCGGCCCGCGCCCGGCGCGCCCCGCGCACGCCGCCAGGCCGACCGCCGCGGCGACGGCCGCGACCACCGCCGCCGGCCGGCTCACCACGCGTAGACGACCGTGTACGACAGGGTCCGGGTGGCGCCGGCGGGCAGCCGCAGCCGCCACTCGTGGGCCGACGCCCCGGCCCGCTTGCCCGGCTCGTCCTCCTGATCGATCCGCCAGTTGTGCCACCGGTACAGGTACTCGCGCACGACCACGTCGGCGGCGACCTTGCCCCGGTTCTCGACCTTCACCTCGATGCGCTCGCGCACCGCGCGCCGCCCCGGATCCTCGCGGCAGTCGAGCTGGCGGCGCTCGCCGACCAGCTCCGGCGCCGCGCCGATCCGCAGCCGCAGCGCGCCGGTGACGCCGTCGACGCGCAGGGTGTCCTCGCCGAGCGCGGTGAGCGCTCCGCGGTCGTCCCGCCGCAGGAGCCGCACCGTGCCCTCGGGCAGGACCCGACCGGGTCCGTCGAGCTCGAGCACGTGCTGGCTGCGCACCCCGGCGGCCTGCGCGGTGAAGCCGTGGCAATCCTGCTGCGGGAACGACGCGGTCTGATCGGCCAGGGCCTCGAACATCACCAGGCGTCGTCCCGTGACCGCGGTCCGCCGGGGGGCGAGCTCGACCTGGACGGTGGCGCCGGCGGGCACGTCCACCGGCCGCGCCAGGGGGATGGGCGCCGGCCGGCCCGGCGCCGGCGCCCGCGGCGTCCGTCCCGCCGGGTCGCTCACCAGCGTGAGCTCGGCCGCCGTCAGCTCGAGCCCGGCGTCGTTGCGCACCGCCGCCCAGGCGGTGAGATCGACGGCGTCGCCGGCCCCGAGCACCGCGGTGTACTCCGGCGTCCAGCCGAGGCCGGCGGCGCGATAGCGGACCTCGAGGGTGTGGCGGCCCGGGCGGCGCGCGGCCAGCTTCCACACCAGGGTCGGCTCGTGCTCGACGGCGGCGGCGCCCAGCTCGAGGGCCACGACGTGCTCGCCGCGGCGGACGATCTCGACGCCCTTGCCGGCGGTCTCGATCACCAGGGCGTCGAGCGTGACGGCGCGCAGCGTGCCCCGGACCTCGCCCCGGCTCAGCACCACCGTGATCGGCCGGCCGACGTGGCGGGCGAGCAGCGCCTCGGGCGTGGCCAGGTTGGCGGCGAAGCGCTGCTCGAGCACGCTGGTGCCCGACGGATCGGTGACGCTCGTGACCTCGACGGTCGCCGGATCGAGCCCGGCGGCGACGCCGACGAAGCGCACCACGCCATCGGCGGCCACCTCGACCTCGCGGCGATGGCTGACGAAGGCGCCGCCGCCGCCGTAGCCGCTGCCGCCCGCGCGCCAGATCGTGACCTGGGTGCGCGCGTCGCGGCGCTCGGCGGCGGCGTGACCGGCCGCGGCCACCGCCAGCGCGGCCGCGGCGCCGATCCCGAGCGCGACGCGCCCTCGCCCCACCTGCGCGGCATGGTCCTTCATGCCGCGCCAGCATAGCAGCAGGGCCCCGTCGCGATCGGGGTCCGGACCGGGGGCGCGCGGCCGGCGGCCCTCGGATATAGTCCCGCCGTGGCGACGACTCCCGGCACCGCCTGGCGCGGCCTCGCGCCCTACCGCGAGGACGAGCACGGTGCGCTGCTCGGCCGCGATCGCGATCGCGACGAGCTGATCCAGATGATCACCGCCACCGGCTACCGCGCCGGGCTGCTCCACGGCGAGCGCGGCGTCGGCAAGACCTCGCTGGTGGCGGCGGTGCTGCCCCACCTGCGCGAGCAGGGCGCGGTGGTCGTGACCTGCGCCGATCCGACGACGCCGGCGGAGTCCCTGGCCGCGGGCCTCGCCGCCACCGGCGCTCAGCCCACCGCCGGCGAGGCGCCCAGCGCCTTCATCGCCCGCGTGGTCTCGAACGCGCCGCCGTCCCAGCTCTTCCTGTTCGTCCTCGACGACATCGAGCTGGCGCTGGCCGGCCCCAACGGCCTCGGCGACGAGCGGATCACCCAGGAGCTGGCCGAGGTGTTCGCGCGGTCGATGGCGCGCGCCAGCGGCCGCGCCCGCTTCCTCTACGTGGCGTCGAGCGAGCGGGTCCACGTCTTCGGTCACCTCGAGCACCGCACCGGCTCGCTGTTCCCGCCCACCTGCCGCCACGAGCTGCGCCGGCTGCCCCCGGACGAGGCGAGCGCGGTGCTGGGCGGCCTCCTCGCCGGTGCCGGCGAGCCCGGCCTCCCCGAGGCGGTGGTGGCCGGCCTCGGCCGCGGCGGACCGGTGCTCCCCGCCGACCTGCAGATCGCGCTGCTCGGCCTGCGCGAGCTGCACGTCACCAGCGTCGCCCAGCTCGTCCGCGCCGGCGGCGGCGGCGAGCTCGAGCGCCACTGGCTCGAGGGCGCGGCGCGGGCCAGCGGCGACGAGCGGCGCGCGCTGCGAGCCCTGGCCGAGCTGGCCAGCGACGACGCGGGCGGCGCGCCGGCGGCGCGGACCGCCGCCGACATCGGCGCCCCGCTGTCGCTCCACGCCGACGAGGTCGAGCGGATCATGGCCGGCTTCGCCGCGCGCGGCGCGGTGGTGCGCGCCGGCCCGGCGCTCGATCGCTGGCGCCTCGCCCACGAGGTGCTGGCGGCGCGCGTGCGCGAGCTGACCGCGCCGGCCCGGGCCGCCGCCCGCCGCGCCCACGAGCTGCTCGGGGCGCGCGCCGCCACCGGCACCCGGCTGTCGCCGCGCGAGCTGTGGGACGTGCGCCTCGAGGGCCTCGCCCCCACCCGCGACGACGAGCGGCGCGTGCTCGACGCCTCGCGCCGCTTCTACAAGACGATCGCGATCGCCGTCGCCGCGCTGCCGGTCGTGCTCCTGGTCTTCCTCTGGTTCCTGCAGCGCGGCAACTACTACCTCGCCCTCACCCCGCGTCCCGGCGGCGACCGGATCGTGGTCAAGGCCGGGCGCGCCGGCCTGTCGGCGTTCGACTGGCTGCCGAGCTCGCCGGGCTTCGGCGACACCCTGGTCGACACCGGGCTGTCGCGGCCCATGGTCGAACCCCGGGCGTGGGCGGCGGTGACGCGGCGGGAGCTCGGCGGCGGGCTCGCCGGTTGGGATCGCGTGCTCGATCGGGTCACGGAGCCGCGGCTGGCCGCGCTCGTCGCCTACGCCACGACCGGCGACGCGAAGGCGCTCGCGACCCTGGCCGCGCCGGCCAAGGCTCCCGACGACCTGGCCGAGGTCCTGGTCGCCCTCCGGCCCATCGCCCGCGGCGGGGAGGCCGAGGTCCAGCTCGTCGAGCAGGCGCTGGCGACCCCGGCGCCGGCGGTCCAGCAGGCGGCGGTGGCGGTGGCCGGCGCCGCCGCCCAGCGCAACCCCGACGTCTACCGCGAGACCCTGGTGCGCGCGCTGACCGCGGCCGATCCCGAGCTCCGCCGCATCGCGTTCGCGGCGGTGCGTCAGCTCGGCGCCGAGCGCGCGGCGCCGCTGTACGCCGCGGCCCTGCGCCGCGACCCCGACGCCGCCATCCGCCGCGAGCTCCTGCTCGTGGTCTCGATCGAGGAGACCGACGCCGCGCCGCCCTCGGCCGAGGCCGCGCTGCCGGCGCTGGCCGACGGCGCCGCCAGCCCCGCGCTGCGCGAGCGCGCCCGCGCGCAGCTCCGCCGCGCCTTCGCCGCCGACGCGGCG